>JAAELW010000409.1 GCA_024226235.1 bacterium
AACAGGCATCTTAACAATCGTGCCTGGCCCCTCTCTTAACACTCCGTGGCGGTGCTCCGGTGGGGTGCCGGGATAGAGGCAAGCGGAGCGGTGTGGGGTCTAGAGGTCGAGGGGGGAGTTTCTGGAAGCTCCTTGTCTGCTGCCCGATGCGTGGAAGCGACGGGTCGCTGCGGCGCGTCGCACGCGCTCGATTGCGAGCGTGGCTGCTGCGGCGCGGGGCAAGCAGGCTTCGGTGCAGGCGGCCCTCAACACGGTGCGGGTGTTGTCGCGGATCTTCGAGTCGATCGCCTCGAATGCCTGTTCCCGGCTGCCGCCATGTACTTCGGTGGCAGCGCAGATGACGCCACCTGCATTGGCCACGAAATCCGGCACGCTGAGCACGCCACGGGCGTGAAGACTGGCCTCCGCCCCCGGTGAGATTGGAATGTTCGCGCCCTGAAGGATCAGCTTCGTGTCGAGGCGTTCGACATTCCGCTCGTGGACCACATCGGGTCTCGCGCAGGGGATCCAGACATCGCACGCGACGTCGATCACGGCTTCGGGCTTTCCGTGGCTGCCTTCTTCCACGTCCAGCACGCTTCCGCCGCTGGTCTTCGCCGCGATCAGCGCCTCGACGTCGAGGCCCTCCGCGTTGGCGATGCTTCCCTTCGAGTCGCTGGCGGCGACCAGAACAGCTCCTTTCTCCGCCAAGAAGCGGGCTGCCGGCCGGCCCACGTTGCCGAAGCCCTGGATCACCACACGTGCGCCATCGAGCCGCACGTCACAGAATGCCTGGGCTTCCTCCGCGCATGAAGCAAGGCCGAAACCGGTAGCGCCGAGTTCGTCCAGCGGGATCCCGCCGAGTTCCGCGGGAAGGCCGCAGGCGCGTCCGATTTCGTCGTGGATCCAGGCCATCGCCCGTTCGTCGGTGCCCATGTCCGGCCCGGGGATGTAGTCGACCAGATTGCGGATCGCGCAGGCGAATGCCCGCACCAGGCGCTCCCGGTCATCGATCGGTCCGTGGGGGTTGGCAAGGATCACGGACTTGCCGCCGCCGTGGGCAAGGCCCGCCGCAGCGTTCTTCAGCGTCATCGCGCGGGCCAGGCGAAAGGCCTCCTCCGCCGAGGCATCCAGAGCCATGCGCACACCGCCGATGGCCGGGCCAGATGCGGTGTTGTCCACAGCCAGGACGGCCCGCAGCCCGATGCTGGGCTCTGTCACGTGGACGATCTTCTCCGGCCCGAGGTCGTCGGCCCAGCGGAAGGGGTCGTGGGAGTCATCCATATCGGTCACCTCCTGAGTCCGAGAACTCGCAAGAGGCGTGCCAGATTGTGTTCCCACTGTGGGGGATGGCATCAGGGCCACGCTCCGCCGGACGGGGCCCTCCGCGACGGTTCGGAATGGGCTATCCAGAGTTCACCATGCATGTCTTTCACGGCACACTGCACCCGGATTTCGCCGGCGTGGCCCGATCGCTGCGTCGCATCGTCCCCCGCAACGCGCCCGGAGGAGCCGCGGTCTGCGTCTACCACAAGGGCGAGAAGGTCGTCGATATCTGGGGCGGCACGCGCGACGCCGCCGGGAGCCCGTGGCAGGAGGACACGCTGAGCCTCTCCTTCTCCACGACGAAGGGGGTGGCTTCGACCCTGCTGCATATCTACCTGGACCGTGGGCTGCTCGAGATCGACGCGCCGGTCGCCCGCTACTGGCCCGAGTTTGCGGCCTCGGGCAAGCAAGGGCTGACCGTGCGGCATCTGCTCTGCCATGAAGGCGGGCTGTTCGCGATTGCGGACATGATCGATCACGCCCGGGAGATGCTCGACTGGGACACGATGGTCGCGAGGCTTGCGGCTGCGAAACCCCGCCACATTCCGGGGCAGGCGCATGGCTACCACGGCCTCACCTACGGTTGGCTGGTCGGAGAACTGGTGCGGCGCGTTGCGGGTGGCAAGTCCTTCTCGGAACTGATCGCCGCCGAGTTGGCCGGCCCGCTCGGGCTAGGTGGGCTGTATTGCGGGGTTCCGCCCGAGCAGCAGGGGCGCTGCGCTCGTCTGATGGCTCCCGGCCTCGATGCCCCGCCGGAGGATGCCAGGCGTCGTACCGAGAAAATCCACCGCGGTGCCGAGCGATGGCGCCGCCGTCTGGCCCGGCTCGGCTTCGAGTACGACCCGGCGGATACCCTGGCCGCGCTGGTTCCATCGGGCATGGAAGAGCTTGACTGGAACGGCGAAGCCTTCCGCGCGGTATCGATTCCCGCCGCCAACGGCATGTTCACCGCTCGCTCGCTGGCACGCCTCTACGCCTGCCTCGCTGGGGGCGGGGCCCTGGACGGCGTACGCCTGCTCTCGGAGCAAGCCGTCCTGCACGCGGCGCAGCCGCAGAACCAGGGCGCCGGCCGGGTGATCCCCATTTCGATGCGCTGGCGCCTCGGCTATCACCGCGTCTTTGCCGTAGGCGCCCGCGCGCCCCGTGGCTTCGGGCACTTCGGCTTCGGCGGCTCCGGCGGCTGGGCGGATCCGAGCCGCCAGCTCGCCGTCGCCCTGACGGTGAACAGCGGAGTGGGTACACCGTTCGGCGATACCCGGATCGCCCGAATCGGAGGCGCCGCCATCCGAGCCGTCGACAAGCGTCAGACCTGACGGCTCCTACAACTCCTCCATCATCACGACATCCGGCGGCCCGGCCATCACCCCGGCAAACTCCCTCCCCACGGCCTTCAGGTTCTCGCCATGGGTCGCGAAGGCTGCTGCATCGGAGTACTTCTCGTAGAAGACGAAGGTCGCAGGCTGGTCGCTGCGCTGGTGGGGGATGTAGGCAAGCGTCCCCGCCTCTTTCGCGTTCACGTCGGCGGCCAGCTTGGCGAACAGCGCCTTGGCCTCTTCGATCTTGTCCTCTTTCACCTTGATCGTCGCAATCACGCTCGGCATCTCGTCTCCTTGGGTTGGGTGGGAAGCCTGCAAGGTGTAGCAGGCAGGGCGCAATTGCTCCGGCTGCTCTGATAAGATCGTTCACTTCCAGAGGAGGCAGCATGACGCGCCGGTCCCTGATCTTCGTTTCGCTGACGTTGGCCCTGCTGGGTGGCTGTGCCCAGCTCGGCATGCAGTGGATGGCCGAGGCCGCACCGCCGCACCGGATCGAGGTGGAGACGGGGGGCGCTGCGGTGCCCTGGACCGGGCTCGAACCTCTCGATGCCCCGGAGGCATTCCGCTTTGCCGTGGTTTCGGATCGGACCGGGGGCCACCGTGGCCGCGTGTTTGCGAGCGCAATGCCCAAGCTCAATCTCCTCCAGCCCGCATTCGTGTTGAGCGTCGGGGACCTGATCGAAGGCTATACATCGGATCGCGCGCGTCTCTCGGAAGAATGGAACGAGATCGAGGGTTTCGTCGGTGGTCTGCAGATGCCCTTCTTCTATGCCGCTGGCAACCATGACATGAGCAATGCGGTGATGGCCGAGACGTGGAAGGAGCGATTCGGCCCTTCCTATTACCACTTCCGGTACAAGGGCGTGCTGTTCGTGATGATGAACAGCGAGCTCTTCGGCATGGTGCACGATCCAGGCAGTCCTGTGCCCGGTCCCTGGACCCAGGCCGATCAGATGGCATGGGTCGAACGCGTACTGGCGGAGAATACCGACGCGCGTTGGACCTTCGTCGTCGTCCATCAGCCGCTCTGGGATTCGCCGCAGATCCATCCGGACTGGTTGCGGGTGGAAGAGTTGTTGGGCGATCGCGGCTACACGGTCTTTGCGGGCCATACCCATCGCTACACCCGGCACGTCCGGCGTGGGCAGCAGTTCATCACGCTCGCCACGACCGGTGGTGGCAGCGCATTGCGCGGTCTGCCCTGGGGCGAGTTCGATCACGTAGCGGTCGTCCAGATGGATGGCGAGGAGCCGGTGATCGCCAACGTGATGCTCGAAGGCGTTCAGGATACGGACGTCCTGACTGCGGATCTGCGCGCGGTCGTGGATGCGCTGGCCGGTGCGGTCGTCGCATTGCCGATGCGCGGCTCCGGTCGGACCTTTCGGGAGGGCGTGGCGCGATTCGAGGTGACGAACACCCTGGAGCGGACCCTCGAGCTGGAGGCCCGCTTCGTTTCCGGCCGGGATCTGAGGCCCGGCGTGACCGGGGCGATCCGCAGCCTGCCGCCGGGTGCGGTCGAGGTGATCGAGGTCCCGCTGCGGTCGCGGCTGCCGCTGCGTTTCGAGGAGCTGGCACCGGCCAAGGCGCACTTCACGCTCCGGGCGGAAGGCCCGGGTGGTGAGCCCGTCGAAATCGAGCGCGAGCTGTCGATGGTGCCGGACGGATCTTTCGATGTGGCCGTGTTGAAGCGCGGGATCAGCGTGGATGGAGACCTCTCCGACTGGGGTCGGCTTCGTTTCGTGGTCGATGAGCCCGCCCAGGTGCAAGGCCATGCAGCTTACGGCGGAGCGAGTGACGCGTCGTTCCGCTTCGATCTGCGTCGGGATGAGACCCATCTGTATGTCGCGGTCGAGGTGACCGACGATTCGATCGTCACGTCGAGCGACCGGATCGCACGGAACCAGGATGCGGTGCTGGTTTCGATCGACCCGCGCCCAGCAGACGAGCGAGACGAGAACGGAGGGCTCTTCCCGATGATCCGCAGCGGGGCCCTGGCCCGAATGGTGAGCGCGATGGTGACGATCGAGGAGCCGCGTGCGGATCCGATCCTGGCCCTGTTCATGGGCGGAGCCGAGCCGGTTCACGTTCAAGCATCCCAGCGGACGGCCCGTGGTTACAGCGTCGAGTTGGGGGTTCCCGTGGCCGTGCTCGACGAGCGGGCGGGCGGCCACTTCGATGGCTTGCGATTGAATGTGACCATCGAGGATTTCGACGAGGGAGAGGCCGATCACAACAGCCTGCTCTGGCGGCCGTCCCGGTTCGAGCCGGGAACCGCGAAGGGTGCCGGGAGCTTCGAGTTGTAGGTCCGCGCAATGCGGGTAGAGGGTCTCCTGCTCCCCTGTGGACCTCGGGCCGGATTGACAGGGCCCTGGGCGTTCACACACTCTTCGCATGTTCGTACCCAACGATGAACCGATCCAGACCGCCAACGAGACGCCCGCTGTGGAGCCGATCGATGCCGCGATCCGAGTCTGGGATCCGGCTCTCTGGGCCCTCTATCTGACGGAGCTGGCGGAGAGGCACCGCGAGGCGTACTTGAACTAGGCTACCCGCCATGTCGGAACAGAAACGCGTGGCATTGGTGACGGGCGGAGGGCGTGGTGTGGGCCGCGCGATCGCTCTCGGGTTGGCAGAAGATGGTGTGGATATCGCCGTGAATTATCGGCGAGACGAGGGCGCCGCGGAGCAGACGGTCGAGGCCATTCGAGCGCTCGGGCGGGAGGCGCGTGCCTACGGCGCCTCGGTCGATGACTTTCAGGCCGATGAGGTGATGGTCGAATCGGTCCTCCGCGATTTCGGGCAGATCGACATCCTCGTGAACAATGCGGGCATTGCGAGCCGTGGCCAGAGCGTGGCCAAGACCGATCCTGCGGAACTGGAGCGGGTCGTCCGAATCCACGCGCTCGGGCCGCATCGGCTGTGCCAACTGGTGCTGCCGAGCATGCGCACCCAGGCACGGGGTGACATCGTGATGATCTCGAGCGTCGCGACGCTCCAGCATGCTGCGGGCGGCGCGCCCTACAACATGGGCAAGGCCGCGATGGAATCGCTGGCCTTCACCCTTGCCAAGGAGGAGAAGCGCCACGGCATCCACGTGAATGTCGTTGCACCGGGCTTGATCGAGACCGAGATGGGTCGGCGGCTGATGAAGGCGACCGCAGGAGTGGATGATCTCCGCACGCTCGATGCCAGCATGCCCTTCGGCCACGTCTGCAGCCCCGAGGAGGTCGCGGCGGTGGTGCGCTTTCTCGTCTCGGATGCCGCCGGTTACGTGACGGGCGAGAAGATCAACGTGCACGGCGGTGGTTCCTAGCGGATGGAGCCGCTGCCGCTCGGAGTGATCGCCAATCCGATGTCGGGTCGCGATGTCCGCAGGCTCGTGGGCCGAGCCCAGACGCATACGCCCGATGCCAAGCGCAATCAGCTTCAACGGGCCGTGGTGGGTGCGGTGGCAGCGGGCGTGAAGAGAGTGTTGCTCGTGCAGGATCTCTTCCGCGTCTCCGAGCGGGCAGTGGATCTGCTGCGGATCGGCGCCGAGATGGAGTTTCTCGACATCGGAAGACTCGAGACCAAGCCCAGCGACACATTGCGCGCGGTAGAGGCCATGCGCAAGGCGGGTTGTGGGGCGCTGCTCGTGCTAGGAGGGGATGGTACCCAACGCCTGGTGGCAAAGGCCTGGCCCGAGGTTCCGCTTCTGCCGCTTTCGACGGGCACGAACAACGTCTTCCCCGAAACCGTCGAGGCCACCACGGCGGGCGCGGCCGCCGGATTGGTCGCCAGCAGGCGGGTCTCGATCGAGGAAGTCGCGGTGAGGGCCAAGCTCGTTCGCGCTGTTTACGAGAACGGTGATGAGAGCCTTGCTGTGATCGATGCGGTGCTCGTCGCAGACGATCATCCCGGCAGCTTCATGCCTTTCGATCCCGAGAAGATCCGCCATATGCTGCTTTCCCGGGCGGAGCCCGGCTCGATCGGCATGTCTCCGATCGGCGGACTTCTGGAACCGGCGAGTGCCTCGGACGATTTCGGGGTCGTGGTGGAATGCACCGCGAAAGGGGAGGGCGGCCGCCCCCTGCTGGTTCCCGTTTCGCCCGGCCTCTACCGGACTGCTCATGTGAAGAGCGCGCGTCGCCTTGCACTCGGCGAGGAAGTGGTGTTGCGCGGCCCGGGGTTGCTCGAGTTCGACGGCGACCGCGAGCGGGTGCTGGCCGCCGGCGAGTGCGTTCGGTTATGCGTCGTGCGGGATGGGCCATGGGTGATCGATACGGCGCGAGCGATGCGCGTCGCGGCGGAGCGTCGGCTCTATGTCGATGCGCCCCACTGGCACGACGAGAGCGATAGCGGCACCGGACCCGGCTGCTGCTGAGCGGTAGTTCCGGTCGACATCGGAATGCCGGGCACCCGGGCCGCGTGGTCGATCCCGGTGCGTTGGGTTTGTCCGTCGAATCCCCTGGAGCGTATCGGGCATAACCCCGAGGGTGTCGCGCTCTTGCAGAACGAGTGCAAGAGAAGAGCAGATTCACCATTACGTTTGCACGCCAACACGCCGAAGACAGCAGTGACCGACCACACGAGGAAGGGGTGTCTGAATGAAGGTATTGTTGATCGACGACTCGGGCGTGATGCGGAAGATGATTACGCGAGCGTTGCGCCAGAGTGGTGTCGATGTCGAGAGCGTGACGGAGGCGGGGAACGGCCAGGAAGGTCTCGAGGCGCTCGGCAAGGGCAGCTTCGAACTGATCATCTGTGACTGGAACATGCCTGTCATGAACGGCCTCGATTTCGTCAAGAAGGCGCGTGAGGACGACCAGACTCCGATCATGATGCTCAGCACCGAGGGTACCGAGGACAAGGTGCAGGAAGCGCTGGACGCGGGTGCCAACGCCTACCTCACCAAGCCGTTCACACCCGAGAAGCTCGAAGCCAAGATCAACCAGGTCGTCTGAGGAAACAAGAACATGGCAAAAGATCCCAGCGCGTATCTCGCGAAACTGACCGCGCGCATGCTCGGCGACGTGGCCAAAGACTGGCGAGAGATGATTGGAATCGACCTTTCGATGGAGTCTAGTGGCAGCTGTGCGGGCGGACCGGACGATCTCGCCAAGGCCATGCCCGGCAAGGTGGTGATGATCGAGACCCAGATCACCGGCGACGCCGAGGGCCCCGTGCACTTCATCTTCACCGAGGCGTTTGCCGCTCGGGTGGTGGGTACGATGGTCATGCTGCCCGAGGGTACGATCAAGGAAAAGGAAGAAAATGGGCTCGAGGAGTCGGACCTCGAGGCATTCCAGGAGATGGCCAACCTGCTCTGCGGCACCTGCAATACACTCTTTCAGAAGCTCGAGAGACAGATCCGCGTTTCCCAGGCCGTCGAGGATCTCCACGTCTTCCAGCTCGAGCTACCCGGAGACGGTCACTTCCCAGCTAATGATCTGGTGGGCGTGCAGGTCGAATTCGGGCTCGACGGCAGGAAATTTCCCGCCATGCAGGTCTTCTCCTCCGATCTGGGTGCTGCGCTGAAGAAGCGCGTTCCGCTCAAGTAGTTCAGATGGCGCCGGCGTCGGATGAACTCTTTGGCAGCCGCGGGGATCCGCGCATTGGTACGGATCTGCCCGCTCGCCTGTACTCGACCGGCTTCAGTGGCCCGTTGGTTGCGCGCACCCGGGATCTGAGTACCGGTGGCGCGTGTGTGGCCACGGAGTCCCCGATCGATGCCAAGTCGATCCAGCGCATCGAGATCCAGGTTGACGGGAGATGGCTTGGCCTCGACGCCGAGGGGCGCTGGCAGGACGTGCTCCGCGGTGACGACGTGGTGATGACGGGCGTCGAGTTCGTGAATCCGACGAACGAGGCTGTCGACATGCTCTGGGACGTGGTACTGGAGGGCGGCAAGCAACTCGCCCGCTTCCTCTACGTCGGTTCGGATCTGCGCCCGATGGGTGTGGACGGAGCCATGGGCCTCTCCCAGATCACCCGGACTCGGAAACTACCCGCCGGCCATACGGTCTACCGCCAGGACTTCGATCCGGATGCATCCGGATCGATCTTCGTCGTGGAGAGCGGCTCAGTGATCCTCCAGGTTCGCGCCCGAGGTGTTCGGGAAATTCCGATCGACCGGGTAGTCGCCGGGCAGGTCTTTGGAGGGCTCTCGATGCTCGCCGGAGTCCCCCCGACCGAATCGGCGATCACGGAGAGCGAAACCACTCTCCTCGAATTCGACGCGCGCGGGTATCAATACCTGGCTCGGAACAGACCCTGGCTGGCCCAGGAGCTGAGCCATATCGTGACGACCGCGTACGTCCGCCGGCTGCACCGCGTGTTGGAGAAGGTCCGAGACGACCTCTAGACCTCGCTGCAGCGATGCAGCTCGAGCTCTACCGATATCGGAGGGGCTTCCGGGTCGCCGGGAGTCGCCGCACTCGCCGCCATCATCATGGCCTTGAAGTGCGCTGAGGAGTGATACTCTTTGCCTCCTCTTTCGAGGAGTTCCGATGATCGATCTCTACACGTCTCCGACACCGAATGGCTGGAAGGCTTCCATCACGCTCGAGGAGCTGGAATTGCCCTACGAGGTGCATGCGATCGATCTGTCGGCGAACCAGCAGAAGGACCCCGTTTTCCTGGAGATCAACCCGAATGGGCGCATCCCGGCCATCGTCGACCGCGAGGCCGGCGATTTCCCGGTTTTCGAGTCGGGAGCGATCATGCTCTATCTGGCCGAGAAGGTGGGTGACGGGCGACTCCTGCCGACCGATCCCAAGGGCCGCTCCCAGGTCGTCCAGTGGCTGATGTTCCAGATGGGTGGTGTCGGTCCGATGCAGGGGCAGGCCAATGTCTTCTTCCGCTATTTCCCTGAGAAGTTGCCTGCGGCCATCGCGCGCTATCAGAACGAAACGCGACGCCTGTATACGGTCCTCGACGGAGTGCTCGCACGACGGGAATGGTTGACCGGGGAATACAGCCTGGCGGACATCGCCAACTACAGCTGGGTGCGGATTCGCGGCTGGTCTGGGATCGATTGCTCGGATCTTCCGAATCTCGATCGCTGGATCGAGGCGATGGAGAAACGACCGGCGGTCGAACGCGGGCTGGACGTTCCGGTGGCGCGAGAGCTTCCGACCGAAGGCGAAGCTGCCGAGCGTGCCGTGAAGAGTGCCCGAAAGATGATCCAGCAATGAAGATCGCCCGGGTCGGGTGGTCCGCCGGCGAGTGTCCCGCCTGAATAGCATGCTGCGCCTGCTCGTACTGGATGCCTACGCCTCTGACGGGCGGGCGAAGTTGGCTCTTGGTGGGGCAGCCGAGGCGGGGCCTCTGTATGCCGAGTGCGTTCACGCGCTGGCTCCCACGGCGAAGCTCGAGATCGGCCATCCGGCGGATGCCGACTGGGTTCCTCCAGCATCGCTGGAAGATTTTGACGGCATGCTGTGGAGCGGTTCCAGTCTCACGATCCATATCGCGGACGATCCGCGGGTCAGGCGCCAGGTCGAGTTGGCCCGCCGCGGCTTCGAGGCTGGTATTCCCGCTCATGGAAGCTGCTGGGCGGCCCAGCTCGCGGTCGTTTCCGCGGGTGGCCAATGCGGGCTGAATCCGAAAGGACGTGAGTTCGGTCTGTCGCGCAAGATCCGGCTGACGACCGGCGGCGCCGATCACCCGATGTATCAAGGGAAGCCGGCCGTCTTCGATGCGTGGACCAGCCATCAGGACGAAATCCAGAGCCTTCCGCCCGGGGCAAAGCTGCTCGCGACGAACGAATTCACTCGAGTGCAGGCCGTGGCCATCGAACACGGCCGCGGGCGCTTCTGGGCTGTGCAGTACCACCCCGAGTACGATCTGCACGAGATTGCGCGTCAGGCGCACCTTCGAACGCCAGGCCTCGTCGAACAGGGTAGCTTCGCCGACGAAGCGGACGCCGAAGGCTGGATCCGCGACATGGAGGCCCTGCATGCGAACCCGGACCGGAGCGACATCGCCTGGCGCTACGGGATCGACACTGACGTGGTCGATCCGGCCATCCGTTTGCGAGAGCTCGCCAATTGGCTGGCGAACGAAGTCGAACCTCGAGCGCGCCAGCGGGTCGGAGGATCGCGTGGGGGTTCCATCCGTGGGGCTGGATGAACAGAAAGGCAGGTCTGGATGAGTGAACTCAGCGTAGAGCTACAGGAGCGCGTGGCCCGGGTCGAGATCCAGCGCGGGCCGGCCAATTTCTTCGACATGTCGCTGATTCGCGAGCTTGCCGATTCCTTCTACGAACTGGCGGAGGGCGACCGCTGCCGAGCGATCGTGTTGTGCTCGGAAGGCAAGCACTTCTGTGCAGGCGCCGATTTCAGCGGTCGTAGCGGATCGATCGCTCCGGGCGATCTCTATGCCGAGGCCGTGCGCCTGTTCGAGGCTCCGCTGCCCTTTGTGGCAGCAATCCAGGGAGCAGCCATCGGGGGCGGGCTGGGCCTCGCGTTGGCTGCGGATTTCCGGGTCGCCTGCACTGAAGCGCGCTTTGCGGCGAACTTCGCCCGCCTGGGGCTCCATCAGGGCTTTGGTCTCAGCGTGACGCTCCCCGAGTTGGTCGGTCCGACCGCCGCGATGGAGCTCCTCTACACCGGCCGACGCGTGAAGGGCGAGGAAGCGCTTGGGCTGGGCTTGTGCGATCGGCTCGTGCCTCGGGAGGAACTGCGCGATGTCGCCCACGCGCTCGCTCATCAGATCGCACTTTCCGCGCCACTGGCAGTGCGTTCGATCCGTCGCACCTTGCGAGGCGATCTCGGTCAGCGGATTCGCGAAGCCACGGATCACGAGCGGGCCGAGCAGGACCTGCTGCGCAAGACCTCCGACTTTGCCGAGGGCGTGAAAGCCATGGCCGAACGAAGAGAGCCCCGTTTCGAAGGGCATTGAGAGCGTCCCCATCCGGGCTGGTAGGATGACCTGATGATCGAGCGCATCCTCCGGGCGCGTGTCTACGACGTGGCACGCGAGACGCCACTCGAGGCGGCTCCGAAGCTTTCCGCGCGCTTCGGGGAGCGCGTGCTCCTGAAGCGCGAAGATCTTCAATCGATCTTCTCGTTCAAGCTGCGGGGTGCCTACAACAAGATCTGCCAGCTGCCGCCTGAGGTCGGGCGTCGTGGCCTCGTCGCCTGCTCGGCGGGAAATCACGCGCAAGGGGTCGCTCTGGCGGCGGAGCGGTTGGGCTTTCCCGCCACGATCGTGATGCCCCGCACGACTCCGTCGATCAAGGTGCGGGCGGTCGACGCGCTCGGGGCGACGGTCGAGTTGTTCGGGGACACGGTGGCCGATGCAGCCGAGCGAGCCGATGCCCTGGTCGCCAAGCAGGGCGGGACCCTGATTCATCCGTTCGACGACCTCGACGTGATCGCAGGCCAGGGCACGATCGGGATGGAGATCCTGCGCCAGCATCCGGACCCGATCGACGCGATCTTCGTACCGGTTGGCGGAGGAGGGTTGTTGGCTGGCATTCTGGCCTATGCGAAGTTTCTCCGCCCGGAGATCCAGATCTTCGGGGTCGAGGCGGAGGATGCTGCGAGCATGGCGGCGGCTCTCGATGCGGGCCGGCCGATCCCTCTCGATCGAGTGGGACTCTTCGTCGACGGTGCGGCGGTGCGCCAGGTCGGCGACGCACCGTTTCGGATCGTTCGCGATCGGGTCGATGGGATGCTGCAGGTCGGCGTGGACGAGGTATGCGCGGCGATTCAAGATCTCTTCGAGGAGACCCGTGTGCTGACCGAGCCGGCCGGTGCACTTGCCGTGGCGGGGATGAAGCGCTGGCTCGAGGAACAGGGCGGCGGCCGCGGGAGATGCCTCGTCGCACTCCAGAGTGGCGCCAACATAGGCTTCCACCGGCTGCGGCATATCTCGGAGCGCGCCGAACTGGGGGAGCATCGCGAGGCGATCCTGGCCGTCACCATTCCCGAACGGCCCGGCGCCTTTCGGGAGCTGTGCGGTGCGTTGCGGGATACCGACGTCACCGAGTTCAACTACCGCCACGCCCTGAGCCCCGAGGCCCATGTCTTCGTCGGCGTGGCGCTCGGCGCTGGCGTGGAACGGGCGGCGCTGGTCCGCGGACTCGAGGGTGCCGGCTACGGAGTGGTGGACCTGACCGAGAACGAGATGGCGCTTCTGCACACCCGGTTCATGGTCGGAGGTCGGGTGCCGGAACTCGCCGATGAGCGGCTGCTGCGTTTCGAGTTCCCGGAGCGGCCCGGTGCTCTTGCGCGCTTCCTGGCGCTGATGGATCCGCGCTGGAATCTCTCCCTGTTTCACTACCGAAACCACGGTTCGGCGGTGGGTCGCGTACTGGCCGGAATCCAGGTGCCCGCAGATGAAGATGACGGCTTTCGCCGATACCTGGAGGAGCTGGGCTACCCCTGGAGTGAAGAGACCGGGAACCCGGCCTACCACCTCTTCATGCGCTGATCCATCGGCTGGTTTACGCAGACTTTACGCGTGAGGTCGCCGGACCTGTTAGGCTCGGTATCCATGGTCGACCCGCGTATCCTCCAGATCGCCATTCTGGGCTGTCTGGCGACCTATGGAATGACCGTTCTCGATTTCGAACTTTCGCCGGGTCGTTTCGCACTCATCGTCGGCCTGGCGCTCGGCACGGAGTGGCTGGGACGGCGGTGGCGGGGGGAGCGCTTCGACCCCAGGAGCCCGCTCACGACCTCGATCTCCTTGAGCTTGCTGCTGCGAACTTCGGGCCTCGAACTGGCGGCTGCATCTGCGGTACTGGCCATTGGCAGCAAGCATCTGCTGCGCGCTCGTGGCAGCCACGTCTTCAACCCGGCGAACTTCGGAATCGTCGCGCTGCTGCTGCTGACGGATCGCGCCTGGGTTTCCGCAGGGCAGTGGGGCCACACGGCACTGCTGGCTCTTGCACTTGCCGGCATGGGCCAGCTGGTGATTCACCGGTCTGCCCGCAGCGATGTCACCTGGGCTTTTCTCGTGGCCTGGTGTTCGCTGAGCTTCGGGCGGGCCGCCTGGTTGGGAGATCCGTGGGCCATCCCGCTCCACCAGCTCGAGAATGGCGCGCTGCTGGTCTTTGCATTCCTGATGATCTCAGACCCGCGGACCACGCCGCGTTCCCGGGCGGGTCGGCTCATCTATGCAGCCGGGGTTGCGGTGGCGGGCTTCGGCCTTCAGTTCGGCGCATACGAACCCAACGGCCTGTTCTTTGCGCTGTTTGCTGCGGCGCCGCTGGTGCCGCTACTCGATCGTTGGCTTCCAGGTCCCGTCTATCGATGGGCTCCTGTATTGGAGGAACCGTCCCATGAATCCCATCCTGCGTCTGCTGCTGCTCTGCTGTCTTCTGCTCACGGGGCTCGCTGAAGGTGCGCTGGCCTTCTGCGGCTTCTACGTCGCCAAGGCCGATACCACGCTCTGGAATCAGGCTTCGCAAGTCGTCCTGGTGCGCGACGGGGATCGCACGGTCCTGACGATGGCGAACGATTTCAAGGGCGATCCCGAGGAGTTCGCGATCGTGATTCCAGTGCCCACTTTTTTGGAGCGTGAGCAGA
>JAAELW010000410.1 GCA_024226235.1 bacterium
ACCGCATGGTCGCGAGCGAACCAGGCGTCGGAACTGTTTCTCGATGCCGAGGGTCTGAGCGCGCAGCAGGTGCGCGACGCAGTGCTCGATCAATTGTTCCGACCCCAGCATCGGGGCCTGCAGCAGGTGGCATTTTTCTGCCACGGATTTCCCCGGGGCATCGGGTTGGGTTTTCATGGACGGGACGGCGCGGCGTGCCTCGCCGCGGGCATCCAGAGCGCGACCGAGCAGGCGACGGTGATCCTGTACTCCTGTTCCGCTGGCCAGTGGTTTGCCGGGGAGCTGGCGCGCATGCTGGGGGAGGGCTTCGCGGTCTGGTCGCACATGGGGCGCGGGCACACCACCCGTAATCCTCGCCTCTGTTACGCGCGCGGCAGTGAGTCGATCGATGTATGGGCCGAGCTTACGTGGACTCGTCGTCGTCGTCTCCGGGAGCTGCTCCGGGGCCCGGCTCGGCTGCAGCTCGGGGCGATGGAGCCGCCGCGATTACTTGAAATTCTGGATCGACGGCTTTCTGATACTCCTGGATGATCCCGACCAGGTGCTGAAATCGCTCCAGCGTCATGGTGCAGAGCCAGGGACCCCGATCTTTGCGGGTGACGACGAGGGGAGGTCTCCCGTCGGTGTCGGCCACCGCCTGCTCCATCGCTCCCTGGATATTGGGCCGTGCACCCCGTTTCACCTCGATCCACCACGGGGTGTGCTCCACATCGCAGGCATTGGATCCCCGCCCGTACTGCGTCTGTAACAGCCCACCACGGGCTGCGCCGGGATAGACGCTGCGCAGCTCGTTGGCCACGTCACGTTCGCCCTGTGCCCCTTTCTGGCGGCTCCTACGCCCTACGCGCTTGCGATCGATCATCCTGCAC
>JAAELW010000411.1 GCA_024226235.1 bacterium
CGCCCCCACGTTTAAGCACGGGCTCTGGATCGGGCCGCGAGTGCATCTTGCCTATGCTTCGATGCGCTCGACCCTCACTGCGGTTCGCTTGTAGGCCGGGGTTTGCGAGGCCTTGTCGAGCTTGCCGCTGGTCAGCCGGTTCGCGGGTGCTTCAGCGAAGTGGAAGGGATAGAAGATTGCGCCTTCCGATGTCCGCTCTGTGACAAAGACCTTGACTTCGATCGCCCCGCGCCTGGTGACGATGCGTCCCATGCAGCCATCCTCCAGGCCGTAGCGGCGTGCATCCTCGGGGTGCATCTCGACCTCGCCCTCTGGCCGCATATGATTCAGCCCGCGCGAACGTCGTGACATGGTGCCCGTATGATAGTGCTCGAGCAGCCTGCCCGTGTTGAGGTTCAACGGATAGTCATCATCGGCCACGTCCTCGCCCGCGTCTTCCTGGTTGACGACATGGAACAGAGCCTTGCCGGAGGGTGTAGGGAAGCTCTCCTCATAGAGGAAGCGGGTGCCGGGGTGCTCGGTATCAAAGCAGGGCCACTGCAGGCCGCTACCGCCGAGCCGCTCGTGGCGGATACCAGCGTAGGATGGCACCAGAGAGGCAA
>JAAELW010000412.1 GCA_024226235.1 bacterium
CAAGAGCAATCAACGTAAAGGATTATACTCTCATCTAATAATTACGGGTGTTCCAAGTTATACCGGCAATGGAGGAGTCTCCTCTGATGAAATAACTAATGAGACAGCGAAACATATTGATCAATTTTCCCTTGGGAAAATTGACAACTTAACAAATGGGACCGGCCCCTCTCTTAACAGCCTCTTTTAGTGGCCTATCTTGACGGAGTTAGGAGGGTGCGGCGTTGGCGGCGGTAGTTGGTTTCGGTGATCTCGCCGGCTCTGCGTGCTTCTTCGAGTTTGGCGAGGGCGCGTAGGGTTTCGGGGTCGTCGGGGATGCGTTCTTCGATGGGTTCGGGGAGGTCCTCGGGAGCTTCTTCTGGTTCGTCCAACAGGATGGTTCGGCGCATCACGCGGCCGGTCGGGCCGACGCGAATGTTGGGAGCCTTCCGGAAGCTCGGGTCGCGCCATTCGATGGCGACGGCCTGCTGGCCGATCGGTTCAATGGCGTCTGCGCTGATCACCTTGAAACCCATCACATCCCGGTCGATGGCCGGCTCCTTGATCCGGGTGTTCGAACTCTTTGGCACGACCCATTCGACCCGGTTCAGGTGGATGTAGAGCAGGTCGTCACCGCCGACATAGGCCACGAAGCTCGTCATGTAATCCTGATGGAAGATGCCGAGACGCTTCTCCTTGCGTGTGATCTGGACGATCACCTCCTCGTCGCTCTGTGCCTTGGCCAGGGCTTCACTGAGCACATCGCCCAGGGGATAGAGGAGCGAGGTCTCGATGGCGGACTTTCGCTGGCCACCGTCGTCGTCGACCGCGGTGCGCACGTCGATGCGCGACAGGATGTGGGCCAGGCGGATGTTCGAGATCGTGGCCGGGTGACGGAAGTGCCGCTCGACCCGCGCGTCGCCTTTCTGCTCGGCACGGAGTACCACCGAGAGGTTGTCGTCCTCGTGCAGGCTTCGACGCGTGTACGTCGTCCCGCAGCCAAGCGACATTGCCAGCAGCGCGATCGCCAGGAATGCGAAGGGGTCAAGCCGTGAATGCACTGACGATCCGATAGGTGAGAAAGCTCGCTCCATAGGCGAGGCCGAAAAGATAGGCGAACGCGAAGGCAGGCCAACGCCATGAATTGGTCTCCCGGCGCATTACCGCGAGAGTCGACATGCATTGCAGCGCGAACACGAAGAAGATCAGCAGTGATGCGACGGAGGCGGGGGTGAAGACCCGCTCGCCCGAGCGCGGATCGACATCTTCGCGAATTGCGTTGCGCAGGGAGGTCCCGTCCTCCTCGGAAGCGGCGTAGACCTGGGCCAGGGTCGCGACGATCACCTCTCGGGCGGCCAGGCTCGCCACCAGACCGACACCGATCTTCCAATCGAAGCCCAGCGGGGCGATCGCGGGCTCGATGGCGCGCCCGAGCGATCCTGCTGCACTGTGCTCGAGGGCGTAGCGGTTGGCCTCCACCTGACTCGCTCCCGCAGGGGCTTCGACCCTGGGATAGGTGAGGAGCCCCCACAACACGATCGAGACGAGCAGGATGATCGTGCCGGCCCGGCGCAGGAACGAACTCGCTGCCCCCCAGACCTGTCCGATCCAGAGTCTGAAACGCGGCATCCGGTAGGGCGGGAGCTCCAACACGAAGGGCAGGGAAGCGTGGCCGACGACGAATCGGCTGAGCAGGGCCGCGGCCATCAGCGCCGTGACGGCCCCGAGCAGGTACAACCCCAGCAGTACGAGCCCCTGAAGCCCGAGGAGCCCACCCAAGACCGTCGTGTTCGGGACGAATGCGGCAATCAGCAGCGCGTAGACCGGCAATCTCGCGGAGCAGGTCATCAGGGGCGCGACCAGGATCGTGACCAGGCGTTGTCGCGGCGACGGAACCGTGCGCGCGGCCATGATGCCCGGGATCGCGCACGCGTAGGAGGACAGCAGCGCGACGAACGCACGGCCCTCGAGACCGATGCGCGCCATCAGTCGATCCACCACGAATGCGGCGCGCGCCATGTAGCCCACGTCCTCCAGCAGGTAGAGCAGGCCGAAGAGCAGCGTGATCTGGGGCAGGAAGATCACGACCGAGCCGACCCCGGCGATCAAGCCGTCGCTCAGGAAATCTGCAAGCAGGCCGGGGGGCAGTGCGGCGCGCACCCCACTCGCCAGCACGTTCATCCCCGCATCGATGGCGTCCATCGCGGGCGTCGCCCAGGCAAAGATCAGTTGGAAGAACAGCACCATCACCGCGATGAACAAAGCGGTGCCTCCCAGCGGGTGGAGGACGACCCGGTCGATCTGCTCGGTCCAGGAGTCGCGGCCTGGCGCGCGCAACAGGACTCTCTCCAGGACCGATTCACACCATGCGTGGCGCTCCTCCGCATCGCGAGGCGGTGGGATCGGCGGGCGCTCCCATGCAGAAGGCCTGGCCAGGAGCTGGCGTAGGAAGTCCAGCCCGATGCCGCGATGGCCCACGACACCCAGGACTGGGATCCCAAGGGCTGCGCGAAGCCGGTCGAGGTCGAGCTTCCCTCCGCGGGCCTGCAACTCGTCGGTCATGGTCAGGACCAGACAGGTCGGCAAGTCCTGATTGATCAGTTCGGCTACGAAGCCCAGCGAGCGGGAGATCGCGCAGGCGTCCACCGTGACGACCAGCGCGTCCGGGGGGGCCACGTCGGCCACCTCGCCGGCCAGGACCCGGCTGACCACGGCCTCGTCCGGACTCATGGGCTCGAGGCCATAGGTGCCCGGCAGATCGATGACCCGCACGGTCTGACCGTCCAGTCGGGCGGTTCCCTCCCGACGCTCGACCGTCACGCCCGGGTAATTGCCCACCTTGGCACGCAGCCCGGTCAGCGCGTTGAACAGGGTCGTCTTGCCCGAGTTGGGGCTGCCGACCAGTCCGAGTCGAAGGGTGGGCTGGACAACCGCTTCAGTCATCGGCGCTCACGCGCACCTTCCTCGCTTCGCTGCCTCGCAGACACAGCTGGACTCCGCGCAGTTCGTAGATCCGCGGATCACCGAGCGGTGCGCGTCGCAAGCAGATCACCTTGGTACCTGGGTGTAGGCCGAGGTCCCGCAGACGCGTGCCAAGCGGCTCAGCGGCATCCACCGCGATCACGGTGGCTGCTGCTCCGATGGGCAATCCGGACAAGGAGAGGCTTTCAGACATTTTGAAAATGATTTTCGTTTTCTTGGAGCTGCCAGAGATTACGCGTGCTGAGCGGAGCCGTCAACCTCCCGTTTTCACGCAGAAAACAGCACTGGGAACGCGTTCGCGGATTCCACTACTCGTATTCGCTTCGGAGCTGGCGAGTCATCAACGCCATTCCGCCAGCTTTCGGGTCTACCTCGCCCAGCAAGATCTGACGCACTCCGAATGCAATCGGCATGTCGACCCCGAGGCGAGTCGCCAGGTCGCATACCGCGAAGGTGGTGCGCACACCCTCGGCGACCTGGCTCATGCCGCCCATGATCTCGTCAAGTCTGCGCCCGCGCCCGATCTCCAGGCCCACGTTGCGGTTGCGCGATAGATCGCCAGTACAGGTCAGTATCAGGTCTCCCATTCCGGAAAGCCCTAGAAAGGTCAGGGGGTTGGCTCCAAGCGCCTGGCCGAGGCGGGTGATCTCGCGCAGGCCACGAGTCATCAGCCCCGCCCGCGCATTCATGCCCGCATCGAGGCCGTCGCAGATCCCGACCGCAATGGCCACGACGTTCTTCAACGCACCCCCGATTTCGGTCCCCACCACATCGTCATGCGTGTAACAGCGGAACCACGGACAGGAGAGCGCCGTCTGCACTGCAATCGCGTAGCTCTCCTCGCGGCATGCCAGCGTAACAGCCGTTGGCTTGTGCTCTGCCACCTCGCGCGCGAACGACGGGCCCGAAAGGCACACGATGCGGGGATGCAACGATTCGGGCAGTACCTCCTCCAGTACGCCGTGCATGGTCAATCCGGTCTCGATCTCAATGCCCTTCACGGTGGAGACCAGAATCGCATTCGGGTCCATCAACCTGCCGGCGCGTTCCATGACATCGCGAACACCGTGACTCGGGACCGCGCAGATCACCATTTCCTGGCCGCTCAACGCCTGGCTCAAGTCGGCGGTTGCTTTGATGTTGGCCGGCAGCTCGATATCGCTGAGATAGCGGGGATTGCGGCGCTCGCGTTCGATGGATTCAGCGGTCTCCGGGTCGCGCGCCCAGATCGTCACATCGTGATCCCGCGCGGCGAGAACCGCCAGGCAGGTGCCAAAGCTGCCGGCTCCTAGAACAGCGACGGGGGTGGGCATGGCGGCGAAGTGTAACCACCTCCGAGTCAGCACCTTCCATTGACGGGCGGGTAGCCTCTAGCTAGCTTCGCACCCGATTTTCGCTTCTGTGACGGGGAGTTAGGTGAGCCTGCTGGCTTCGCCGCCCGGTCTGATCTCACCCAGGATCGGCTCGGACAGGGTTGGCTGGCAGGTGGTCGAGTGAGTGGGGGGTGCGCGCATGCTCGCGGAGTTCGTCGGCATCCTGCTGATCCTGGCTCTCGCGCTGCTCATTGCCGCCGCGTTCCTGGTGCTCCACCGGATGCTCTCGCCGAAGCGCGAGTTCGCCGAGAAGCTCGAACCGTTCGAATGTGGCGAGTCGCAGATCGTATCGCCCCACCGGCGCTTTTCGGTGAAGTTCTATCTGGTTGCGATGTTATTCGTGCTGTTCGACGTGGAAGCGATGTTCTTCTATCCGTGGGGTGCGCTGTTCAGGGACCTCGGAGGCTACGGGTTGGCCGTGATGGCCGTGTTCAGTGTTCCCCTCGTGCTCGGTCTGCTCTACGAATGGAAGAAGGGCGCCCTCGAATGGTGAGCCCGGCGGTCCGCGCGGCCATCGATGAAGAGATCGCGAAGATGCCCGAGAAGCGTGGCGCGCTGCTCGCAGCACTTCGTCTGGTGCAGGAGGAGCGAGGTCATCTCTGCGCGGAAACGATCCAGGAAGTGGCGGAGATCTTCGAGTTGCACCCGGCCGAAGTCATGGAGGTCGTCCGTTTCTACAACCATTTCCACGAGCGGCCGCAGGGGCGTCATCAGGTGAACGTGTGCACGAGCCTTTCGTGCGCGCTGCGCGGTGGACGTGGATTGCTGCGTCAGATCCAGGCGCACCTCGGCATTCGTGCGGGTCAGACGACGGAAGACGGCAGGATCAGCCTTGGGCACGAGGAGTGCCTCGGCGCCTGTGGTAACGCCCCGATGCTTCGCATCGATGATGCCTATCACCTCGATCTCGATTGGCTGCGCACGCAGCAGCTTCTGGACGGGCTGGAGTAGCCGGCGGAATGGGTCATCGGGTTCCCCGCGTCACCCAGTACCTGACGGAGCATTTCGCCGACGAGGGCTTTGCCACTCTTTCGGGCTATCGGGCGCGCGGTGGCTATGAGACGGCTCGTCGTGTGCTCAGGGACCAGAGCCCCGGCGATGTGATCCGGATGCTGAAGAAGGCCGGGCTCCAGGGTCGTGGCGGCGCAGGTTTCGATGCGGGCACGAAGTGGTCATTCATGCCCGAACCGCATCACGGGCCGAACTACCTCGTCTGCAATGCCGACGAATCCGAACCCGGTTCCTTCAAGGATCGCCTGCTGATGACGCGGGGTCCCCATCAATTGCTCGAGGGGATCCTGATTCCAGCCTTTGCCACCGGCGCCGCGATGACGTTTCTCTATGTCCGCGGCGAGTACGCGGAACCGGCGCGCATCCTGCGTCGGGCGATCGACGAAGCCACAGCCGAAGGGATGCTCGGTTCCAATGTGCTCGGAACCGGGTTCGCCCATCAGGTCGTGCTGGTGCGTGGCGCGGGCGCCTATATCTGCGGAGAGGAAACGGGCCTTCTCGAATCCCTGGAAGGGAAGAAGGGACAACCCCGCCGCAAGCCCCCGTATCCCGCCGAGTGCGGTGCCTTTGGTCGGCCGACGACAGTCAACAACGTCGAGACCTTCTGTCACGTGCCGCATATCTTCGAGCGCGGAGTCGACTGGTTTCGCAGCATGGGAACCGATCAGAGCCCTGGAACGACACTGTTCGGTGTTTCTGGCCATGTGGAGCGCCCCGGGGTCTACGAACTGCCGCTGGGCACGCGCCTGGATGAAATCATCTTCGAGCACGCTGGTGGCGTACCCGGCGGCCGCAAGCTGAAGGCTGCGATCCCCGGCGGCGTCTCGATGCCGTTGCTTCCCGCAGGGCACCTCGACGTTCCGATGGCGGGCGAGTTCCTGCGCGAGCGGGGCAGCTCGCTCGGTACCGGTGGCGTGATCGTGATGGACGAGACCACCTGCATGGTGCGTGTGGGATGCGTCATCTCCGAGTTCTTCCGCGACGAATCCTGCGGGCAATGCACCCAATGCCGCGAGGGCACGGGCTTCGTGCACAAGCTGTTTCTCCGGATCGAACGTGGAGCGGGAACCGCGGCTGATATCGATGTGCTGGAGGACGTGGCCGGAAAGATGGAAGGCGCCACGATTTGTGCGTTTGCAGATGCGGCGGCCTGGCCGGTGCAGGGGCTGCTGCGCCACTTCCGTTCAGAATTCATCGAGCATGTGCACACTGGGAAATGCCCGCTTCCGGATGGTTTCGAGCTCTGATGGTGCATATCAGGGTCGACGGAACCGCCTATGAGGTGAGAGAAGGGCTGACCCTTCTGCAAGCCCTCGATGATCTGGGCGTTCTGATGAAGGGCGTCGACATTCCCCACTACTGTTGGCATCCGAAGCTCTCGATCGATGGCTCATGTCGCATGTGTCAGGTCGAGGTGGAGGGCATGCCCAAGTTGCAGATCGCCTGCGGCACGCCCGTTCGGGACGGCATGATCATCCATACCCGCTCGGAGCGGGCTCTCGCGGCTCGCGAGGGCGTGATGGAGCTGCTGCTCGTCAACCATCCGCTCGATTGCCCGATCTGCGACCAGGCCGGTGAATGCAAGCTGCAGGACTACGCGTTCGAGTACGGCCAGGCGCATTCGCGTACTCGCGAGCCGCGGAGAGCGCTGAAGAAGCGGGTCGAGCTGGGGTCGACCATCATCCTGGATCAAGAGCGCTGCATCCTCTGTCGTCGCTGCGTTCGGTTCTGCCGCGAAGTTTCCGCGACGAACGAACTCGCCGTTACCCAGCGCGGCGATCGCTCGACGATCGAGACCTTTCCCGGGAAACCTCTCGAGAACGACTACTCGATGAACGTGGCAGATCTCTGCCCGGTCGGCGCACTCACCACCCGGGATTTCCGTTTCAAGACACGAGTGTGGTCCCTGGAGGAGGTGCCCGGAATCTGCACGGGTTGCTCGCGGGGCTGCAACGTTCACGTGGGCGTGGTCGATCACGAAGTGCGGCGTTACACGCCCCGACGCAACGACGAGGTGAACGGCACCTGGCTTTGCGACCAGGGTCGGATGACCTACCGGGAGATCGGAGCGCCGGATCGGATCACAGAACCCGCGGTGCGCGGGAATTCGGGCCAGTTGGTTGGCGCCACGCTCGACCGGGCCATCGGTCGCGCAGTGGAGCTGATTCGCGAAGCGGTCCAGAAAGAGGGCCCGGGTGTGGTGGCGGCGCTGGCCTCCGCTCACGCAACCAACGAAGATCTCGCCGCGTTGCGCGGCCTGCTTCGTGCGCTCGGTAGCGAGACCCATGCTGCACCGGTCCTCACCGGTTCTTCTGACGCACTCCTGGTTCGACCGGAGAAGGCGGCAAATGCCGAAGGGGCCCGCGTTGCCGGATTCGGCGAGCCGGGCCTGCTGTTCGACAAGATCCGTGGCGGAGGGGTTCGGGTGCTGATCGTGCTGGGCCACGATGTCATCCATGAACAATTCCTCGGTACCCCCGAGCCATTGGCTGCCCTCGACGGCGTGATCCTGCTCGATACCCACCGCTCACGCCTGGAGCAGGTGGCCGACGTCGTGATTCCAGGTCGGCATCTGGCAGAGAAGGGCGGAAGCGTGACGAACCACGCGGGCCTCGTGCAGGCCGTGCCGGCCGCTCTGGAGCCCACGTTCGAAGCCATTGCGGAAGCGCAGGTCTTGGCCCGGTTCGCGGACGCCCTGGATGTTTCGCTCACGGACGAGCCCGAACGCAAACGCGAGGTCGATTGAGCTGTGCTCGAGATCGTGCTCAAAATGCTCTTCATCGTGCTCGTCATCCTGGGCGGCATGCTGCCCCTGATCACCTGGGTGGAGCGCAAGCAGAGTGCCGTGATGCAGGATCGAATCGGGGCCAACCGCGCCGACCTGATGGGCGTCACCGTCCTCGGCTTGCTGCATCCGGTGGCGGATGTGCTCAAGCTCTTTTCCAAAGAGGACGTCGTTCCGACTGGCGCGAACCGCACTCTCCACCTGCTCGCACCGGTCGTTGCGATCGTGCCAGCGATCGTCACGCTGGCGGTCATTCCCTTCGGAGGGTCCTACACCTTCGGCGGGGCCACCCTGAACCTGGTCGTTGCGGATGTCGACTGGGGGATCGTGTTCGTGTTCGCGGTCGGCGGGATCGCGACCTATGGCGCCGTGATGGCCGGTTGGGCCAGCAACAACAACTGGAGCCTGCTCGGCTCCATGCGTGCCGCTGCGCAGATGGTCTCGTACGAGGTCACGATGGGTTTCTCGATCGTGGGCTTGTTCATGATCTATGAAACCCTGCAATTGCCTGCGATGGCAGCGTGGCAAGACGACAGTTTTCGCCTGCTCGGGTTCATCGAGTACTTGCTCGACATCCCTCTTCCCGCCTTCCTCGGCTGGATCCGCCTGCCGCTCTGGGGCGTCTTCCTACAACCGTTGGGCTTCGTCCTCTTCCTCGTCTGCATCATGGCCGAAAACAAGCGCCCACCCTTCGATGCGCCCGAAGGCGAGAGTGAACTCGTCGCAGGCTACCACTTGGAATATTCGGGCATGCGTTTCGGGTTGTTCTACACCGCCGAGTTTCTCGAAGTGCCGGTGATCGGCTGCATCCTCACCACGCTCTTCTTCGGAGGTTGGTCGATCCCATTCCTGCCCCAGGAGACGATCGTCGGCTTCATCGGTGCCGGTTTCGGCGAGGGCTTTGCGACCGGCGTCTGTCTCGTCCTTCACGTGCTGTCGTTCCTGATGAAGGTCGCGTTGATGATCTGGCTGCAAATGGCCTTGCGTTGGACATTGCCGCGTTTCCGCTACGACCAGGTGATGGACCTCTGCTGGAAGATCATCTTGCCGCTCTCGATCGCGAACGTGTTCGTGACCGGCGCGATCATCCTCTGGATCGAAACGGTGATGGCATGAACGAGTGGATCTTCTACGCGTTTTCGGCGGTTGCCGTGGCTGGCGCGCTCGGGATGGTGTCGAACGTGCGCAACACCGTGGCCGCTGCGCTCTCCCTGGTGGCTTCGATGGTCTCTCTGGGCGGCATCTATGTCCTGCTGGAGGCGTATCTGATCGGCGTGCTCCAGATCCTCGTCTACGCGGGAGCCATCATGGTGGTCTTCCTGTTCGTGGTGATGCTCCTGAACCAGCGCAAAGACGGTTTCTCAGCGGGTCGACAGTGGGTGATGAAGACGTTCGGAGCCGTGCTGGGTGTTGCCGGTGCGGTGGGGCTCGTGGGGCTGCTTCCCGCTCGCTTCCCGGAAGCGGCCGCCCTGCCCGAAGGCTTCGGTGGCTATCGGGCCCTCGGGGTAATGCTCTTCACGGACTACGTGTTGGCGTTCGAGGTGAGTTCCCTGTTGCTCCTCTCGGCAATGGTCGGTGCGGTGATCCTCGCCCGTCGGAGCGCAGACTGATGGTCGGTGAAGCGGTCGTGCTCTCGGCCATCCTGTTTGCCATCGGCACGGTGGGTGCGCTCGTCCGGCGCAACGTGATCGTGGTGCTGATGTCGATCGAGTTGATGTTGAATGCCGTAAACCTGGCACTCGTCGCGTTCTCCCGGCAATGGGCGGATCCCGCCGGTCAGGTGCTTGTGCTGATGGTGATCGTGGTTGCCGCCGCGGAAGTCGCCGTGGGCCTGGGAATCGTGATTTCCCTGTTCAGGAATCGCGAGACGTTGAACCTCGAAGAAGCGAGCCTCCTCAAGTGGTAGGCATGAGCGTGGGAGGCGAGTACGACCTGTTGCGCTGGATTCCCGCGCTGCCCCTCGCGGCGGCGGTGATCCACGGTCTGTGTCTCGGCCTGCTGCGGCAGCCCCTGCCCCGTATCTCGACGATTGCGCTCTCGTGTGGTGCCACCGGTCTCTCGTTCGTGCTGTCCTTCTTCGCGCTGCTGGCGTTGACGAGGCTTCCGGCCGAAAACCGGGTCCTGCAGGATGGCCTGTTCACCTGGATCGGAGCCGGGCCCTTCAGTGCAGAAGCCGCGTTCCTTCTGGACCCGCTCTCAGCGGTGATGATCCTGATCGTTTCCGGCGTGGGCTTCCTGATCCACGTCTACTCGATCGGCTACATGGACGCGGATACACGCGAGGACAGGGGGTTCCAGCGCTTCTTCGCCTACCTGAACCTCTTCACGTTCTCGATGCTCGTTCTGGTCCTGGCCGACAATCTGCTGCTGATGTTCCTCGGCTGGGAGGGGGTCGGGCTCTGCTCCTACTTGCTGATCGGCTTCTGGTACGGCGATGAATGGAACGCCTACTGCGGGAGCAAGGCCTTCATCGTCAACCGCATCGGCGATTTTGGCTTCCTTGTGGGAATGTTCCTGCTCTTCTGGGCTTTGCAGGATGCCGGGCACGGTGCCATCGCATTCCTGGAAATCAAGGCCGCCTTCCCGGCGATTGCAGACCAGACCGTTCAGCTCCCGACCTGGTTGGGTGGCGGGGAGTGGATGCTCGCCACCCTGATTGGTCTGTGTTTCTTCCTGGGTGCGGCTGGAAAGTCGGCCCAGCTTCCCCTCTACGTGTGGCTCCCGGACGCGATGGCGGGCCCGACTCCGGTCTCTGCCCTGATCCATGCAGCTACCATGGTGACGGCTGGTGTCTACCTGGTGTGCCGGCTGAGTTTTCTCTACTCGGTGGCGCTCGGCGCGTCAGCGATCATCGCCTGGGTCGGTGCGTTGACCGCACTCTTCGCGGCAATCATCGCGATGGCCCAGACCGACATCAAGAAGGTGTTGGCCTACTCCACGATGAGCCAGCTCGGCTACATGTTCCTCGCGGCCGGTTGCGGTGCCTATGGCGCCGCGGTCTGGCACCTGACCACGCATGCCTGGTTCAAGGCATTGCTCTTTCTCGCCGCCGGGTCGGTGATTCTGGCTGTTCACCACGAGCAGGACATGGACAAGATGGGAGGGCTCCAGCGATTCCTGGTCTGGACCCGCCTGACGTTTCTGGCCGGAGTGCTTGCGATCGTCGGTGCACCCTACCTCTCGGGGTTCTTTTCGAAGGACGAAATCCTGCTGTCTGTTCATCTCGCAGGTCATGTTCCGGGCCACACTGCATTGTATTGGATCGCACTCATCACGGCGGGACTCACTGCGTTCTACATGTTCCGGATGTATTTCCGCATCTTCTTCGGCGAATGCCGCCTGCCTCGCGAGCAGCAGGGGAGTGTCCAGGAGTCTCCGCGCACGATCACGATTCCCCTGGTCGTGCTGGCGATCCTTGCCGTGGCCGGAGGGGTGGTCATCGGGCCCTCTGACGCGTTCATTCCGGTGATCGAAGACGCAAATAGCTTCGCCAACTTCGTGGCGCCCGTGCTGCCGGCAGCGGGTCACGATGTGGAACACGGTCTCGTGTGGAAGTTGGCCGGACTCACGACTCTCGTGGCGTTCCTGGGTGCCGTCATGGCCTACTGGCTGTATGTGGTCAGACCGGATCATCCAGAGAAAATTCGCAGGTTGCTAGGTGGTGTCTTTCGTATGGTCGAGGGCCGCTTCTGGATCGATGAGCTCTATGACTACATCCTCGTGCGACCTCTCGTCTGGATCTCAGACCGGATCCTCTACCGCTGGCTCGATTCGCGATTGTTGGATGGAATCGTCATCGACGGCACCGCTCGGGGCATCCGCGCGCTCGCGGCCGATATGTTCAAGTATTCCCAGTCGGGCCTCGTCCAGGGCTACCTCTTCCTGATGCTCGTCGGGGCCCTGGCGATCATCGGCTACCTGGCGACGTGAGGGCGATGCGGTGACCGAACTGCCCGACCTTCTCGCGTACGTCATTCTCCTGCCTCTGGCGACCGCGATGATGTTGCTCGTCATCGAAGGGGGAGCACGTTCGATCGGAGGCAGTCTTCCTTCCCAGGTATGGAGAGGCCTGGGGCTCGGTGCATCCCTCGCTACGTGTGTCCTCACCTCGATGCTCTGGATCGGCTACGACCCGACCCGGATCGAGATGCAGTTCGTTGCACATGTCGCCTGGATACCGTCACTCGGCATCAACTGGTACGTGGGCCTCGACGGCATCAGTCTGCTCTTGATGGGCCTCACCGCGTTTCTCATGCCGGTCGTGTTGGTGGCGTCGTGGAGTGAGATCCAGCATTCGCTGCGGGGCTATGTCTTCTTCATGCTCTTCCTCGAGACGGGCATGCTCGGCACATTTGCCTCGTTGAACCTGCTCCAGTTCTATGTCTTCTGGGAGCTGATGCTGGTGCCAATGGTCTTCCTGATCGGCGTCTGGGGCGGACCCCGCCGCATCTATGCGGCTGTGAAGTTCTTCCTGTTCACGATGGTCGGCTCCTTGCTGATGCTGGTGGCGCTGGTCGCCATCGCCTGGCTGCATGCCGAGCAATTCGGAGTCTGGAACTTCGATCTCATGACGCCCCCTGGAAGCCAGGTGCCGGCGCTCCTCGATACCTTCGTTCCGGTCGCGGATGCGCCCTGGTGGCAGACCCAGTCCTGGTTGTTTGCTGCCTTTGCGCTGGCCTTCGCGATCAAGGTGCCGCTCGTTCCACTGCATACATGGCTGCCCGATGCGCATACGGAGGCACCCACCGCAGGCTCGGTCTTGCTGGCTGGCGTGCTCCTCAAGATGGGTGGCTATGGATTCCTGCGCTTTGCGCTTCCGCTCTTTCCGTCGGCAGCGGTCGAATTCGTGCCGCTCTTCTTCGGTCTGGCGTTGGTCGGCATCCTCTACGGTTCGTTGGTCGCCATGGTGCAGACCGACGTCAAGCGTCTGGTCGCCTACTCCTCGGTTGCGCATCTGGGCTTCGTCACGCTCGGAATGTTCACACTGAACGTCGAGGGGCTGGAGGGCAGTGTGCTCCAGATGGTGAACCACGGCATTACGACGGGTGCGCTCTTCCTGCTGATCGGAATGCTCTACGAGCGCCGCCATACCCGTGAGATCTCCGAGTTCGGAGGCATCGCCAAACCGATGCCCGTCTTCGCCGCCATTTTCGGAGTGGTCGTGATGGCGAGTATCGGGCTGCCCTTGCTGAACGGTTTCGTAGGTGAGTTCCTGATCCTGCTCGGCACCTTCCGCGCAAACGCCTGGGTGGGAACCATCGCCACACTCGGTGTGGTGCTGGCGGCGGTGTACATGCTCTGGATGTACAGAAGAATTGTCTTCGGGCCGGTCGAGAACCCCGAGAACCGTGGTCTCATCGATCTAGGTGGCCGGGAGAAGGCCGTGCTGGTTGCGCTGCTCATTCCGATCTTCTGGATCGGCATCCACCCCGAGACGTTCCTGAAGCGGCTCCATCCCTCGGTGCGCGAGACGCTCCGTGTGATGGAAGTGCGCACCGAGCTGACGGCTCCGCCAGTACCCGAGCCGCCGAGAGAGCGCGAACGCCGATGATCCCGATACCTACGCTGCACGTCGTTGCGATCCTGCCGGTCCTTGTTCTGGCCATGGGTGCCTTTGCCGTGCTCTCAGGCGAACTCTTCCTCAGCTCGCGCGGGGCTGGAAAGAGCGGTGCCGGTAGCGTGTTGGTTGGCGTGTCCGGAGCGACCCTGCTCACGGTGGTCGTGATCACGGTTCAGGGATTCATCTCTGCGGAGGCGTCAGAGTTCAATCCCGACCATCCGATGCTCCACCTCGATCGTCTCGCCTACTTCAGTTCGAGCCTGGTTGTGGGAGCAGCGCTGCTCTCGTGCCTTCTCGCCAATGGCTATCTGCAGGAGCTGCGGATCCACCACGGCGAGTTCTATGCACTGCTGCTGCTCTCCACCGCGGGCATGGTGTTGCTGGTCTGCGCGGTCGATTTCCTGAGTGTGTTTCTCGGGATCGAGTTGATGTCCATTCCACTCTACGTGCTCGCCGGCTTCGATCGCGGCAAGCCACGAAGCAATGAGTCGGCGCTCAAGTACTTCATCGCGGGCTCGTTTGCGACTGCACTCCTGCTCTACGGAATGGCCCTGGTCTACGGCGCGACCGGTGCGACCCATTTCGCAACCATTGCCGCACGCCTCGACCCCAACGACTCGATGGCGATGGTTGGCGTGGGGCTCATCCTGGTGGGCTTCGCCTTCAAGGTTTCATCCGTACCCTTCCATCAGTGGACGCCCGACGTCTATGAGGGAGCGCCGACGGCGGTGACTGCCTTTATGGCGGTTACCGTCAAGCTGGCGGCCTTCGCGGCCCTGCTGCGGATCCTGGACCAGGCCTTCGGGGCAGTGGAAGCCCTCGGATCCGTACTCGCGGTGCTGGCTGGCTTCAGCATGTGCGTCGGCAACCTGATGGCGATCATCCAGGACAACGTGAAGCGGATGCTCGCCTGGTCTGCAATCGCTCAGGCCGGCTACCTGCTCGTCCCGCTTTCGGCCGGAACGGCGGAGGCGCGGGCCGCCGTGCTCTTCTACCTGGTGGTCTACGCGCTCGGGAACCTCGGAGCCTTCGCGGTGATGATCGCCCTCACTCATCGCGGCCAGGAAGCGGATCGTTTCGATGACTACAACGGCCTGGCAACTCAGCGTCCCGGCCTCGCCGCAGCCATGGTGCTGTTCATGATCTCCCTGGCTGGCATCCCCGGTACGGCAGGCTTCATGGGCAAGCTCCAGATCTTCCTGGCCGCCGTTCGCGCCGACCAGCTTCCGCTCGCCATCCTGATGGCACTGACGAGTGTGATTTCCGTCTACTACTACCTGCGCCTACCCATCGCGATGTACATGCGCCCCCACAGCGAGCGCCCCCATCGAAGAGAGCTCGACTTCCTCGAGTTCGTCGTCCTTGCCACCTGCGCAGCACTCGTCCTGCTACTCGGCCTTCTCCCAAACACGCTCGACTGGCTTCCCGTCATCGACTGGACCTACCAAGCCGCAACAGCTTCCGCCCCAAACTAATTCACCATCAAGAAGCGTCGAGAAACGTTAAGAAACGGGGCCGGAGTTAAGAATTCACTTGTTGCGCCATGGCGGTCGCGTACCTCCAGGATGCCGGGTAGACTGAGCGAGCCCCCTCCGGTCCCGAGGCTCCTGCATGGCACGCTCACCTCGCTGGGACGCTCCCGGAGTTGCTCATCATGTGATGGTCCGTGGGATCGAACGTCGCGCGATCTTCTACTCGGACGAGGACCGAATCGATTTCCTCGGGCGTCTCGACCGACTGATTCCCGAGCTGGGTTTCTGCTGCTTCGGTTTCGCGTTGATGTCGAACCACGTTCATCTGGTGCTGCGCAGCGGTTCGGTCGCCATATCCAGATTGATGGCCCGATTGAATGGTGGATACGCCCGCGCCTTCAACTTGCGTCACGACCGGTCTGGATACTTGTTTCAAAACCGCTTCAAATCCAGGCTGATCGAGAGCGACGCAGATCTCCTCGGTGTCGTTACCTACGTTTGTCGCAATCCGCTGGAAGCGGAAGTTCTCGGGTCCGTTGCAGAACTTGCCCTCTGGCCGTGGAGTAGCTTCTCGGCGTTGGCCGGAGATCGCCTGCCATGGTCGTTCGAGAGCACCGCAGAGACGCTCGGGCTCATCGCAGAAGCGCCTGACAAGGCTCGAGAGGCTCTGCGAGCTCGGGTGGCCCAGAGCGATCCCGGATCGACATTATTGGGTGGGTGGACTTCCATGCCAGGAGCACAGTCGTCTTTTCCGTCGACTGGGGATGCAACGGACCTAGACGAACTCATCCGAGTTGCATGCCGGTCACAAGGGATCCACCCGCGTGAATTGATGGACGGCTCTCGAGTTCGGGCCGTTTCGCGAGCCCGAGCCATCGTCGCCCACCTGGGCACCGCGGATCTGGGATTGGCGGGACGGCAGGTCGCAGCTGCACTGGGGACGAGCCCGGCGGCGATCAGTCAGGCTGCGATTCGCGGAAGGGGTCTCTCAACAGGCCTGGTTAGAGGCGGAAAAGGCCTATCGGGCGAAGACCCAACAAGTGAATTCTGAACTCCGGCCCCGATTCTTAACGGCTTGGGTAGTTGCGGATGGGGTCGCGGCCTTCGGGGTAGTCGGGGTAGTGGTGGTGGGCGCCGGACATCTGCTTGCGCAGGTTTACGGCGGTTCTCAGCGCGTCGCGGCGGCTTACCTGACCGATCAGTTTGCCGTCCTCGATCACCGGGAAGCGGCGCATCCGGCGGACCACGAACTCGTGGGCGATCGCGAACAGGCCCATTTCGGGGCCGATCGTCACGCAGTCCGTGCTCATCAACTCGCCGACGAATTCGATGGAGTCATGGGAGTCCATCTCGTAGTCGGCAGAGGCGACGGCTCGGAGGCAATCGTACTCGGAGAGAAGACCGAGCAGGTGGCCATCCTCATCGACGACCGGGGCCCCCGAGATGCCATGCTTGAGCAGCACGGTGGCTGCATCTACAGCCGGAAGGTCGGGGCGTAATGTCACGAGTTTCCGGGTCATCATTTCCCGGGCTGTGGGAACGTGGGGCATCTCCATGGAGTCCTCCTCTATTTTCCCTCCGGATTGGGCCTCCAGTATATCAGATCCACCGAAGCGGGTGTTTTCGCTAGCGAAATCGCTCCCGGCCGCTACGATCCGCGCCCGTTGAGACCTGGGGCTGGACCAGCCCCATGGGCGAGGGGAGAGCGTCGCTATGGCGGTGCACCGGATCAGGAGGGGTCTGGATCTGCCGATCTCGGGGGAGCCCGAGCAGGTGATCCACGCCGGACCGGAGATCGGCCGCGTGGCCGCGATGGGTGACGACACACCAGGCGTGCGCGCGCGCCTGGCCGTGGCCGAAGGGGACACCGTCAAACGCGGGCAGCTCCTGTTCGAGGATCGGCTGCGGCCCGGTATCCGCTACACGGCACCCGGAGCTGGGCGTGTCCAGGCGATCTTCCGCGGCGCCCGCCGCGTGCTGCGATCGGTCGTGATCGAGCTTTCCCAGAGTGAGCGAGCGGGCAACCCCAGCGCCGAAGAGATCCAGACTTTCGACAGCTGGAAGGGTGGTGATCCCGGCGATTGGAGTGGTGCCGAGATCCGCGCGCTGATGCTCGAGTCCGGGCTCTGGACCTCACTTCGCGCTCGGCCCTTCAGCAGGGTTCCGGAGCCGGATAGCTCGCCCCAGGCGATCTTCATCACGGCCATCGATACGAACCCGCATGCGCCTTCGCCGGGCATCGTCGTCAGTGAGGATCTCGCTGCCTTCCAGCAGGGTCTGCGGTGGGTCGATCAGCTTTGTGATGGGCCGACCTATCTTTGTGTCGGTTCCGACTCCTCCGTGCGTGGTGGAGTCGATTCGCCGGCACAGGTCGAGGTTTTCGATGGGCCGCATCCGGCCGGCACGCCGGGTCTGCACATGCACTTGTTGGCGCCCGTATCCCGCAAACGCACCTCGTGGCATATCGGCTACCAGGATGTGATCGCGCTCGGCCGCCTGGCCGAGACCGGAAAGCTCCCGGTGGAGCGCATCGTTTCGATCGCCGGTCCGCCTGTTTCCAACCCGCGCCTGTTGCGTACTCGCCTCGGAGCGAACCTGGACGAGCTCACAGCAGGTGAGATCGACGAGAGCGACGGAGAAGTTCGCCTCATCTCCGGCTCGGTCATTTCTGGCAAGAAGGCGATGGGGCCGGAGTTCGGATTCCTCGGACGCCATCACCTGCAGGTGAGCGCGCTGCGCGGTGGGGGGCGGCATTTCCTGGGTTGGCTCGATCCCGGCTTCAACAAGTTCTCGATCATGCCGGTCTTCCTGTCTCGCCTTCTGCCCGGCACGAAGTTCGACATGACGACGGATACGAACGGCTCCTCCCGCCCGGTCTTCCCCCTCGGCACCTATGAGAAGGTGATGCCGATGGACATCCTCGCGACCTACCTGCTGCGGTCGCTGACGGTCGGCGATATCGAGCAGGCCGAGCAGCTCGGAGCGCTCGAACTCGATGAGGAGGATCTCGCTCTCTGCACCTTCGTCTGTCCCGGAAAGACGGACTACGGGCCCATCCTGCGCAAGAACCTCGAGCGCATCGAGAAGGAGGGCTGATGCAGTTCTTGCGGGACCTCTTCGACAAGGCCGAACCGCACGTTCAGAAGGGAGCGCGCTTCCAGTTCCTGGGCTCGGCCTACGAATCCCTCGATACGATGATGTTCACGCCGGGCATCCAGACCCGGACCGCCTCCCACGTGCGCGACGGCCTCGACTACAAGCGCATGATGTTCCTCGTGGTGGTCGCCCTCGGGCCCTGCCTGCTGGTGGCCAACTGGAACACGGGCTATCAGGCCTTCCTCGCGATCGAGGCCGGCGCCGTGCCGCTGGGCGACTGGCAGAACGGGCTCTTCCAATGGCTCGGCGGCCAATACGTCTCTGGCAACGCTCTCTGGTGCGCGCTCTTCGGAGCCCTCTACTTCTTCCCGATCTTCATCGTCGTCCACGTGGTTGGCCTCGGGATCGAAATCGTCACCGCCCAGATCCGCGACCTCGAAGTGACCGAGGGCTTCCTCGTGACGGGTGCGCTGCTTCCGCTGCTCCTGCCGCCCACCATTCCGCTCTGGCAGGTCGGGCTGGGCACGGCCTTCGGCCTGATCATCGGCAAGGAGGTGTTTGGCGGAACCGGGATGAACTTCCTGAACCCCGCTCTCGTTTGTCGCGCCTTCCTGTTCTTCGCCTATCCGGCCTACATCTCGGGCGAGGGGCCGTGGATTGCAGCGGACTTCCTCGGTGTGGACGGCTTCACCGGTGCCACGCTGCTGGCTCAGGCTGCCGCCGAGAGCGGCGTGCTTCACGGTGCGAGCTGGTCGGCGGCGTTCTTCGGCGGGATCGTCGGTTCGATGGGAGAGACCTCGGCGTTGGCCTGCTTGATCGGTGCGGGTCTGTTGATCCAGACCGGAGTCGGTTCCTGGCGCACGATGCTCGGTACGGCGATCGGCACCATCGCGATGGCGACCCTGCTGAACGTCATCGGCTCCGATACGAATCCGATGTTTGCCGTTCCGTGGTACTGGCACATGGTGCTGGGCGGCTGGGCGATCGGCACGGTGTTCATGTGCACCGACCCGGTATCGTCGGCCTACACGGATAGCGGCAAGCTCGTCTACGGCTTCGGGATCGGCCTGCTCTGCGTGATCATCCGCTGCATCAACCCCGCGTATCCGGAGGGCATGATGCTGGCGATCCTCTTCATGAACATGTTTGCGCCGTTGATCGATCACTTCGTGATCCAGCGCAACATCGCAAGAAGGGTGGCCCGCAGTGGAGCATAGTACGCGCCACACGGTGATCTTCACGACGTTGCTCTGCGTCGTGTTCTCGGTTGTGGTCTCGACCGTCGCGGTCTCCTTGCACGACCGCCAGGAAGAGAACAAGCGCCTCGATCGGATCAAGAACGTGCTCGGCGTGGCGGGTCTGGCCGAGCCCGGTGAGAGGCTCTCCCCGGACGATCTGAACGGGCGCTTCGAGTCTGGCCTCGAGCCGGTCGTGGTCGAGATGACCACCGGTCAGGGTGTGGGCGGCATCGACCCGCTCTCCTTCGACCAGCGCAAGGCTGCGAAGGATCCGGAGCGCAGCCGGCCGGCCGAGGACAATCGCGCCAAGGTGCGGCGGGTGCCGAACCACGCCGTGGTCTATCTGATCAAGGAAGGCGACCAGGTCACGGGCTTCGTTCTACCGATCGAAGGCTACGGACTCTGGTCCACGCTCTACGGCTATCTCGCGATCGAAGCCGACCTCCAGACGGTCAAGGGAATCACCTTCTACGCCCACGGGGAGACGCCCGGGCTCGGGGGTGAAGTGGACAACGTGCGCTGGAAGGCACGCTGGCCCGGCCGGCAGGTCTTCGATGCCAAGGGTACGCCGATGATTCGCGTGAAGAAGGGCCCGGCCGGCACGGTCGAGGAGGATCCGTTCCAGGTCGACGGGTTGTCCGGGGCCACACTCACCTCGAACGGCGTGACGAACATGATCAAGTTCTGGCTCGGGCGGAGTGGCTTCGGCCCCTACCTGGCCGAGCTTCGCAAGCAGGGAGAGACGGGATGAGCACCACCCGGGAAATCCTTCTCGATCCGCTGATCGACAACAATCCGATCGGACTCCAGGTACTGGGCATCTGTTCGGCGTTGGCCGTGACGACCCAGATGAAGACCGCCGTTGTGATGACCCTGGCCGTGATCTTCGTGTTGGCGGCCTCTTCGGTCTCGGTGAGCGTGCTTCGCAAGCAGATCCCCGGAAGCGTCCGCATCATCGCCCAGCTGACGATCATCGCCTCGATGGTGATGATCGCCGACCAGGTCCTCCAGGCCTTCCTCTACGAGATCAGCCTCCAGCTCTCTGTCTTCGTCGGGCTGATCATCACGAACTGCATCATCATGGGTCGTGCCGAGGCCTTCGCGATGCAGAACAAGCCCTGGCCGAGCTTCCTCGATGCGATCGGAAACGGGGCCGGCTACGGCCTGGTGTTGATCGTGGTGGCCTTCGTCCGGGAGCTGCTGGGCTCCGGGAAGTTGTTCGGTGAGACGGTCTTCCGGACCGTCTCGGAGGGTGGTTGGTACGTGCCCAACGGGTTGATGGTGCTGGCGCCCGCAGCCTTCATCTTGATCGGCTGCTTCATCTGGGCCGTCCGCGCCATCCGCCCGAGTCAGGTGGAAGAGGAATTCCACGTCGGTCTTCTCGAGGCCGCCCACGATAGTGAGCTGCGCTGATGTTGGAGCACTACCTCAGCCTCGCCACCAAGGCGATCTTCGTCGAAAACATGGCCCTGGCCTTCTTCCTGGGCATGTGCTCGTTCCTTGCCGTGTCGCGCAAGGTGGAGACCGCGATCGGTCTGGGTGCCGCGGTCATCTTCGTGCTGGGCCTGACGACGCCGTTGAACCAGTTCCTGGTCAAGAGCTTCCTCGAAGAAGGTGCTCTTTCCTGGCTGCCCGGCGGCGAGAACGTGAACCTCTCCTTCCTGAGCTATCTCGTGCTGATCGGGACGATCGCCGCGATGACCCAGATCGTCGAGATGGTGATCGATCGCTTCGCACCAGCCTTGTACGGAACGCTCGGCGTCTTCCTGCCACTGATCGCAGTGAATTGCGCGATCCTGGGCGGCTCGCTCTTCATGGTGCAGCTGGATTACACGCTAGGCGAAGCCACGGTCTTCGGCATCGGCTCGGGGATCGGCTGGGCACTGGCGATCGTCGCACTGGCAGCCGTTCGCGAACGCCTGCGATACAACGACGTCCCCGCTCCGCTGCGCGGGCTGGGCATTACCTTCATCACCGTCGGGCTGATGGCAATCGCCTTCATGTCCTTCTCGGGGATCCAGCTCTAGTCGCTCGAGCTGGGAACGGGAGCTTCTCGTGGATACCGTCATCTTCGGAATGGCTGGCTTCACCGTCATCATCGTGCTGCTGACGGTGCTCTTGCTGATCGTGAAGTCCTATCTCTCCCCTGGCGGGAAGGTGCGGGTCGGCATCAACGGCGACGATTCCAAGGCGCTCGAAGTCGAGGCCGGTGGCACGTTGCTCTCGACCCTGGCCAGCAATGGCATCTTCATTCCCTCGGCCTGTGGCGGCAAGGGCACCTGCGGCGTCTGTCGCTGCCATGTCGAATCGGGTGGTGGTGCGCTGCTTCCCACCGAAACCTCCCATATCACTTCGAAAGAGGCCCGCGCCGGAGAACGGCTGGCCTGTCAGGTGAAGGTGAAGGAAGACCTGGAGATCGGGCTCCCGCCGGAGGTCTTCGACGTCCGCAAGTGGAAGTGCCGGGTTCGCTCCAACTACAACGTCGCGACCTTCATCAAGGAGCTGGTCCTCGAGCTTCCGGAAGGTGAAGAGGTGCCCTTCCGGGCCGGCGGCTACATCCAGATCGAATGCCCGCCCCACGTCGTCCAGTACAGCGACATCGACGTGGAGGAGGAGTACCGCTCCGACTGGGACAAGTTCAACCTGTGGCGTTACGTGTCGAAGGTGGATACGGCCGTCACCCGGGCGTACTCGATGGCGAGCTATCCGGACGAGAAAGACATCATCATGTTGAATGTCCGGATCGCCTCGCCGCCGCCGAGCGCACCCGACGTTCCGCCTGGCCAGATGTCGTCTTTCATCTTCAATCTGAAGCCGGGCGACGAGGTCGTGATATCCGGCCCGTTCGGCGATTTCTTCGCGCGCGAAACCGGCAACGAGATGTGCTTCATCGGAGGAGGAGCGGGCATGGCGCCGATGCGCTCCCACATCTTCGATCAGTTCCGTCGTCTGAATGCAGATCGCAAGGTCACGTTCTGGTACGGTGCTCGCTCGATGCGAGAGGCCTTCTACATGGAGGACTTCGACTCCATCGCCAACGAGAGCGAGAACTTCGCCTGGCATCTGGCACTCTCCGAGCCGCAGCCGGAGGACAACTGGACCGGCCTCACGGGCTTCATCCATCAGGTGCTCTACGACAACTACCTGAAGGATCATCCCGAGCCGGAAGAGATCGAGTACTACCTGTGTGGCCCGCCGATGATGATCGACGCCTGCAAGAAGATGCTCGACGATCTCGGAGTAGAGCCCGAGAACGTGATGTCCGACGACTTCGGAGGCTAGGGCCACGCCCCGATCCGAGGCGTTGACGCCGCGTGCCAGGCGCCTCCTTCCGATCTTCCTGCTCGTCCTCGTTGCACTCACTGCACGCACGCTCTGGTGCCAGGCTCCCGGGAAGACATTGCTCGTGGGCCAGACGATGGGGACGAGCTGGTCCGTGACGCTCGTGGAGCCGGATCCGCGGGCGCGCGAAGCGATCCAAGCCCGACTCGACGCGGTGAACGCCGCGATGTCGACCTGGGATCCCGACTCCGAGCTCTCTCGCTTCAACGCCCATGCGAGCAGCGAGCCCTTCCCGCTCTCCAGCGAAACGCTCGGAGTGATGTCCTTGGCTCGAGAGGTGAGTGAAGCCACCGGCGGTGCGTTCGACGTGACCGTGCGCCCGCTGGTCGCAGCCTGGGGCTTTGGCGCGGGAGCGCGAATCCCCGGCGCAGGCCCCGTCGATGAGGATCTGGTGGCCCTTCGGGCGCGTGTCGGCTTCGAGCGGCTCGTCCTCGATCCTGCAGGAGGGACCGCCCAGAAGCGGCATCCACAGCTCGAGGTCGACCTGTCTGCGATCGCGAAGGGCTTTGGTGTGGACGAGGTCGCCCGGGCGCTCTCGGAGCTCGGCCACGAGCGTTTCCTGGTCGAGGTTGGAGGGGAGGTTCGCGCGCTCGGCGAGCGCCCTGCCGGCGGGTCCTGGCGCCTCGCGATCGAGCGTCCCGAGCCGGATGGGCGAGCCGTTCACGCCGTGGTCGAACTCCGCGATCTGGCCATGGCCACGTCCGGCGACTACCGCAGCTTCTACGAGCAAGAGGGAGAAAGGCTGACCCATATCGTGGACCCTCGGGTCGGCCGTCCCGTTTCGCACGGGCTCGCCTCGGTGAGCGTCGTCCACCAGAATGCCGCGACGGCAGACGCCTGGGCGACCGCGCTGACCGTGCTCGGGCCGGATGAGGGGCCAAGGGTGGCCGTGGCCTCGGGCATCGCTGCCTACTTCATCGTGCGCACCCCCCAGGGAAGCTACGAGACGCGCAGGGCTGGGCAATTTCCGCCGGTCCATGCCGCCGGGAAGCAGGGCCGGTAGACTCTCTCCAATGGCCACCTTCCTCGCCACGCTCGTAATCTTCGGTCTCGTCACCGTCGGCATGGCCCTTGGCGTGATGGTCCAGGGCAAGCGGCTGCAGGGCAGCTGTGGCGGGACAGGCGAGGCCTGCCAATGCAGCCCGCTCGCAGCGAGGAACTGCAAGCAGCGTCAGGAGCCGGACGCCAAGGCCAGCTAGAAGCTGGAAGCCCGAAGCTAGAAGCGAGTGTGCCGGCGCCGGCTCTCGCGGTGGCCGCGCGAACGATTCGAGTCGCTACGTCGATCGTGGCGGCGACCCGTCCAAGTGCCGCGGCGGTGCCGGTCGATCCCGAAGCTCCGGTAGTGGCGCCGG
>JAAELW010000413.1 GCA_024226235.1 bacterium
CGCTCAAGATCCGCTCGTGTCAAGGTTCCCCACAGGACCCGAACTATATTCCTATTCGACGGCCCCAGGGTTCTCACGTCGGCTGTCCGCGTCAATTCCACGCTGCGGTACCGGTCGGAGCCGGCCACCCGGTCGCGGTTCTCTGCGTTTCTACCGCGTTCTGAGGCATTGCGCCCCCCCCCCTGTAGGGTGGTACTGGGTCGGTCGCGGCATAGTGCTGGGCGTGTCGTCTCGCTGCGGTAGAGCAGCCTGCGGGGTGGTTCCATGCCGCAGTGCTGCCGACGTCGAATCCGTCGGCGAACAGGACTGTGTCAATGCGGATGGAGATGCCGTGATCGGCATGCGTGGCCAGCCGCAGCATGCTGTACCGGCACCCGGCCGGCACGCCGTCGATCACTATCGTCGCCATGAGGAACATAGCTGCTATCATCGTTCCGTCTCCTGGCAGTAGTAGTTCCGGACGGCGTCCAGCGCCTCGTCTACGCCTACGCACACGAGGGCGAAATAGCCGCGCTGATTCAGCGAGGCTATTCGGTCTTTCTGCTCCTGTGTCGGTCGCCCTGTCCGCGACTTCAGCTCGATTCGGAGCCCATGATATGGTCCCATGGGCACGTCGAGGAGGAGGTCTGGGATTCCCGGCACAAGGCCGAGCGCTTTCAGCGCCTCCACCTGGCCTGCTCGCTGGCCGCGGGTGCCTGGGAGGTGGCGGAAGTTCGGCACGTGGAAGATTTCATCCACACCGTCGTAGATGTGGGCGTGCATTCTGCACCATGCCACGACTGTGGCCTGGATCTCCTCTTCGCTGGGACCTGTGCTGCGGGGTCGCCTGGCCATGCCTATACCTCCTCGTCGAACATGCCGCGCTGTTTCTGCGCGTCGGATCGGATGCAATGGGGTGAAAACCAGATTCTCTCGCGGTGCTGCTGGTGTGTTCCGTTCTTGGCTAGCTGGGCCATCCCACCTTTTAAAAACCCGGAGCGGAACCATTCCTCGACGCGCCATCCTGCGGCTTCCAGTGCCCCGTGCTCTGTGTCGAAGCCGGCCAGCGCGATTCTGTAGTCCTTATCATCGCCGTTCTTCAAGCACCATTCGGCGACGTCTTCGGCAACGGTTTCCGATTCGTTGGCGTAGAGGCCGCCGGATCGTTGGGCCTGTGCGCCGTATGGAGGGTCGAGGAAAACGCCACATACGCGGAGCGGGTATTGCCGGACATTTAGCGTTTTTGTGGCGCCCGTTGTCACGAGCCGCGCCCAGTCGCCGTTAAGGATTCGGACATGTCGCAATCTTGCCGAGAGAAACTGAAACCATCGGACAATCTCTGGCATCGTGACGCTGTGGTATGGATTTTCTTTCATGGCTGCCGCAATCCCGGGCTCGCGGGCTAGGTGGTGGTTGGCGCCTGTGCCGTTGTCGCTGAGGTGCGGTAGCGTGCGGTCGACGCCGGGCTCGCTGCCTTGCGGGCGCTCGACGCCTGGCTCGCTGCCTTGCGGGCGGTTGACGCCTTGGCCTTGGTGGCCTAGGTGCGGTATTTGGCGTGCGACGCCGGGCTCGCTGCCTTGCGTGCGCTTGACGCCGGGCTCGCGGGCGCAGGGGTGGTTGACGCCCCGGCCGTCGTCGGCGACGTGCGGCAGCTGGCGGGAAACGCCGGGCTCGCGGCCTTGCGTGCGCTCGACGCCGGGCTCGCGTGCGCCGGCGTGGTTGACGCCGGTGCCGTCGTCAGAGACGTGCGGCAGCCCGCGGGTGACGCCGGGCTCGCTGCCTTGGGTGCGCTCGACGCCGGGCTCGCGGGCGCCTGCGTGGTTGGCGCCTTTGCCGTCGTTGGCGACGTGCGGCAGCTTGCGCTCGACGCCGGGCTCGCGGGCGCCGTTCCGCTTCTGGAAACGCCCGTCGTCGCCGGCGATCCACGCGCCGTTACCCGAGCACCACCCCCCGCCGATCCAACAGCTTAGGCCCCAGATCCACCACCCCCCCATCACAGGATCATGCCATTCGGGATCGCCCATGAGTAGTTCGAGGTTCCGCTCCTCGCGCCATCGGCACAACGCGAGGTGGCGCGCGTGCAGGTCGGCCTCGGCGACAGGGTTTGAGGCCGCTGCGGCGGTGGCATCTGGCGAGAGCTGGATAGAGCGCCAGGCGTTCACCAGGAGCCCGTCGCAGTCATTCACGGTCTCCGAGTAGTAGGCCCTATTGGAGACGTGTGGCCGACGCAATAGCACTGCCAGCGATCCGGCGAAGGGTTCAACGTAGTGAGAGCAATCGCCGAGCGCTGCCCATATCATGGCAGCGGCGTCGGCTTTTCCGCCGAAATACGGGAACGGGGTTTTGCTTAGATTGGTGAGCATTGGAAGAACCGGGTTTTGTCGACCGAGTGGTGGTCGAAGAAAAGGCAAGCACAAGTATCAGCGCAAGTCATGGAGGTTATCAAGGTTTCGCGGGTCGGTGACATAGTCGCGGACCCAAGACTGCAATCGTAGCGGGACGTGGTTGGCGATCCAAGCCTCTCGGTTCATCCCTTGCGACACCCGGTAAATGCACCGGGCTGCCAGCACTCGCGGCGGGGGCGATCCATGATCCTGCCAGGCCTCCCCTCTGTGACCGGGAAGCGGCGTCACAGCGTCGCCCCCCCCGGCAAGGGCGGAATAGGCAGCCATAGGTCGGCGGTGTCGCCGGTGGCCAGCCAGCGGTCGAAGCGCCAGTCCCATCTATCCACGCGGAGAGGATACTCCACATCCGGGTCGATACGGGGGCTGTACACGAGGACGGGCACGGACCATCGCGAGTTTACGCCGCCCCTCGCGCATCGAGGCGCAGGATCGATCGGTGGCGGGATCACTCTCGGGCACGTCCATACGTGGATCGTCATCTCGGCTCCCCGCTACACCAGTCCAATCGGGCCGCGCTTCGACAGCTCGGCAATGGGCGCCCAGTCGGCGGGCAGGTCGCGAAACGTGGCCGACGGCGCGTCGAACGCGACGCGGGCGCTCCCGATGGGGCCGTTGCGCTGCTTTGCTACGATGAGTTCGGCGGTGCCTTTGTCGGGGCTGTCCTCGTTGTAGATCTCGTCGCGGTAGATGAAAAGCACGAGGTCGGCGTCTTGCTCGATACCGCCCGAGTCGCGAAGGTCCGCTTGGATCGGGCGCTTGTTCGGGCGCTGCTCTAGGTTTCGGTTCAGCTGGGCCAGCACGACGATGGGAAGGTTCAGCTCGCGGGCGAGGATCTTCATGGCCCGGCTGGTTTCGCCCACTGTTTCCGCCCGGTTCCGCCGCGCGTCTGTGGTGACGAGCTGGATGTGGTCGACGATGACAAGGCCGAGCTTGGGCCGGTCCTCGGCCAGGGCGCGGACGCGGGCGGCGATAGCGCCTGCGGTCGCTGTCGGGGTGTCGTCGATGTGGAGCCCGAGATCGGCGAGGCGTTTCACGGCACAGGTGATCCTGTGCCAGTCGTCGTCGGCGAACTGGCCGCTGCGAAATTTTCGGAGGTCGAGCACTCCCATGGACGCAAGCATCCGGCTGGCTAGCTGTGTCGCAGGCATCTCGAGCGAGACGATGGCCACGTCAATTTCGGCCTCGGCGGCGGCGTGGGCCGCAACGCTGGTGGCGAGGGCGGTTTTCCCCATGCTGGGCCTGGCGCCCAGCACGACGAGATCCCCGGGCTCGAACCCGCCTGTGATCGCGTCCAGTTCGGCGAGGCCGGAGGGCAGGCCGGAGAGCGCGCCGCCGGCCTCGTAGCGGGCCTCGATCTGATCGACGACGCGGCGGAGTATCGGCTTGATGTGCTCGAAGCCCGCCTTCGTCTCCCGGCGCGCCAGCGCGCGCATTTTCTCCGACGCCTCCTGGAGTCGCGCGACGGCGTCGCGAGGGCCGTGGCAAATGTCAATTATCGCCTCGGCCTCGCGGATAATGCCCCGGAG
>JAAELW010000414.1 GCA_024226235.1 bacterium
CACCAGCGCGAGCAACTGGTCACGCATCACGGGCCGGAGGTCCGAAAGCTGCTCGCTGCGGCCCTCACGGACGTGCCTCTCCGTCAGGCCTTCGATCCCGAGCAGCACGAGTTCCACGGCCGGGCGCTTGGGCAGCCGGGAAATGACGCCTGCGGCTCGGAGCTTCACCAGGGCTGGCATCACCATGTCGAGGAGCTGGTTGAGGCCCTGGGCGCGGTAGGCCTCGACCCGCTCTCGGGTGGCATCCCCCAGGGGCTTGCGATCGAGCGCCACCACCGGCGCGAGCGTCGCAAAATAGACGCCGAGCCCGGCATCGATCCGCTCTTGGGCAGTCCGGTCCTGTGGCGTGAGTACCTCTCCAAGCCCCGCAAAGAAGCTCTGGGAGCGGCGCTCCACCAGTTCGATCAGCACCTCGTCCTTCGAGCGAAAGTGATCGTAGAACGAACGCGACGACATCCCCGCCTCGCGCACGATCTCCTTCACGCTTCCAGAGGCGGGATCCGTTCGCAGCAGGATCCGGTCAGCAGCAGCGATGAGCCGCTCGCGTTGCTCCTTCGCGGGCAGCCTCGGTCGACCCGGACGTCTGGGTTTCGCGGAGTGCGGCGAACCCTCCATGCGGCCGACCCTAACACAGGACCGGTCTGAAGGTCGCGATCGGGCTCCGTGTTGGACCCTACGTCAACACCCGGTCCACGAACTTCGTGATCAGGTGGTTCGACTCGGGGGTTTCCCGGGCGCCATCCAGAACCTCCTGGAGATGGTCGTCACCATCGGTGTACTGGTCCTTGAACACGGTGAGGCGCTCGATCAGGGTGGCGCGATCCACCTCCGGATGGAACTGGAAGGCCCAGAAGGGCTTCCCGGGGACGCGGAAGATGTGACAGCACGCGGCGCTATAGGCAAGGAGCGTGCAGCCGTCCGGGGGCTTCGTCGTGCGCTCTTTGTGCACCGAGACAGCCAGGAAGCCGTCAGGAGAGTCGTGGAGGATCGGGTCACAACGCGACGCCTCGGCCAGCCGGATCGCGACGGTTCCCATCTCGAAGTCCCTCGCATCGCGCACGATCTCGCCCCCGAAGGCGACGACGGCCAGTTGAAAGCCGAAGCAGGATGCAAAGACGGGCTGGCCGGTGTCCCGGGCATGCCTCAGCAGGTCGCAGCCATACGGGACGAACGGGTAGCTCTCGGGCTCGAGCACACTCGCCTCGCTCGCCCCGCCGACGAAGAGCGCGTCGTAGCCGTCGGCCGCGTCTGCAGGGAAACGCGGCGTGTCGAAGACGTTGAGAATCTCGATCTGTGAAGGGTCGAGCCCCGCCTGGGACGCGAAGCTCAGATGCTCCTCCTCCCGGACGCGCTGCTGGTCGCGGATTTGGAGCAGCAGGATGCGCAGGTTGGATCGCTCGCGGGCCATCTGTCCAGACTAACGATTCTGCTGTTCCGCGGAGAACCTGTCTTCGTGGAGCCGTCCACGCACTCGCGGCTCCAACTGGAAACCGGAATGCAACGAGAAATGTCCGCTCGGGAACACGTTCGAGCCGAGAGGGATGGAATGGATACCCTCTAGACATGACTGGATCCGAGCCGGATTGCGTGACGACGGGAAGGCTCTCCACAGAGAGAGGGCTGGCGCGAAGGGATTTCCTCGCGGCGGGAGCGGCACTGGGCGCAAGTCTGGTGACGGGGTGCGGCTCGACGGGTGGGCCTCGAAGTCCGGAGATCGTCCGGGTTCGGCTCGCCTCGGGTGAGCCATCGCTTCGCATCGCACAGATCTCCGACCTGCATCACAAAGGGGATGTGGCGTACGCCGAGGAGATCGTCTCCCGCATCAATAGCCTGGCCCCTGACCTCGTCTGCTTTACCGGGGACCTGATCGAGGATGTGGAGTACCTAGGGGAGGCGCTCGAACTGCTGTCAGGGATCGAGGCTCCGATGTTCGGTGTGCCCGGCAACCACGAGTACTGGAGCCATGCGCCGTTTGACGCCTACGAAAAGGTCTTTGCTTCCAGTGGCGGAGCTTGGTTGGAGAACCGGGTGGCGACGATCCCGGAACACGACCTCGCCATCCTGGGGGTTGCCGAGCAGGAGCGGAGTGCAGTCCGCTCCCCTCAGCTCGGTCGCTCGCTGTTGCTCACCCACTACCCCGCGTTCATCGATGCGCTTGAGGATCTCCGGTTCGATCTGATGCTCGCCGGTCACTCCCACGGTGGCCAGATTCGGATTCCTGGGATGGAGCGGGCCTTCGTGCCACCCGGCGTGGGGAAGTACGTCCGGGGGCGGTTTGATACCCCCGCCGGGACGCTCTATGTCAGCCCCGGTCTCGGAACTGCTGTGGTCCCGTTCCGAGTCAATTGCCCACCCGAGATCGCACTCTTCGAACTCTGACACGCTGGACCGATCGGGGGGAATCGAGCCGTACCGCACTGCACGGACCGGTTCTGTCTGGAAGGTGTGCAAGCATCAGCGCGTCTTCTGCGCGGCACCCTCCAGGAAATTGCTGAGCGACTTGAGAACGAAGCGTTCGTGGGTACCCGTCGCAATCAACTCGCGGTCGTCGTGCGCCTCGACCTCGAACACCAGCCGCCGCCGGTCGACTTCGGTCAGGCGTGCTCGGGCGGTGACGGTCAAGCCGACGGGGGTCGCGGCTTTGTGCTCGACATCGACACGCGTGCCTACGGTCGCGGATCCCGGCGGGAGCGCCTCCGCAACGCAGCGAATCGCCGCCTCTTCGAGCAGCGCAACCAGCATGGGCGTCGCGAACACGAGTGCCCCCGGGTTGCCGTATCGGTCTGCGGTCAGCTCCGGAGTGATTTCCCGCTTCAGCTCGAACTCCCGGCCAGCTTCCAGTGTCTCTGCCATCGACGACCTCCTCGGGTTATCGCGCCGCCGTCCTCAGAATCAGACGTTGATTGCCCGCTCGACCAGCTCGGAAAGCTGGGACGGAAGGAAGGGCTTCTTCAGGAAGGCGAAGGCCCCGGCGGCACCCGGCGTCCCGGCGGTATCCGGAGTCCCCACATCGGTCATCATGATGACGGGCGGCGCCTTCTCGCTGCCGCTCACCACATCGAGGAATTCGAGGCCACTGCGCGGGCTCATCTGGGCGGCACACACGACCGCACCGAAGGGCTCGCAGTCGAGCATGCCCAGGGCCCGATCGACGTCCACCGCATAGCTCGATTCGAAGCCCTGCTCTCGAAGTACCTCGACGAGCATCTCGCACATGGCGGCATCTTCGTCGATGATGAGCACGCTGCTCTCCCTCATGAAGTGTGGGTCATGCATTCAGCGTGCCATGTAGCGGCCAACGGCCAGCCCACAGCCAGCATGCAGCGTGAGTCAGTCTGCCCCGGAAGGCGTTGGCGAGTGTCCGTCTCTGGGAAGGCGGATCCGGAACTCCGTCCCGGATCCGGGACCACTGCTGACCTCGATACTGCCGCCATGGTCCACCACGATGCTCTTGCTGACGACGAG
>JAAELW010000415.1 GCA_024226235.1 bacterium
AGGATATCTACGCGCTCTGTCAGCGCCTGATGGATGCCGGAGTCACGATCCATCGGCCGCCGCGGGATGGGCATATGGCCTTCGTGCGTTCGCCGGACGGCATCTCGATCGAGCTGCTGCAGCAAGGCAATGCCCTGCCCGCGAAGGAGCCCTGGGAGTCGATGCCGAATGTCGGAGAATGGTAGATCAGTGAAGTCGGGACAAACACGAGATGCTGCGATCGTCGGGATCCATGAGTTTCCGTCGCGCGATGTGGAAGGGCAGTTGTCACCCCTGCAGATCAAGGCCGAGTGCGCAGCGCGAGCGCTCGAGGACGCGGGCCTTTCTCTTGGAGACGTGGATGCGATCTACGACGCGGGTGAGGCCGGCGGCATGGCCGGACTGGGGATCTCCGAATACCTCGGCATCAGACCGAATGTAATCGACACGACGATGGTCGGTGGGAGTTCCTATGAGTTCCATGCCGCTCATGCGAAGCGAGCGATCGCCGCAGGCAAAGCGAAGGTTGCCCTGCTCAGCTATGGGTCGACGGCCCACAGCAATGCCTTTGCGATCGGCGTCGGCGGCCATGGTGGCGGAGGCGGGATGCCTGGCCCTGCCGACAACATGGAACGCTTTTGCGGCATGACCCTGGTGTCGAACTACGCGATGGTGGCCCACCGGCACATGCACGAGTACGGAACCACCAGCGAACAGCTCGCCGAGATCTCCGTGGCAACGCGTCTCCACGCGATGCGCAATCCCGAGGCTGTGCAGGCCATGCGCGCCCTCGAGTTCATGGACATTCGCGAGACGACGATCCAGGACGTCGTTTCGTCGCGCATGATCGCCGATCCTCTGCATCTGCTCGAGTGCTGCATGATCTCCGACGGCGGTGGTGCCGTGGTGATCGCCTCGCCGGAGGTCGCACGCGACTGCGCAACCCCGCCGGTCTGGATACTCGGCGGAGGTGAGGCCACGAAGTACCCGGAGAACGGCGGCGACATCACGACCAGTGCGGCAGCCCAGTCCGGCCCCGTGGCCTTTGCCGAGGCCGGCGTCAGCCCGGACGAGATCGACATCGCGATGATCTACGACTCGTTCAGCATCACCGTGCTGACGCTTCTCGAGGATCTGGGATTCTGCAAGAAAGGCGAGGGTGGCAGCTGGGTCGAGGGCGGTCGGCTGCGCTTCGATCGCCCATCGGATGGCCCGGCGCTCAATACCGATGGAGGCGGCCTTTCTTCGAACCACCCCGGCATGCGGGGAATCTTCCTGCTGATCGAAGCAGCACGTCAGCTTCGTGGCCAATCGTGCTCCCAGGTGGAAGGCGCGAGCCTCGCAGTCGCCCATGGCAATGGCGGGATGCTCGGGAGCCGCCACTGCGCCGGTACCGTCATCCTGGGGAGGGATTGAAGATGGCAGATGCGACGCGGCCCCTCCCCAACGCCCGTGAACCCGATACGGGCGCTTTCTGGGAAGCGACGAAGAACCACGAGCTGCGGTATCAGCGCTGCAACGATTGCGAAGCGGTCATCTTCTTCCCGCGGCGCCACTGCACATCATGCCTGGGCCAGAATCTCGAGTGGCAAGCTTCGAAAGGGGAAGGAACTCTCTACACCTACAGCGTCGTGCGCCAAAGCTACCACCCGTTCTTCAAGGCTCGCGCTCCCTATGCCGTTGCGTGGATCGATCTCGATGAAGGCCCGCGCATCCTCTCGAACCTGGTTGGCATCGAAGATCCGACCCGCGACCTCACGATCGGCCAGCGCCTACGCGTCGAGTGGGAAGACCACGAACACCTCGCCATCCCCCTGTTCCGCCCGATCTGACCTCCCCCATCCCGCGATCTCGAATCGAGAAGCGGAGCCGGAGCCCGCTCCGAGGAAACTCAGGATAGTCGAACGGTCGCAGTTCCGAGCACTCGCGTCTCACCTTCTGCGTTCTCGAGTGTGAGATCGATCTCGATCCTCTGCTCCTCCTCGTCCATGTCCGTGACGACGCCCGATACGGCGTGAGGCATGTCTACGAGTACGGGTGCGCGGAAGATCGTGTCGATTTTTTCGAGCGTTGCATTCGATGCCCAGCGGTGAACCATCGCGACGAGGATGGCCTGGCTCATGATGCCCGGCACGATTGCACCCGGCAGGCCCTGCTTGCGGGCGGCTTCGTGATCCGTGAAGCGGTTGTTGAACATTTTCGCTGCCATGGCGAACTTCGTGACATTGGCAAGGGAGGTATCCGGTTCGAAGGTCGGAAGGTCCTCGCCGAACTCGACATCGGAGAAGGATTTCTCGCTCATTCGGTCGGTACCTCGCGAATCACCATTCGCGAATCCACGATCGAGGCCAATACCCCTTCATCGTAGAGCTCCATGCGGCTCACCAGGAAGATCATGCGACCCGAACGCCCAGTCTTCTCGTAGATGTCATGGAGGTGGCTTCGACCGACGAGCTTCGAACCGGGCCGGATCGGGCGCTTGTGGAACACCGCCTTGCCCGCGTCCAGCGGGAGTCCGATCCGCGGGAATTCTTCGGGCAGGAGAAGCCGGTTGTGAAAACGCGTGACGAAGGTTGGCGGGGCCTGGAAGTCCGGGTCGGAAGGGTCGACGAAGCGTGGAGTTGTTTCGCCGGAAGCCGTGGCAAAATCCACGATCTGATCGGCCTCCACCTCGAATTCATCTTCGTCGAAGTCCAGATTCAGCCAGTCCTTTTTCAGCTCGTCTATTTCCACGTCACTGCCTCGAAGTCAAGGGAGCGCAGAGCTTCCACCAGAGAAGCCTCGCCGTCCACCGGCCCGGGGAAACGGGTCGCGCAGCGGCCTATGTGGCTGACGATGTGGGCATCACTCCCGCCTATTCCCTGGTAGCCGTTCTCCTCTGCAAGCAGATGAGCCGCCGCGTCTTCGCGGCCACGGCTTCCGCCGTTGTAGAGCTCGATGATGCGTACGCCGGGGACGATCCCCCTCTCCTCCACGTGGGCGCACATGCCGACCCGGGTGCGCCCGGGATGACACGGCACGGCGATGGCATCGTGGCGCTCCGTCTCCTCGAGCACTCTTGCAAGAGGCAATCGGATGCTCGTGAAGTCGAGGGCGTCCATCAACTCCTGGCTGACGCCGAAGACGAGTACATGGCCGTAGTCCGTTTCCACCTCACTGCCCTTCAGGATGCACAGGTCGAACTCGTCAGCGAGCGGCTGATAGTCGGAATCGAAGTCGAACAATCGATGCTCGGTCAGTACGAAACCATCGATCGGAAGCTCCTTCCTGCGGATCCACTGACAGTAGTTCTCGACCTTGGCGCGGCCGTCGTCGGATTTGATCGAGTGGGCGTGAAGGTCGAGGATCACGATCTGCGCTCGCAGAGTGCCTGCCAGGCTTCGTCTACCTGCAATTCGAGGTCCTTCAGGTCGCCCGCGTTCTCGATCACGACTCGGGCTCGGGTTTCCCGCTCGTGGTTCGAGAGCTGGGAATCGATGCGTGCGCCTGCGGCTTCCTCGTCGAGGCCACCTCGCGCCACCGCCCGGGCGATGGCCGTCTTCCGGTCGACGATCGTGACCCAGATTTCGTCGACCAGGTTCTCCCAGCCGGCTTCGAGCAGCACGGCGGCTTCCAGCACGATGATGGCATTCGGTTCCTGGCGTGCGATCTCGTCGATCTCGTTTCGCGCCAAGCGGTGGATCTCCGGCCAGACGATACCGGTCAGTCGTTCGAGCTCTTCCGGTTTTCCGAACACGCGGCTACCAAGGGCCTTCCGGTCGATGCGACCATCCGCAGCTACGACATCGGGTCCGAACGCAGCAGCGACCGCGGCGTGGGCTCCGCTGCCCGGCTCGTAGGCACGGTGGCCGAGGATGTCTGCATCGATCACGCGGGCTCCGCGTTCCCCCAGCAACCGGGCGACGGTCGATTTCCCCGAGGCGATGCCCCCTGTGAGTCCAATGACGATCACTGCGGTTCCAGGGCCTCCAGCGCTTTCCAGCCCATCCCGCCTGGACCCTCGGCCTGACAGCCCACCCGGAGCGAGGGTCGGAGACATGGGGCCGGAGGGTACGCAAAGTCCGAGCCGGCCGCGATTCCTGCTACGCCGATGCAAACGCCGGGAGTCCCCCGTGCCTAGGATTGACGCATCCGCTCGTAGCTCGATGCAAAGCGGTCGAGGGTCTCCTCGGGGAGCGGAACGAGCTGCCCCAAAGCCCGTGCCCCCCAGATGATTTCTGCGGTGCGTTCGACGAGGCCGGTGACCTTGTGGGCCTGCTTCAGGTCCTTGCCGACGGCGAGCAGACCGTGATTGGCCATCAGGACGGCGCTGCGATCCTTCAAGTGACGCGCAACTTCTTCGCCCAGTGCGTCGGAGCCCGCCACCTGATAGGCGGCGACCGGGACGACGCCACCCACGAAGATGCTGAACTCTTCGATCACGCAGGGAATTGGCTGGTGGGCGACTGCGAACATCGTCGCGTATTTTGCGTGGGAATGGATGACGGCGCCGACCTCCTCGTACGCGCGAAGGCAGGCCAGATGTAGGGCCTTCTCGCTGGTTGGCGTGCGTTCACCCTGGATCACGTGGCCCTCGAGATCGATCACCACCAGATCGTCGGGTGTCATTTCCTCGTACTCGAGAGAAGCGGGGCTCATCACGATGTGGCCGCCCGGAAGACGGGACGACAGGTTCCCCGAGGTTCCCTCGACCAGCCCTTCGCGCAGCAGCGCTCGGGCCGTTTCGATGAGTTCTCCCTTGACCTCGGCGACTTCATCGATCGAAGGTGTCACGCGCTTCCTCCTTCCAGGTATCCATGCCCGGCAATATACCGCGGTGTGCATTCGGCACCCGGTGGGCACATCGATCACGAGTTGTGCCAAGATGTCGCCATGCCGCGCGCCAAACTCTCCGATGTCGAGCTCGACTACGAAGTCCATGGAGGCCCGGAAGGCCGGCCCCTGGTCCTGTTGCGGGGCCTCGGTACCCAGCGCATCCAATGGGATCCGGTGTTCTGCCAGGCATTGGTCGACGCCGGGCACCAGCTCGTCGTGTTCGACAATCGCGACGCCGGTCTCTCGACCCACCTCGAGGGTGCCGGAAGACCGGACCTCCCAGCGGTGATGCAGGCCGTTCGGGAGGGCAGCCCCCCTCCGGTGCCCTACACACTCGATGCGATGGCCGACGACGTGATCGGTTTGATGGACGAACTCGATTGGACGAGTGCCCACGTGGCCGGGATTTCAATGGGTGGGATGATCACCCAGGTCGTCGGCTGCCGGCATCCAGGTCGCGTGCGAAGCCTGGTGCCGATCATGGCCAGTACCGGAAATCCGACGCTGCCTCCGCCCACACCGGCTGCACTCGAGTGCCTGCTCTCTCCGGCACCCGAGGAGCGCAGTGCCTACATCGAGCACAGCCTGGCGGGCGCGCTCGTGTTCGGGAGCCCGGGCTATCCCCTGGATCGGGATGCCTACCGTGAACTCGCGGGTCGCGTCTTCGACCGTGCCTTCGATCCCGACGGTGTCGCACGCCAGTTCGCCGCGGTCCAGGCTCACGGAGATCGTCGACCCCGGCTGGCGCGGATCACCGCGCCCACTTTGGTGATCCACGGCCTGGACGATCCGTTGGTCCCGGTGGAGGGTGGCCGCGACACGGCGGCTTCGATTCCGGGCGCAGAGCTGCTGGAGATCCCGGGCATGGGGCACGACGTGCCGCCCGGCTTGTTCCAACAGCTGGCCTCTGCCATCGGTGATCACACGCGGAAGGCGGAGGTCTCCTAGAACTCCAGCCGCCCGCGAAGATGGTCGAGCGGTCAGTCGGTCAGCGAGGCTCACGATCGGGGAAGCTCGTGGTGGCTTCTCCGCTCTCGGCCCATCCGTAGCGGATTGCCTTGGCCGAAATCTCGGAGCCATGGGGCATCGGGAAGGGTGTCGTATAGAGCTGCCAGGAGCCCTCATCCAGGGAGAATCCGATCGAGGCTCCTTCGCTCGTACTGGCGAGATGGACCCGGCCGTCGCGCTCCTCGATGGTCGGCATCGCGGTCACCGGCTGTACGCCACCGGGCCAGAACCGCTCGGCCAGCTCCTCTTCGGGGAGTAGGCCGAGATCGCCTGACGTCGCCAGCCACTGGTCGAGTGCGGTGCGCATGCGCTCGAGTTGCTCGGCATGCGCGGGATCGCCGGCCAGATTGTGGATCTCGTGGGGGTCGGTGGCTGTATCGAAGAGCTCCTCGGTGTCTCGCGTCTGGCGGAACCAGAGAGCCGGCGTTCCCTCGAGAGCGCCGCTCTCGGAGAGTTCGTTCATCTCCTGCATCATCGGCATCGTGTTTCGGAAAGCCACCGGCAAGACATAGGGCTGGTCTGGGATCAGGTGGCGCACGTATTTGTAGCGGCGATCGCGAAGCGCGCGTACACGGTCATCGTGCTCATCGATGCGGCCGCGGGCGGCACGGATCCATTCGGGTTCCGGCTGCGTGCCCGGACCGAGGAACACGCGTCCCTGCACGTAGTCGGGAATCGGAACTCCAGCGGCCTGCAAGATCGTGGGCGCGAAGTCGACACCGCTCACCAGCTCCTCATTCACGGAATTGGCTGTCGTCACGCCGGGCCAACGAATGATCAGCGGGATGCGGATGCCGGAGTCGTAGGGCCAACGCTTGGCTCGAGGCAGCCCATCGCCGTGGTCGGTCGTCCAGATCACGATCGTGCGATCCGCGAGGCCGTCCTGCTCGAGCTTGGCCAGCAGCAGGCCCACCTGTGCGTCCATCGCCTCGATGTTGTTGTAATGGCGAGCGATGTCCTCGCGGACGGTCGGTGTGTCCGGATAGTAGGGCGGTACCTGGACATCTGCGGGATCGGTCTCGTGAATCCACCGGGAGTGGTTCGCCACACGCATCGGGAGCATGGCCAGCTGCATGAGGTCACGCGGGAATTTCCAGGTGGGCCAGACCTGACTTTCATGGGTGCCCTCGAGCGTGAGGTAGGCAAAGAAGGGTTGGCCATCAGGGCGTCCGCGCCAATCGTCCACGTGGGTATCGTCCCAGATCGTGAAGGGGCCACCGAGGAAGCCATCCATACCGACATCCAACTGGTAGTCGGTCTTGCGAGCATTCATCGTGTAGTAGCCTTCCGCCCGGAGAAGCTCGGGGAAGGCCTTCATCTCGGGAGGGGGCACGGCTGCGTAGCCGCCCTGGGTGACACGCATGTGGCCAGCGCCCCAGCTATCCGCGTGTACGCCCATGATGATTCCGGACCGGCTCGGAGCGCAGACACCGGCGCTCGTGAACGCACGCTCAAAGCGCATGCCCTCGCTCGCGAGTCGATCGATATTCGGTGTCCGAGCGATCTGATCACCGTAGGCGCCGACCCGTGGGCTCATGTCTTCGGCCATGATCAGCAGGATGTTCGGGCGCTCGGCGTGAGCCGTCGACGGCGACAGCCAGCTGAGTACCAGAGCCGCAAGGCAGGGGAGCCATCGTCCGTTCGCGATCATCACGATCCGTATGGTGGCGCTGCAGCCGGAGCTGCGCCATCACATGGGGTATGAAAGATCACAAGGCGCTACGGGCCAGCCGGGCCATGTTCGTCACGAATCGCGACCTGGACACCACCCTGGTGAATGGCTTCCTGAAGCCCGAGAGCTTCATCCGCATCGTTTCTGAAGATCTCACCCGCTGAGGGAGGTGATGCCCCTCGTCATTCGTGCAGGGCGTTTCGCCCGCGAGTACCTCGCCAACGAAGGCTGGCGTCCCGAGGCCTTTTCCACGTTGGTCGGGGCGTCAGGCGGGCCCAAGTGGCTCGTGCTGAGTCGCATCGACCGTGCGCTGGCGGAATGGCTGTTGCCCGGGCGTGCCGTACCCCTCGATCTGCTCGGCTCGTCGATCGGCAGCTTTCGCCATGCCGCGTTTTCGGTGAGAGAACCGGGGGCCGCGATCGCACGCCTCGAGCGTGCCTACGTGGAGCAGCGCTATGACGGGCCCGAGCGTCCTAGTCAGGCCCGGGTGAGCGGGGAGACGGCCCGGATCGTCGAGCAGGCCCTCGGTGCGACGGGTGAGGCCGAGTTGCTCGAGAATCGCGTGCTCCGCAATCACGTGGTCACCGCGCGTTGGCGCCCGGGACGGCGCGGTGCGGGGCTGGCGTTTCGGCTCGCTCTCGGAGCCTCGGCCGCGGCCAATGTCTTGTCGCGCCGTCACCTCGGTGCGTTCTTCGAACGCGTGGTGTTCGCTCCGAAAGAAGGCGCCATCCGCTTTGATCCACTGGGCTTCGGTCGTGATCGAGGGCACGGTTCTTCCGAGCGTGCGGCCCGGCCGGTCCTGACCGCGGATAATCTCCAGCCCGCGCTCCTCGCCAGCGGCTCGATCCCGCTGTTGATGGAGGGCGTCCATGATCCCGGAGGCGCTCCGCCTGGGCTCTACCTCGACGGCGGAATTCTCGACTACCACTTCGATTTCAGCTTCCACACGGCCCCGGGCCTGATCCTCTTTCCGCACTTCTTCGACCGCATCACGCCCGGCTGGTTCGACAAACCGCTGCGTCATCGGCGGCCGCGTCTGGTGGACCTCGACCGGGTAGTGATGATTGCTCCCTCGCCTGAATTCGTGGAACGCCTGCCTGGTGGCAAGGTCCCCGATCGGGTTGACTTCGAGAGGCTCCCGACCGACGCGCGCCAGAAGCGTTGGTGGGATGTGATCGATCGCTGTCACGAGCTCGAGGCGGCCGTTCACGAGCTATGGGCCGGCAAGAGCACGCTGGAGATTCGTTCCTTCGACGGCTGAGAGCTGCCTTCTTGGGTCTTTCGATCGAAATCAGGGGCTCCCTGTGCCTGCCCTTCTCAGGATGTCCGCCTGGAGCCGCACCGCGTTGGCAAAGCTCTCGATTCCCACGCGTTCATCGGTCCCATGAATGCTGGGGATCTGGGCCCGCGTGACCATCACACCGAGGAAGCGGTACGCGTCTTCTGCGAGATCCGCGTAGTGTCGGGTATCGGTCGCCGCGAGAAGCATGCCAGGCACGACGACGGCTTCCGGATAGACGTGATGGATCGCGTCGGTCAGTACCCGGTAGCCGAGAGCGTCGACTCGTCCCGGGCGCGGTGCCTGCGACCAGGTGTCCGATGTGATTTCGATCTCGGGATCGTCGATCACGTCGCGCACATGTGCCAAGACGTCTTCGGGCGTTTCATCCGGCAGGATGCGGAAGTTGACGGTCGCGGTCGCACGCTTGGGCACGACGTTCTCCTTCACGCCTCCCGAGATCATCGTGGCGGCGGTGGTCGTGCGCAGCATCGCAGCCTGGAAGGGATCCTCTGCCAAGCGCCTGGCGACGATCCCGCCAGTTAGCCAGAGGTTCTTCAGAGCGAGGCGCCGACTCCATGGAAGGTGGGGCGCCAGTGCTGCAAAGAGGTCGCGCACGGGCTCGGAGATGCGCAGCGGAAGCGGATTCGCCTCCAGTCGGTGGATGGCCGTGGCCAGCTTGCCGACTGCGGTATGTGCAGGGGGGGTCGAAGAATGTCCACCGTTACTGCGCGCAGTCAGGTGGATCGTGAAGTAGGTCTTCTCCGCGGTGCTGATCTGGGCCACGACCTTGCCCGGTATCAGGCCCAGATCCTTGCTGAGGAAGCCGCCCTCGTCGACCAGGAATGCGAGCTTCGTACCTCGCTCGCGCAGCGTGGCGGCCAGAACCGCCGCACCCTGCTCGCCGCCGATTTCCTCGTCGTGACCAAATGCGAAGATCAGCGTTCGGTTGGGCTCGAAGCCCTGGGCCAGCAACGCCTCGGCGGCTTCGAGCCAACCGATGATGCCGCTCTTCACATCGATGGCACCGCGACCCCAGATGAAGTCCTCGTCGATCACCCCGCTGAAGGGCGGATGGGTCCAGCCTTCCAGCGCTTCCTGTTCCACCGGAACCACGTCGGTGTGGGACATGAAGAGTGCGGGTGCGAGCCCGGGATCGTTTCCCCGCCAGGTGAGCAGCAGGCTGTAGCCAGCGATGCGCTCGACCTCCAGGTGCGCGTGGACGCGTGGGTAGGTGACGCGCAGATGCTCGAGCAGATCCTCGAAGGGCTGGCCGTCGAATTGCGAGGGATCCTGATGGCTTACGGTCGGGAAGCGGATCGCCTCCGCGAGGTGTCGAGCCACGATCTGCGCATCCACTTCGACATCCTGAGCGTCGACCGATCCAGCGGTCGCCCAGACGGCGAGCAGAGCGAGAAGGAGAAAGCGGTGCATGGGTCCCTCCAAATGGTGGAAGGCATGCTAGCCCGACTCTCGCGGCTCTGGGATCCCTGGCCAGTCGGGTCCTGGCCCCTGGCCGCGAATTTCCTCAGGGAAGAACCAGGGTCGGCGGTCCCTGGAAGGCGGGCGTCACCGCGACGGTTCCACCGTCGTCGATGGTCACCAGGAACTTGCCTTCCGCAGCGGGCAGGTTGTTCTTGTTCAGGAACGCGGCGTCCAGCGTCACGGTGCAGGGCATGCAGGCCGAGGAGATCTCGAAGTAGCTGCCACCCAGGACGAACTTCGCGTCTCCCCCCGCGCCGTTACCCCAAGGTTTGACCGTCATGAAGCCGGGTGCCGAGGCGATCGTGAGGAACGTGGTCGAGGTGAAGTTGTAGAACTTGAAGGAGACATTCCGTTGGCCGAAATCGAGCACGACATCTGCATCGAAGACCCCAAGATTGGGCGGTTGGAGCAGTGCCCCTCTCTTTTCCCAGATGTATCTTCCCTGGAACAAGTCCGCGAACTGGACGAGCTGCTGTACGGATGTCATGCCTGGCGGGTACGTCAGCGTCCCCGTGTTCTGCGCGAGGTTGGCCAGGCCGGATGAGTCACCGCCCTGCAGCGCGGACGGATCGAGGGCTTCGATCGCTTCACTTCGCATTGCGACACGCGTCGGTGCGGTCCCGGCCTCCCGGCCGGAGACCCGAAGCGCTCCGGCGGCTCGCCAGGGTTCATGTGGTCCGATCGCCCTGTTCTGCTCGAAGTGTCCGAGAGGTGGACCGGTGGGCAGTGCGGGCAGGAATCCCAGATCCGCCGCGTCCACATGGAATGGAGTCGAGGGGGGGGCCGTGCCGGAAAGACGCACGCCGAAGCCGGGTGTCACGAGATCTTCCGAGCCGCCCGGAGTGCGCACGTGAAGGCCTCCGACGCGTTCGTCGGCATCGTTGAAGGGCCCCGGCCCTAGAAGGGCCACGATGCTCTCGGAATCCCCGACCCGGGCCGCAGCGATCGTGCCGCGAATGCCGATACTGCCCTCGGGCAACTTCAGGTTCACGTTCTCCGGCTCGTCTCTTGCGACCTTTCCGGTGACGAATCGAAACACGCCCTTGGCCAGGGTGGCGTCGATGCGTCCGCCGCTGGCATTCGGATCGTAGACGAACTCGTCGATCGTCATCTCGCTGTCGGGTCCGAGTGTGAAGACGGTTTCGTCGAGAAGCAGGATCTGCAGGCCACCCACCTGATCGGTGCGGATCACATCGCCCATCAGGATCGGGTCGCCACTCTGCACCACCAGGCCAACCTGTGGTGCACGGTCCATCCTCACCTTTCCGCGCACTGCTGCAGCCACACCGGCCTGGAATGAGGTCGCAGGGGCCGCGCAGAGCAGGAGCAGGGCAATCACACCCAGATATGATTTCCGCACCATCTCAGAACTCCCAACGCCGAGTGAGCAGGAAGCCCAGCTTCAGGTTGTCGTAGGTGAAATTCGGCAAGTTCGACGAACTCCACAGGTACTCGGCGGTCAACGAGAACACGATGTCGGCCAGGGGCCCCTTGATCAGACCCCTCGAGAGGAATGAAAGTGGCGCGCCATACATCAAGCGGGAGCGAATGATCGCCTCCCGACGGACCTTCGTGGAGATGAAGGTCTGGGCGTCTTTGTACCGGTTCCAATCGAAGGAGGCGCCGGCCAGCACGAACTGTCCGCCACCGGGCAGCCAGGTATGTCGGAAGCCCAGGGTCGGTCCCCAGTAGGAGAAGTAGCGTCGTTGGGCGGAGCGGTTGTGGAAGCCCAGGGCCATCTCGCTGCGATGGCTGGGCGAGTGAATCCATTGGAGGTCGCCGCCCACGGTCGTTTCGAGGCCCGTGCGCTCGTAGGCCCTGGGCGAGTCCGGGATGCCGTCGTAGTCGAAGGATTCGACTCGCACGAGGCCGCCTGCCCGGAAACTGGAGGAAAGGCGCCGCTCGCCCCGGACCTCCCCAGCCACGTTGCGAACGAATTTTTCGGCCGACAGATCGACCAGCCCCGCAATCAGCCGCAAGGTCCAATCGACTTCCGGTGTCCGCAAGCGCAGGCCCAGCTGTCCGGTACCGGAGCGCACGTCGAAACGTTCCTGTTTTTCCTGTTCGGCGTTGTAGTAGCTGATGGCGCCGAACAGGGTGTGCTGTTCCTGGTCGCCCACATCGCGTTCGAAGGCCAGCTCGCCGATCGTCAGATAGCTGTAGTCGTCGTCCTCGGTGAGGCCATCACCCAGCTGGAAGCGGAAGTCGCGCACCAGCAGTGTGTCGGAATGAGGCGCCGAGTTCCGGTTGCTGTCGTACTGGGCGCCGCCCGAGAGCGAAAAACTGCCTCGGGTCCGGCGCTTGCGGCGCTTGATCCGGCTGGCGTATTCGGAAGCACTGGCGGCGAGTGCGGCCGTAAGCTGTGCTTTGCGAACCCGGCTCAGCTCGGCCTCGGCACCGTCGAGATCATCGAGGCGGAACAATACGATCGCGTGGTAGAGGCGGACGTTCGCCAGCTCCGGCTGCAAGAGCAGGATCCGTTCGAGGGGCGCAGCGGCCCCCTTCAGGTCCCCGCGTGCGACCTGGTTGTCGGCCCACTGGATGTTGATCTCGATGTCGTCGGGGTGGGCCAATACGTCGGCGTAGCTGATGTCTGCGTGAGTCGGTCGGAGATCCGCCGCCTGGTCCGCTCCGGCCTGGGCTTCGCGGCTACTGTGGATGCCACGTTCGGCGGTCTCCTGTTCCCGTTCCGGTTGGAGGACCTGGCCCGCAGCTGTCGATGCCAACAATGTGATCATCGTAAACAGCCAGATGAGTCGGTTGCTTTGCGGATCGATGCGACGCATGGAATTACCATCGGCTGACGGCTTTCCCAGCTGGAGAGGGAGTTTCGACCCGGGAGCTGCGTACCCGTTGGCACGCAGCTGCGGACTACTTTGAGGTTGCCGTGAACACGCCATCCCACTCTTTGGGGGGAGAATCCACCCGGAAACACTCGATTCGTTCGCGGATCAGCTTGTACAGGCCCTCCAGCTCGGGTGCGGCCTCAGCGCAGATCTCGCATCGCTCCAGCGCTTCCAGCCACGCACAGCTGCGATACGCCTTCAAGAGCCCCGAGTGCTCAGCGCGCAGCTCCAGAAAGGCGGGAGTCTCTGCGTAGCTCGCATCCCCGACCAGCGCGTGAATGCGCACGGCCTCCTGCTTGCCTCTCACCCGGATCAGATCGAGTTCGAGCGTCGCGAGTTCTGGTACCGCGCTGCAGGTTTCGTCGCCGAGAATGATGTCCACGCCGTAGGTCTTCGACTGGCCTTCGAGACGCGATGCCAGGTTCACGGCATCGCCGATCACCGAGTAGTCGAAGCGTTGCTCACTGCCCAGGTTGCCGACGCAGGCTTGTCCGGTGTTGATCCCAATGCCGACGCGCAACGGCCCGATCTGGTTGTCTTCTTCGCACTCCAGCTCCTCGTTCAGCAATGCCAGGGCTGCGTTCATCGCAAGAGCGGCCTCACAAGCAAGGCGTGCGTGGTCGGGTACATCCAGGGGTGCGTTCCAGAAGGCCATCACGCAATCGCCCATGTATTTGTCGATCGTTCCGCTGTGCTGGAGGATGGCTTCGCTGAGCGGTGTGAGCAGTCGGTTCACCAATTGGGTGAGAGCCTCGGGGTCCAGCTTCTCCGACAGGCTGGTGAAGCCGCGCACGTCGCAGAAGAGGAACGAGAGCTCGCGCATCTCGCCGCCCAGCTGGAGCCGTGCGGGATCACGTGCCAGCTCGGCGACCAGGGCCGGTGCCAGATAGTGGCCGAATGCGCCACGCACACGGCGGCGCTGGGATTCTTCGGACAGATGGCCCAACACCGAGCCCACGAGGAAGACCGCGAGCACGCCGAGGGTGGGTGTCACCGGATCGAAGAGCCAGCTGAGCTCCGTGAAGGCCCAGGCGCTCGCTCCAATGGCTGCGAGGCTGGCCAGGACCAACACTCCCGCGCCCACGAGTGCGCTGGAAAAGCGAACGAGCAAGAGGACGATGAGACCCAGCAGAGCCGTTGCCGTCCACTCCAGGCCGAGAGCGAAGCCCGGCCGCTCCAGATGGTGTTCGAGCAGGATCTGTTCGACCAGCTCGGCGTGCAACATCACGCCAGGCAGTGCAGGATCGAGGGGTGTGGCCCGCTGATCCTTCAGGCCGATCGCACTGGTACCCACGAAAGCGATCGCGCCCTCCAGGCTGCCCGGTGGAATCTCGCCGGCCAGCACGCGCCAGGCCGGAAGCACGCGTTTCTTGGGCGTATCCGTGAAGTGGATCCAAGCGGCTCCCTCGGGATCCGTCGGTATTTCGAAGTGGGGCGGGATTGCGATCGAGGAAATCCCCAGATCTTCGTCGGAGTTCTCGGCGCGGATCACGTAGCCGCGACTACCGACCGCGACGCGAAGGGCTTCCAGACCGAGCCCCGGAACTACCGCATCGCCATGACGGAAGACCAGCGGGACCCGTCTGTGAACGCCGTCTGGATCGATTCGACCATTCAGCGAGCCATTTCCCTGTGCAGCTTTCTCGAGTTCGGCGATGCTGGGTACGGCGCCCGGAAAGCTCGGCACGCGGCGCAGCGGATCGCGTTTCGAGGCTGCATCCGTCTTCACTCCAACCGAGTATCTTCGCGTCGGTGCCCGGTCGCGTTTGTCGGTGACCAGGAAGAAGCCTGTCACCGTCGGGACCGTGGCGATCTGCTCCGCGAGCAAAGCATCCGGATCGGGCAATGTCTCGAGCTCAGCCCGGATAGCGGGATCCATGTCCGGCCAGGCTCGGGCGATCGGTTCGGGCCCCATCCGATCGGGCTCGGCGAATACCACATCGAACGCCAGGGCTGCCGCACCCTCAGCATGCACGCGCATCACCAGCTCCGCGATCACCCGCCGTGGCCACGGCCACTGGCCGATCTTCGCCAGACTTGCATCGTCGATATCGATCACGCGGACCCCCGCATCCTGCCACGGGCGGGGCCAGCCGCGCTGGAGCTGGTCGAAGACCTGATTGCGTAGATTCACGATCGGGCCGGGCTGGGCGCGTACCAGCACCAGCACGGCCAGTAGGACGATCAGCGGAGCCAGAATGCGGGCGCGGGCCATACCCACGAATCGGAGGCTTCCTCACCACTCTTGAGAGGAACCCAAACCTCCCCCCGCCCCACCCCAAACAGCCAAAAGTACCCACCAAGATGGGTGTTAAGATAGGGGCCGGTTCCATTTGTTAAGTTGCCGTGTTCGATGAGGTGAGGTGACAGTTCGTGATCAAGCGCGTTGTGGCGGTGTTCTTCCTGTTCTTGTTTCTCGGGTTCGGCGTCCTGGCGTTTTGGACGGTGTTGCCTGAGGATCTTGCGCTCGACCGCGAAGCCTATCTGGCTGCAGCGGAGCGTTTTGATGTGCGCATCATTCGCGACGCTTACGGCGTCCCCCATATCTACGGGCAACGCGATGTCGACGTGGCCTACGGTCTGGCATTCGCCCACGCCGAGGATGATTTCCTCACCATCCAGAAGGTGAACCTGGCGACGCGTGGGCGCCTCGCTGCGGTCGATGGGCTGGACGCTGCGCCGATCGACTTCATGGTCCAGTGGATGGGCGTCTGGGACGCGGTCGATGCGGGTTACGACAGCGAGATTTCCGCCGAGACACGTGGCATCGCGGAAGCGTACGCCGTCGGGCTCAACCACTATGCGGCCCTTCATCCCGAAGCTGTGTTGCCGGGCGCCATTCCGGTCACCGGGCGCGACATCATCGCGGGCTTCGCATTCAAGACGCCACTCTTCTACGGGTTTCAGCAGACAATGCTCGAGCTCTTCGAGGAGGAACGGCAACGCGAACTCGCGCTTTCACCTACCGAAGACGCCTTTCATCTCTCGAACCTGCCGCAACCGATCCTCGGGTCGAATGCCGTCGCGGTCGGGCCCGGCCGCTCGGCTGACGGTGCAACTCGTCTGCTCGTCAATTCGCACCAGCCTTATACGGGTCCGGTCGCCTGGTACGAGGTCCGGCTGCATAGCGAAGAGGGTTGGGACGTGGCCGGTGGCGTCTTCCCGGGTGGTCCGGTGATGCTCCACGGCGCCAACCGTCATCTCGCCTGGGCCAGCACTGTCAACCAGCCTGACCTCACCGATGTCTACCTGCTGGATGTCGATCCAGAGAATCCGAACCGCTACAGGCTCGACGGAGAATGGCGGGAGTTCGAGCGGGCCGAGGCTTCATTCGCGGTCAAGCTGCTCGGGCGACTTAGATGGACTGTCAACCGTGAGCTGTTGAAGAGCGCCCACGGTCCCGCTCTGCGCCGGCCCCACGGTACCTATGGCGTGCGTTTCGTCGGCATGAATGAGATCCGTGGGCTCGAGCAGTACATGCGCATGAACAAGGCTCGAGATTTCAATGAATGGCGCGACGCCATGCGAATGCAGGCCCTGCCCTCGATCAACTTCATCTACGCCGATCAGGCCGGCAACATGGGCTACGTCTACAACGCACGCTTCCCCAAGAGGCCCGAGGGATGGGATTGGAAGGGATATCTGCCGGGCGACCGATCCGACCTGATCTGGACGGAGTACCACAGCTACGAAGAGGCCCCTCAGCTGATGAACCCGGCCTCACAGGTCGTGACCAACGCCAACAGCAGCCCCTTCCGCGCCACGGTGGGCCCGGACAACCTTCGCAGAAAGGACTATCCGCAGAGCTTCGGTATCGAGCGCCGGATGACCAATCGGGCCCTGCGAGCCCTCGAGCTCTACGGTGGTGACGAATCGATCACCGCCGAAGAGTTCCGCGCTTACAAATACGACAAGCGCTATTCCACGAACAGTGCTGCACACGAGATCATTCAGACCATCCTGGCCGCTGATCCGGAGGATATCGGGGACGATCCGGACTACCTGGAGGCGCGGGAGCTTCTGGCCAACTGGGATTTCACCGCAGAGGCGGAGAGTCGCACGGCGCCCATCGCGATCATCAGTCTCACGCCGGTGATCGTCGCGATGATGAAAGAGGAGCCCGCGCTGGATCCGCTCGATTCCTTCCGGGAAGCCGTCGCCGTGCTTCGCCAGCACCATGGCCGCCTCGATCCGACCTGGGGCGAGGTGAACCGGTTTCGCCGTGGTGAGGTGGAGTTGCCCGCCGACGGCGGTCCGGATGTGCTGCGCGCCCTCGAGGCGTTTGTACTGGACGATGATGGCACCTATTCGGTCAAGTCAGGCGACTCCCTTGTGATGTTCGTCGAGTGGGATGCGAACGGGAAGCAGAGAGTCGAGACGGTCCACCAATACGGAAGCGCCACACTCGATCGATCGTCGCCTCACTATGCCGATCAGGTACCGCTCTTCATGGGCGAGCGCACCAAGAAAGTGCTGTGGACGCTCGAGGAGCTGCTTCCGACCGCTACACGCGACTATCGACCTGGTGAATCCGGGTAAGCCCCGGGTCGCCTAAGGGCTCCGCCCGATGTCCCAGCCGCCTCCATCGGTCGATAGGTCCGGAATGGGGCACCCCAACCTGTTTCTCGGTCGCCAACCGATTGTCGATCGCAACGAGCGGATCGTCGCCTATGAGCTGCTCTTCCGCTCGTCGGCCGCGAGTCAGAAGGCGGATTTCAGCGACCAGAACCAGGCCGCGGCGAGCGTCGTGGTCGATACCTTCATGCATATGGGGCCGAACCAGGTGTTGGGGGCCGCCCTGGGCTTCTTCAACGTCACGCGTCAGGTACTCGAAAGCGGCTCGATCGCAGTCTTGCCAGCAGATCGCGTGGTGATCGAGATCCTCGAAGACATCGAGCCCGACGATGTCGCCATCGCCGCCTGCGAGGCACTTCGCAAAGAGGGCTTCTCTCTGGCCCTCGACGACTACGTACCCGGAGATCCACGCGAGGAGATGCTCCCGCTGGTGGACTGGGTGAAGGTGGACCTGCTGGAGACGGACCCGAAGAAGTTGAAGCGCCTGGTACGCCAGCTGCGCGCCACCGACGCCAAGCTCCTCGCCGAAAAAGTCTCCACGCGCGCCGAGTTCGAGCATTGCCACGCCCTTGGCTTCGAGTATTTCCAGGGCTTCTACTTCGCCCACCCGGAGATCTTGACCGGTCGTTCGATGAAGCCCGAGCAGGCTGCGCTCTTCGACCTGATGGGACGCCTCCAACGCGATGAAGACATCGCATGCGTCGTCGAGGGGTTGAAGCCTCATCCGGGCCTGAGCGTGGGCCTGCTGCGTATCGCCAATTCCCCAGCCATGGCGCGTGCCCAGCGCCTGACCCGAGTGGAAGATGCGCTCGTCTTTGTCGGCCGCCGCCAGCTGCATCGATGGCTCGCAGTGCTGCTGTTCGCCGAAGGATGCCCGGGTGGTTTTCGGGATCCGCTGCTCATTACCGCCGCCAAGCGCGGCCGCTTGCTCGAACTGGCGGCTCTCCACCTGGACGTGGCCGCCGCCTGGTGTGATCGCGCGTTCCTGGTCGGAATCCTCGCATCGATCGATGCCCTGCTGGGCCGACCGAAGCAGGATGTGGTCCGGGAGCTGCATCTCGACGAAGAGTCGGAAAGCGCACTGCTGACCCACTCGGGCCGGCTCGGTGAACTCCTCTTCGCGGCCGAATCCTTCGATCGAAGTGAGTTCGATCGTGTAGAAGAGTCACTCGAAAGGCTCGGAATTCCCGCAGCTGAATTCCAGCTGGCCGAGATCGCCGCCTACGCTTGGGTCCACAACCTCGGCCTCGAGTCGTAGAACGTCCCGGCTTCTGCTCAGAGGTCGGCGAAGAAGTCGTTGCCCTTGTCGTCGACCACGATGAAGGCGGGAAAGTTCTCGACCTCGATCTTCCAGATCGCTTCCATTCCAAGCTCCGGGTATTCGAGCACCTCGATGTGCTTGATACAATCCTGGGCGAGGATTGCGGCCGGGCCGCCGATCGAGCCGAGGTAGAAGCCGCCGTGTTCCTTGCAGGCCAGGGTGACCTGTTCGGAACGGTTGCCCTTGGCCAGGCTGATCATGCTTCCGCCGTGCTCCATGAAGAGCCCGACGTAGGAATCCATGCGCCCCGCCGTGGTCGGGCCGAACGAACCCGACGCGTGGCCCTTCGGTGTCTTGGCCGGGCCGGCGTAGTAGACCATGTGGTCCTTGAAGTACTGGGGAAGGCCTTCACCGCGATCGATGCGCTCCTTCAGCTTGGCGTGGGCTATGTCGCGGGCGACGATCAGTGTGCCGGTCAATGACAGGCGGGTCTTGATCGGATGCTGCGATAGAGCCGCTCGAATTTCGTCCATCGGGCGGCTGAGATCCACCGGGACGACCTCGCCGGGCAGTTCCTGAGCGGAGGTGTCAGGCAGGTATTGCGCCGGGTTCTTCTCGAGCTTCTCGAGGAACACACCCTGCTTGGTGATCTTGGCCTTGATCTGTCGATCCGCCGAGCAGGACACTCCGATTGCCACCGGACAGGAGGCGCCGTGCCGGGGCAGTCGAACGACACGCACGTCGTGGCAGAAGTACTTGCCTCCGAACTGGGCGCCGATGCCGGTCTTTCGCGCCGTTTCCAGCACCTGGGCTTCGAGCTCCAGATCCCGGAATGCGCGGCCGTACTCGTTGCCGGAGGTCGGCAGCGTGTCCAGGTATTTCGTACTCGCGAGCTTCACGGTCTTCAGGGTGTGCTCTGCCGAGGTACCGCCGATCACGACCGCCAGGTGGTAGGGCGGGCAGGCCGCAGTGCCGAGGCTGCGGATCTTCTCGTCGATGAAGGCGAGCAGGGATTGCGGGTTCAGCAGAGCCCGTGTCTGCTGGTAGAGGAAGCTCTTGTTGGCCGAGCCGCCGCCCTTGGTGATGAACAGGAAGTTGTATTCACTTCCCTTGGTGGCATACAGCTCGATCTGTGCGGGCAGGTTGGTGCCTGTGTTCTTCTCGTCGTACATCGAAAGCGGAGCCATCTGCGAGAAGCGCAGGCTGGTATTGGCGTAGGTATCGTAGATGCCGTGGGAGAGCGCCTCTTCGTCGTTCGCGCCAGTGAAGACGTTCTGCCCCTTCTTTCCCATCACGATGGCAGTGCCCGTGTCCTGACAGGAAGGCAAGACCATTCCTGCAGCGACATTGGCGTTCTTCAGAAGCTCGAGCGCGACGAAGCGATCGTTCTCCGAAGCCTCCGGATCGTCGAGGATCGTGCGCAACTGCTTCAGGTGGTCAGTCCGCAACAGGTGGGATACGTCGCGGATGGCCTCCGCTGCCAGAAGGCGTAGGGCCTCGGGCTCGATCTTGAGTACCTCACGGCCATCGATCTCGAGTGTGCCGACGTGCTCGTCGGTGAGCAGGCGGTATTCCGTACCGTCGTCGTGGAGCTCGAAGAGTTCCTGGAAGTGGAAATCGGTCATGGCACCTCCGGCCCTGTTGTGGGCGCGCGGAGGTTAGCAGCCGGCGATCAGTCGCTCATGCACAGAACGCCGAGTTCGGTGGCGATCGCGTGCAGCACCTGGTCGTCGGGAGACGCGGAGAAACGGGCTCGTTCCAGCCGCTGCTCCAGGAGCGCGAGTTCCCGGGCCCGCGGGTCGATCGCCTGCGCCGCGAAGGGGTCCCCCGGATCGGTGGAGCTCTGTTTCAGGCAGGACAAGCAGCGCGCCAACGCGCTGGCTGCATTGGCCGTATCGCCTTCTTCGAGCAGCCCACGAGCCTCTTGGAGCAGATGTCCTGCGGCCTTCGCGGGATCGGCGGGTCGGGGAGCCCGGCGGCGCAGCAACCAGATGCCGCCGGATAGACCTGCGGCCAGCACGATTCCCGCGATGAGAAGGCTCGAGCCCGACGGAGACGAAGCTCCTTCGGGCGGTGGGCCGTGCTGCTTCACTGCGGTTTGACGGGCCTGTTCGCTCACACGCGTGGGCTCTGCTCCCGCTGTGACGTGGAGCGTGAGATCCGGGAGGACGTGCTCTTCGAAGTGCTCCTCGACCGGATCGAAGCTCGCCACGCGCAGCCCGGGGAAGACGAATTTGCCCTCCCTCCGCGGTACCACGTCGTATCGGTGATAGACGCGGACGGAGAAGCCCCGACCCTTGTCGCGCTGCTCATCCGGCGGCAGCGTGAACACGTCCGCATCGGTTGGGGCGAGCATCCTCTCGATACCTGGATCCACGCGCCAGACGGTGCCCGGTCCTTCGATCCGAACGCTGAGCCGCACGGTTTCTCCGAGCGCGACACGATGGGTGGACAAGCTCCAATCGAGCCTCAGCGTGCCGACGACGCCGTTCCAATCAGCAGGTCGGGCGGCCTCGGGAATCTTCCGAACCCGAATGCTGGTGGCGGGGACGCGCACCCGGTGGCTCTCGGCCGGTGTCTCGCAAACAAGACCCACCTCCGGAAGCAGAAGCTCTCCCGCGTGGCCCGGATGCAGCGCCCGACGCTCCTGGTAGGCGCGGGTGCCCTCGTTCGGGTCCGGCAGGCGTACGGTGGGGAGCCATTCGCTGCGCATCGATGGAAATGAGAGGGGTGGCTGAAAGCGCGCCCTCGCGACGTCGCGGCGCTGCTCGATCTGCAGGATGTAGAGGACCTGCTGACCGACGAAGGCTTCTTCCGGTACCACCCTCGCTGTGGCCAGGCAGGGCGTCTCGCCAGCAACGGCCATCGGAAGGAGCAGCGCCAGCGCCATTGCCCAAGCAGCGCGCAGGCCTACCAACGCGACCCCCCGACCCAGGGTCCACTCAACGGACCGAGTTGGGCTTCGAGCGCGGCGCGCACATCGTCACTCTGCGCGTCGAGCCAGTGCTCGGCCTCGGCCTGGTCCATGCTGGGCGGTGGCGGCTCGGTGTGGCCTTGCAGGTGGGCGGGCTCTTCTGGTGGGGTCCCCTGCTGGGGCTCGGGTCGGGTCTGCTGAGTTCTGTTGTCGGTGGGATCCGCGGCTGCCTCTTCATCGGAAGTTTCGTCCGGGTTGGGCGCATCGGTGTCGTCCGCTCGCGAGTCGTCCGTTTCCTGCCGGTCGGCAGGATCGGGGTTGGGTGCATCGTTCGGTGGGGGCGCCAGCTCGTTTCGCTGCAGCGCCGCCAGGGTCAACTCCAGGTTGAATTTCGTCTTGCGGTTCCGGGAGTCGAGGGCCAGGGATTCGAAGAATGCCTGGCGGGCGTCCTCCAAGCGTCCGCTTTCGAGCGCGAGCACTCCCAGGTCGTACCAGGCCAGCGCCGCAGTTCGAGGGTCTCCCCCCAGAAGAGCCGCAGCGCGGAAGGCATGCCCTGCATTGCTTGTGTCACCGGAACGGGCTCGCGCGATCCCGAGCGCTACGAGCACAGCGCTGCTCGGCCCCTCGGCACGGAGCCGCGCTTCGAGGCTCAGGCGTGAGTCTGGCTGACCCTCCACGGTCTGGTGCTCGGCGACCTTGGGTACGCCGACCCCGGGCTCGGCAACCCCGGGCTCGGCGGCCTGAGGCAGCAGGGTTCCGAGCACGAGCCAGGGCAACGCGTGCGCCAGGCTCGACACGCGTCGCCCGGGCAATTCGGGCGTCGCCTCCGCTGTAACTCGCCATTTCGTTCGGAACTCTCCCGGCCAGGCTTCCAGCAGAAGCAGGAGCCAGACGAGCAATGCAGGAGGTCCCACCCAGCTGATCGGCACACGCTGCACCAGGGTGCCCTCGGCCGTAGGGATCGCATCGCGGCGGATTTCGGCAACGAGCGCGGGGAGGTCGACCTCGCCCCACCCATCGGCCAGGAACAGCCGGCCGTCGCTCGTCTCGACGAGCGGTCCAAGATCGGCCAGCACACGCTGGGTATGGACGGGCTTACCGCCCGGGCCCCGAAGTGGCCGGCCCCGGTCGGGGATCGGCGCTCCGGCCTCCGTGCCGAGCAAGACCGCCAACACTCGTGCCTCGGCCTGGGCCAGTTCGGCCGCGAGGCCTTTGGGCAGTCGACCGATTTCGCCGTCGCTCAGTACGAGCAGCAAGCGCGGGCGTGGGCCCGACGCCGCGAACGCGGGTAGCGCTGCGCGCAGGCCCGCTGCGCCATCGGAGCTGGCGTCCGAGAACAGTGTTGGATCGACGGCGGGGAGCATCTCGGCAAGGGCGCCCTTATCCGAGGTGAATGGAGTGATCAGCGCGCCCTGGCCAGCGAAGATGGCGAGGGCGGCCCGGTCGCCTTCACCGAGACGTTGCAGCACACCGGCCGCCACTCTTCGCGCCCGGGCCATCCGACTCGGGGGGATGTCCGCCGCATTCATGCTGCGCGAGACATCCATCAACATCACAAGGTCGAGACCGGTCGCGGGGACGTGAAGCTCACGGGTGCCGAAACGGGGGCCGGCCAACGCGAAGGCCATCGCCAACAATGCAGTGAGCAGAAACACGTCGCGCAGTATCCGGTCGTTCCGCCCCGGAGCCACACCGATCAGCTGCAGCAGCGCGCGCTCACCTCGCAGAAACGCCCAGCCCAGGGCCAGCGCGCAGCCGCCCGCCACGACAGCCAGCGGCAGCAGCCACTCGGGATGCGCGATGGGCGGAATGTCGCTCACGGCAGACGCCTGGCGAGCACGCGGCCCACGATCAACTGGGCGAGCAGCAAGCTTCCGGCGCAGGCGAGGAAGGGCTCGGGCAGTGGAGCACCGAGGTGGCGCGGTGCGGCTTCGCGTTCGACGCGTTCGAGCTGGTCGATCTCGCCGTACACCAGGGCCAGGTCCGATGAGCTGCGTGCGCCGAAGTAGCGGCCACCCGTATGCGCCGCGATCCGTTGCAGTGTCTGTGTGTCCAGATCGTGACGCTCCAGCTCGATCCGACGGCCGCCGCCGCGACGGGCCATCGCAACCTGGCCCTGTCCGCCGATTCCGACGGTATGCACTCGTACGCCGCGCGCTTGGGCAATGGCCATCGCGACTTCAGGGGGGATGTTGCCCGCATTCGAGCGCCCGTCGGTCAGCAGTACGACGACGCGGCCGGCTAGTGGGTCCCCCGGGCCGCGCGGTGGGCCTGCGCGCTTCACCGCAAGGCCCAGGGCGTCGCCCAAAGCGGTGGATTCACCGGCCATGCCGGCTTCCACCCGTTCGAGCGCCGCCGCGACGAGGGCACCATCGGACGACAGGGGGCTCTGGGTGAAGGCGCGATCTCCGAATACGATCAATCCGACCCGATCGCCCTCGGCAACGCGTTCGGCAGCGAATCGGGCGACGACTTCCTTGGCCAGGTTCAGGCGGGTTTGCGGTTGTGCGACACCCCGCGCATCGAGAGCCCGCATGCTGCCCGAAGCGTCGAGAGCGAGGATCAGATCGAGGCCGTCGTGGCGCAGCTTCACCTCCTGCTCCGAGCCCATCGGCTGCGCCAACACCAGGCCGATCAGGCTGACGGTCATCAGGCGAAGCGCGCCCACCGCCGTGCCTGCGGGATCGAGCCTATGCGCGCCGGCGGCACTGGCTTCCGCGAGCGCCGGCCAGCCCAGGGCGGGGCGGGTCCCGAGCCAGCGAACGGCCAGCAACCACGTCCATGAAATCGGCAGGAGCCAGAGCCACAGCGGTTCGGCAAAACCCACGACGGGCCAGCCGGTGACAGATCGCACGGCCGCGGCGATCAGCTCGCTCAACGGGTGTTCCCGCGCGGGGTTGCATCCGTGACGAATGCCTGCGCCGTCTCGATCGTTCCTCGGAACGTCTGGACCGCCGTCCTCGGATCGTCTGTCTGGGGCGGAAAGCGCAGCGCGTCGAGCTGCTCCAGCAGGTCGAGAAGTGGTTCCCAGCGGGTCGTCAACAGGAAGGGTGCTTCGCCGCTGCGCAGTTCTTCGCTGGTGGCACGGGTGGTTTGGGCTCGGAAGCGTCGATCCACGAATACGCGCAGCGCCGCAGAGGCCATGTCTGCGGCACGGGGCAAGTCGCTCTCGGCGATCTCGCCTGCCGCAGCCAGAGCGGCCTGGGCAGTGCGCCACGGCGCATTGCCCAGGTTCGGTTCCGCCTCCGATAGCTGTCTGGCAGCTCGTGAGCGGCGCACCCATGCGAGCAGCCCGACACCGGCCAGCGCGAGCGCTGCACCGACCAAGGCTGGCAGCACCACATCCGCGGGTCTGGCGCGCTCTCCTTGAAACACCGGACTGCGGTAGGAGAAGAAAGTCAGCTGTCCTGGGACATCTTGCGCGACCGACCGAACCTGGAATGCCCTGGCCGGGACCTCGAGTACCTGCTCCCGGTCGTCCGGCAGGATGATCCGCACCTCGCTCGCCGGCCATTCGAAGCTGCCCGTTTCGCGAGCGCGAATCCGGAAACGCGTGCGGTGAACATCGCGCTCCGGGGAGTTCGACTCGCTCGGCCCATCGACATCGAGGATCCAGAGGCCTGGGGTTTCGTCCGGTGCGGGGACCGGGCCCACGCGGGTGCCGGGGGGTACTGCGATCGCCACCTCCAGCGTTGCGGTCTCGCCTATTTCGAGGTGCGGCGGTTCGAGGATCAGAGCTGCCGCAGGTGTGACCGGTGCCGGCGGCCGCGCGGGCGGCTGTGCTTCGCTACAAGCCATCAGTGCGAGCAGCGCACCCCATGTGATGGCGACGAATCTCATCAACGGCGCCCCCTTCCCCCGGTGGCGCTGCGCTCCGCGAAGAATCGTACCAGCCCGCGCAGCGGCTCCCGATCCGTGCGAAGGGTCAGTACGGAGGCGCCGTCGCCTCGCAACCGCCGTACCAGGGCCCGGCGACGGACTTCGCTCGCCGCGCGATAGCGTCGGCGTACCTTCTGGCGGCCGGTGGCCAAGAACTGCGTTCGGCCCGGCCGCTCCGGGTCGGCGATCCGGATCGTGCCCGATCGTGGCAACACATCTTCTCGCGGGTCGTGAATCAGGATCGCGCTCAGATCGTGACGGCGGGCGAGGGCGATCCATTCGGTTCGGGGCGATGACTCACCCTCCGTGGCGGGGGCGAAGAAGTGTTCGTCTCGGAAGTCCGAGAGCACGAAGACCAGGCCGCGTCTGCGCGCGGCGGAGCGCACCCGTGCCAGGGAATCGGCCAGTCCCGTCTGCCCCCCAAGCTGGGCAGGTGCTGCGACGAGCCGCTCCAGAATCTTGCGCGCTTGACGTCCACCACGTGCAGGTGGGAGTTCGTCGCGGATGCCATCGTCGAAGGTCCAGAGACCGACGCGATCGCCGGCTCGGAGCGCGGCTACCGAGATCAACGCGGCGGTATGTGCCGCCAGCAACCCCTTCGACCGTCCGGTGCTCCCGAATGCCATCGAGCCAGAGACGTCGATGACGAGATGCACGGTCTGGTTGCGTTCCTCGCGAAAGCGTTTGACGTAGGGCATGCCCGTACGGGCCATTACGCTGGCGTCCAGGAAACGCACATCGTCCCCCGGGACGTAGGGCCTCGATTCCTCGAATTCGATGCCGACGCCGCGAAAGGCGCTCTGGTAGCCGCCCACGAAAGCTCCGGTGACCTCGCGTTGGCTGCGCACCAGAAGGGTCCGCGCCGCGCGGGATAGTTCGCTGGATTCGACGGCCAGGCCCGACGCTGTCTGGGCTCCAGGCGCTGCCACTCCGCCCACGGTTCCAGGTAGGCTGGCTGGCTGGGAGCGAGGGCGCAGGAGGGCCATGGCTCAGGGGGTTTCCACGGCCGCCAGCAGACCGCGGAGTACTTCATCCACGTCGATGCCGTCGGCTTCGGCTTCGTAGGAGAGGATCAAGCGGTGGCGCAGGACATCCGGTGCGACCTGCTTCACGTCGTGAGGTGTGACATAACGACGCCCTGCGAGCAGCGCGTGCGCTCGCGCTGCTCGGCTCAGGAAGATCGAGGCTCGAGGTGAGGCGCCGACGGCCACCGCGCCGCTGGCCGCACGTTTCTCTGGACGCTCGAGCATCGCACCAGCGAGATCCGGTTCGCGGGTCGCCCGTACGAGCCGTACCGCGTAGTCGATGACCGGATCCGCGGCGTGTACGCGCCGGGCCGCCGCGCGCAGCCCCAGGATCTGTTCCGGGTCCGCAACAGCACGCACCTCCGTCGGACCGGCGCCATCGCGGGCAACGATTTCACGCTCCTCGCCCGCGTTCGGATATCGCACCTGTAGTTTCAACAGGAAACGGTCGACCTGTGCTTCGGGCAGCGCGTAGGTGCCCTCCAGATCGATCGGGTTCTGGGTGGCCATCACCAGGAAGGGGTCCGGCAGCGGGAAGGTCTGATCGCCGATCGTCACCTGGCGCTCTTCCATCGCCTCGAGCAGGGCCGATTGTACCTTGGCCGGTGCGCGGTTGATCTCGTCGGCCAGGACGACCGGCGAGAATACCGGGCCCTTGCGTACCTCGAAGCGTTGCTCATCCGGGACGAAGACCGGGGTGCCCACGAGATCGCTCGGCAACAGGTCCGGTGTGAACTGGATGCGTCGGAAGCCCAGGCCCAGCACCTGGGCCAGCGCGCGGACAGCTGTCGTCTTGGCCAGCCCGGGCACGCCCTCGACCAATACGTGCCCCCCGGAGAGCAGGCCGATCAGCAGGCCGTCGACCAGGCCCTGCTGGCCCACCAGGGCCCGCGCGATCTCCTCACGCAGGGCCTTCAAGACGATTTCGGCTCCATCCATCGCGTCATTTGCGTTCAATGGCTCATCCTGGTCATAGGGTTCGTCTCGAAATCCGAATCCATGCGTACCGTTCATGCGTACCGGATAAGACGCCTGGGCCCTGGTCATCGTTTCCGTTGGATCCGCTCCACGATCGCGGTCGTCCGCGCACCGGCAACCTGGCGAAGCCGCCGCACCTCGCCCCGGAAGCCCGGGGGTAGATCCTGGGCCTTCAGGACGGTCAATGGCCAGTCTCCGCCCTTGGCATAGACATCCGGCGACAGAGCAGCCAGCGTGGCCCGTGGCGTGGCCCCTCCGAACACCATCACCCAATCGACGCATTCCAGAGCCCCCAGCACTTCTGCCCGTTGGCGGGCTGGGACGATGGGGCGTCTCGGGCCCTTGAAGCGGCGCACCGAGGTGTCGCTGTTGATGGCCACGACCAACCGGTCGCCAAAGCTGCGTGCCTGTTCCAGGCTGCGCACGTGGCCTACGTGAATCAGATCGAAGCAGCCGCTGGTGAAGACCACGCGCTCGCCGCGACGTTGGGCGCGGCGGATCGCCGTCTGTGCGTTGCTCCTCGTGACGATCTTGCTGCGCGCGTTCTTTCGGTTCACGAGTCTTTCCTCTCGGCATTCTGGGCCGGCTGCGGCCGGGCTTGGCGAGGCAGCAGCACGGATTGGATGCGCTGGATCCCGCCCCAGACGAACCCCGGGAGGTCCTGCAGGACGAAGCTGGCCGGGCCCACTGCGGTGATCGATTTCACTGGGATGATGCGCGCCCGCGGCTCGGCAATCGCACCCTCGACCGTGAAGTAGGCACCTACCAGGTTCCGGTTGGTGCCGAGCAGGACCCGGTTCACGAGTGGCAACCGGTCGATCATCCGATCGAGTGTCGGGAAGAAGAAGATGCCCAGAACTCCTTGCAGCGGGTGAGGGTTCTCGACGCCGAGCTCCATCGAAGCACCCATCCGGAAGGTCGGAGCCTCTATGGTCAACACGTCGCTGCGCAGACGGCCTGTTTCAATGCGGCCGTTCAAGTCGATCGCATCGTAGGCTACCCGATCCCGACTTCCGAACGGGCTCCACCGGTCGCTGGCGAGTGTGACGGCGAGCATCAGCGGTAGCTTGCGGTGCAGCATGCCATTGCGAGCGTGCAGTGCGAAGTAGCCTCGCGCGGAGGTCAGCGGTGGATGCTCTTCGAGCAGCTCGCCCGAGACCTGGATCGCACCGTGCAGGGTGCCCGTCAGGGCGACCTCTCCGAGGCCCGAGGAACGCCACAGATCGTCGATCGGAATACCCTCGAGCATGACTCCGCCGTCGTAGAGCACGCGGCCCTCGCGGCCGAGTTCCAGATCCAGCTTGCCGCGCACTTCGCCCTGCGGTGCGAGCTCGATCTCCAGTTCCTGCAGGGCCAGCTCGCTGCCGCGGGCGGTGAAGCTTCCCGAACTTCCGCGGATGCGGATGTCGCCGATTCGGGTCGATCTCGAATCGAAACGTCCTCGCGCCCAGATGCGTCGCGGGGCCGTCGGCTGCATTGCTTCGAAAGGCGGGCCGACTTCGACGTCTGCGACGACCTGACCGTCATGCCAATCGTCAGGCACCCCTTCGTAGAAGTCCACCCGCGCCGTCACAGGCATTCCGGCCCACACGGCGTGTTGAATATCGACATGGATGCCGCTGCTGGCGGGTGCGATCTCGGCACTCAGCTGTTCGAGAGTGCAGAGCAGTGCCGGGTGGGCCAGCCAGTCTGCCTCGATCCGGACGCGCTGCCAGGACGGGGAGCGACTCTCGTCGCGGCGCGAGCGCAGCCAATCGCGGGTTGCGTCGAAACCCGGCAGGGGCGGCACGTCCGAGGGCCGGACGCAATGGAACTCGTCGCTGGATTGGATGTGAGAGAGGCCGCGGACCTGCCCCCGGATTGCCGGGAGAGGCTTGCTGCGGAAGTCCGCCTTCAGTGAGCGCAGCGTCAGCTCGTCGCCGCGGAAGGATACGTCGGCCGTGACGTGCTCCATGCGGTCGGTCTCTCCGACGCGGATCGTGCCCTCGGCAAGAGAAAGATCGAGACCGACCGCGCCGGGCCGACCGAACAGCTCGCCCGAGAGCAGCTCGTTCCAGCCGCTCACCGTGGTCTCGGTCTCCGCGCGCAGCTGCACGATCTGCCCGCTCTCGAGGCGCTCCATCACCACCTGTATCGGCTCGCGCACTTCCGGTGGAAGTTCTGCGATTCGGCTGCGCAGCTCTGCGTCGAGGGCGAGATCCTCCACCGCGAGGGCCATGCGTACCGGAGAACCCTTGCGAACCGGTAGAGCCAGGCGTCCGTCCGCGTGGATCCGCATGCCGTGGTCGTTCCAATCGCCTCGCACCAATCGCAGGGTGTCCTCGGTGGCCTGCAATTCGAGGCGCAGCGCTGGCTTGGGCAGCTCCACCTGCCACGCGGGTTCACCCGGCGGATCGACGCGGACCCCGAGGCGCGGCCCGTGAAGCTCGATGTTCAGCTCGTGAGCGGTCTTCGGCCGCGACCGCCAGCTCAACTTGCCGCTGAGCTTTCCCGAAAGCCGGGCAGGCTTGGTGAGTGAGGCCCACGCGGCCGCCTCGATCCCATCCAAGTCGAGCGTTGCCTGCACGACGTTCTCGTGCAGGTCGATGTCGGCTTCGAATCGCCCGCCGCTTGGACCTGTCCCGGATACTCCGATCTGGCCCCCTTCTGGCCCACAAGCCAGGGTGCCCTGCAGGTCACGGATTTCGAGGGTGCCCCGGGTCGAACGCCCGGCCGTCACCAGTCGGCCACCCAGTGCGTCGATTGCAGGCAGCAGGCAGAGCTCTTCTCGGAGCCAGTCCGCTGTGTTGGAGAGCCCGGCGGTCCATTGCTGAACGGCGTCTTCGGAGCCGGATCCCAGGTCCTGCTCTCCGTCATCCAATACCGGCAGCAGGATCTGTGGCTCCACCAGCACGAGTTGGTGGACCGGCGTGGTTCCCCTGAGCCACGCCATCAGGTCGACCTCGGCGTGAATCCGGTCCACTTCGAGGCCCGGACCCGAAAGCCCCGGCCAACCGGTCGCGTGGGAGATCTCGAGATGTACCCATGGCCACGCATCGCCCCGGCGCAGTTGGGTGCTTTCCAAGATGACCTGGGTCCCCAGAGCCTCGGAGAGCCCGCTTTCGAGAGCGGCCTCCAGATAGACCGGCCCCAGCCGGGTGGCGGAAACGAATCCCACCCCCATCGCTGCCGCGAAGATCGCGACGAGGAACACCACGATCAGGCCGCGACGCACGCCCAAGGTCCTCACCGAAGGGGCGACTTCCGGCCTCCACCGGGCGCGGAGCCGCCCGCGAGGCGGACGGTAGCAACCAACCAAGGCTTGATTCCCCATGGGGACAAGACTTCACGAGCATGCGGGAAACACGCGACTTGCCTTCCATCCCCTCGGGAAATCACCACCTTTGCCCACCTGCGTCCCTTTCCCAATCCGGCTCAAGCCTTGATTTTCCTAAAGAAATCCCGCTTTCAGACGAAACGATTTGCATTGTGGCGGCTTGCGCCAGCGAAGCTCCAGTGGGGATCGGCGAGTGAACGAAGAGAGCAGCGGACAGTTTCCGAACCGGGTTCGAGAGCTTCGGGAGAACCGCCTGATGACCCAGGCCCAGCTCGCGCGCAAGGCCAAAGTCGCTTTGCGCACGATCCACAGTGTGGAGAAGGGCATGAACTGCCGGATGGACACCAAGCGTAAGATCCTCCTCGCCCTCGGGATGCGTTTCGAGGACAAGGACCAGGTCTTCCCGTCGGCATATCGGCGCCTGCCCTCGCCTTTCGATCAGGGCGGATCGCCTTTCGGCACGCACTAGTCTCAGGTCCGGTACCCTTGAATCCCATCTGGACGATGGGGATCGGGGGGGGGTGAGTCATTCCGGATCGGCAAACCCTGCTGGCGGATGTCGCCGGGATCGTTTCGCGTTCCCATGATCTGCGCGAAACGCTCGACAACGTCGTCAACCTCGTGGCGAAGCAGCTCGACGCCGATGCCTGCTCGGTCTACCTGACGGAAACCGATCTGCGTCACTTGCAGCTGCAGGCGACGATCGGTCTTGACCGCAACGCGGTGGGTCGGGTGCGCTTGCCTCCTGGTGAGGGACTGGTGGGCCACGCAGCGAAAGAAGGCCATCCGATCGCCTTTACCGATGCGCAGGGTCATGACGCCTACCGGTACTTCCCTGAAACCGGAGAGGAGCGCTACGCATCACTGGCTGCCGCTCCGCTGATCGTTCGTGGTTCCGAAAGCAACCGGGGCCTGACGATCGGAGTTCTCGTCGTGCAGACCCTGGAGGAGCGGGTCTTTTCCCAAGACGATCTCGGGCTACTCGATACCTGCGCGCGGCTGATCGCACCCGTGGTCATGAATTCCCAGCTGTTGGCGGTGGTCTCCGGGAGCACTGACGACCGCGCGCGTATCACCAAAGAGCTCGGCGAGGCAGGCCTGCACCCGCGCACGAGTCCGGGCGAAACGGAGCGCGGTGTCGAGATCCACGGCATTCCGACTTCCCGCGGCATCGCCATCGGGCCGGTCTACTTCATGGACGACAGCGTGGACCTCGACCGTATCGATTACACGCCGAACCCGGATCCCGACATCGAGTGGGCCGATCTGAGTGGCGCTCTCGAGGATTCCCGGCGGGAACTCGATGGTCTTCGGGGCGATCTTGGAGATCGCTTCGGGGCCGAGTTCGGAGCCATCTTCAACACGCACATCCAGATGCTCGAGGACAAGGGCTTCGTCGCGAAACTCGAGACCGGCGTCCGTAACACCGGAAGCGCGCTGGCCGGGCTAACCCATGTCCTCGACGAATACGCCCAGACGTTTGCTGCGATCGAGGATCCGTACTTCCAGGAACGCGGCAGCGATGTACAGGAGGTGGGTCAACGCGTCATCGCGCGCTTGCTGGGTCTGCGTCACCAGGCAGCCCAGCTTGGCGAGGGCTCGGTCGTGGTCGCCTCGAATCTGCTGCCTGCCCACTTTGCCCTGCTCGACCCCGAGAAGGTCACCGCGATCGTTTCCGAGCACGGTGGCCCCACCTCCCACGGTGCGATATTTGCGCGCGCGTTGGAGATTCCGGCGGTCACCGGTGCTGCTGGAGTGCTCGAGACGGTGCGATCCGGCGAGGAAGTGATCGTCGACGGCGATTCCGGGCGCGTCTTCCTCTCGCCGGACGACAGCCTTCGAGCCGAATATCAGCGCGCACAGCAGCGTGCCCAGGTTGCCCTGGAGCATCTGGATGCGCTTGCCGACCGACCCGCAGAAACCTGGGACGGGCATCGGGTGCGCTTGACCGCGAACGTCGGCCTGCTCTCTGATCTACGCCTCTGCGAGCGTCATGGGGCCGAGGGCGTCGGCCTCTTCCGCACCGAACTGCTGGCTCTCGTGCACCGTGGTTTCCCCAGTGAGGACGAGCAGCAACAGCTTTACGAGGGTGCTGCCCAGGCCATGTCGCCGAGGCCGGTCACGATCCGCACTCTCGACCTGGGCGGTGACAAGGCCATCCCGAACCTTCAGGTCGAGGAGGAGGAGAACCCCCAGCTCGGCTGGCGCTCGATCCGGCTCTCGCTCTCCCATCTGGACGGCTTCCGCGCGCAGCTGCGCGCCATTTTGCGGGCGAGTGCAGTCGGAAACGTGCGCATCCTGCTCCCGATGGTTTCACAGCTCGACGAGTTGCGACGCGTGTACGAGATCATCGATGAAACCAAGCACGAGCTTCGCCGCCGGGGCATGCCGTTCGATCCGAATGTGCCGATCGGCATCATGATCGAGGTTCCCTCCGCGGCCGTGACTGCTGATGTACTCGCTCGAGAATGTGATTTCTTCAGCATCGGCACGAACGATCTCACCCAGTACACGCTGGCCGTCGATCGCGGAAACGAACGGGTCGCCCACCTCTACGATTCGCTGCACCCCGCGGTGTTGTGTCTGATCGATCACTCCGTGCGCGCGGCCGCTCGCGCCAACATTCCGATCTCGCTCTGCGGTGAGATGGCAAACGACCCGTTGGCTGTTCCGATCCTCGTCGGCCTGGGCCTGGGCGAGCTCTCTGGCGTCGCCGGCGCAATCCCTGTCGTCAAGGAAATCGTCCGATCCCTCGATATGGGCGAAGCCGTGAGCGATGCGCGCCAGGCCCTCGACGCGGAGTCTCCCTCCGATGTCCACGCCATCGGCGCCCGTCGTCTCGAAGAGGCCGGCCTGCTCGACCACCCGGATATCGGCGACTGGCTCCGCCGCTCCATCGAACGAAGCTGACCCCACCGAAGGGGGACGCAAGGGACTTCCCTGTTCCCCAGTTTTCTAGGCGAGATCGGCGACCAGTGCGGCGTGGTCGGAGCCTTCGATGGTGTGGAGGGTGCAGTCGATGATCTCGACGCCGCCGGTGAAGATGTGATCGATGCGGAGCAGGCGGCGGCCGGCAGCGAACGTCGGGCCCCAGGTGCGGGAGGGGCGTTCGCCGCGGGTGCGGGCCAGTGCGTGCGGGCCGTCGGTCAGGTGTTCGCACATGCGGTGGTAGGCCGGCCACAGGGGAGTCGCATTGAAATCGCCTGCGACGATTCGGTGGGCGTGGGGGACGCTCTCGAAGTAATCGACCAGCCCAGCGACCTGACCACGGCGCCGGGGCAGCGTGATCCAGGGAGGCGGGGTGCCGTGGGGGGCCTGGAGGTGGACGCCGACCACCTCGAGCGGGGCGTCCAGATGAGGCCAGTCCCGTGGGTCCAGCCGCGTTACTCGCGCGTCGCGGTGAGGGAGCGGAAGCCGGTCCACCTCCCCGGGGTGGCGCAGCGCGAGGCCGGCGCCTTCGTGGTCGGTGCGAGGCTCGAGCTTGCCGTGAGGGAGCACGGTCTGGATGGCTTCCGCCTGGGCTGGGTCCAGTTCCTGGAAGCAGGCCACGTCCACCTGGAGAGTCTCGATCAGCTGGACAACTGCTTCTGGGCGGGCACCGCCATTGAACAGATTGGCGGTCATCAGCCGAAGGTGGGGGGTCACGGGTCTTCTTCTCCCGGCGGGCGCCCTGAGCCGGCCTCGGATCAGAGGCCTGCTTCGAGCTCCCGGTTCAATCGATCGAGCTCACGTTCCAGGGTGAGGCGGAATCGCTCCAGTTCCTCTCCCTTTGCCCCCTTCGGCACGATCAGTGGTTCACCGTAGTGGCAGTGAACCCGGGCGAAGGGCAGGGGCAGGAGCGCGCTGTCCCAGCTCCCGAACCGGATGGCTGGGCCGGCTGCAAGGCCCACTGGAACCAGTCGGACGCCCCCAGCCCTGGCCAAGGCCACCACGCCGGGTTTGGCCTGGCCGGCGGGCCCCCGGGGGCCGTCGGGTAGCATCGCGACGATCTGGCCGCTCCGGACCCGGCGGATCATCTCCCTGAGCAGGGAGGTGGCGCCCCGGGAGGTCGACCCACGGGGGCTCGCTGCAAAGCCCAGGCGCTGCATGACCGCGTCGATCTGGTCTCCGTCGCGGCTGCGGCTCACCGGGACGGCGATCCCCCGCCCCTTCCACAAAATGGCGGCAGCGAGCAGGCCCCGGTGCCAGATGGCTGCCACGAAGGGCGGGTCCACGAAGGGCGAATCGCCCGTGGTTCGCACCCGCCAGGTGGCGCCGAGCAGGCGCAGGAAGCCTGCGGCCAGCCAGGCCAGCAGTCGGACCTGGATGCGGTACTGCCACGTGTCACGAGAACGGCCCACCGTTCACCCCCACAGTGCGATCATCACGACGCCCGTGACCGTAGCGATCCCGCCCAGTAGCCGGCGCCAGGTCGTGTGCTCGCCCAACAATGCTACGGCGATGCCAAGTGCGAACAGCACCGACATCTGACGCACAGCCACCACGTAGCTGGCCGGTGCTGTCCGATAGGCTTCGAGAATCAGTCCGTAGCCGACGAATCCGATGGATGCGGCAGCCATGGACCGGACCCGATGCCGGCGCCAGGCTTCGAGCAGCTGTTCGCGTCGCAGGCGGCGGAGCGCCAGTGGCAGGAAGCCCAGCCACCCGGTGAATGAGATCAGCAGGTACATCACCGCCGACCGAGGGAGCTCCCCGCGCCACGGAGAAGCCGATACCTGGGCCATGACCTGCTTGTCGAGCAGGGAGTACGCCACAGTGGTCGCCAGCGTGAAGTAGGCGAGCTGCAGGCCGCGCCCGCCTCGGGGCCCCCTGGGTGCGGTTCCCTGCAGTACCCAGATTCCAGACGCCACGATTGCAATCCCGAGCCCGCCGACCAGGCTCAGCTGCTCCCCGAGCAGCGGCACTGCAATGAACGGAAGCAGTGCCGGGGTCGAACGGATGATCGGGTAGGCCAGCGAGAGGTCGGACTCGTCCAGGGTGCGGCTCAGCCCGTACCAATAGAGCCCGTGTGCGACGCCCGTCGCAGCGAGCAGCAGCCACACCTGGGCTCCGAGCTCAGGGAGGGCCATCCAGGGCGTCAGCATGGCGCCCACGGCCACCGTGAGGCTCCCCTGCAACACATTGAAGGCGACCGGATCGCCGCTGCCTTTGATCGAGGCACTCCACACCGCGTGGAGCAATGCGCTGGCCATCACCATCCAGAGCTCCGGACCATCCATGGGCCGACGGTAGTGGATCGCTCGCGCAGTTCTCAGCGCCGTAGCGGGCTTTAGGGGGTTGAACCCGGTCTGAATCCGGCCCCAGTCCGGCCCGGCAGGAGACTCGAACCCGGCTGGAGACTCGAACCGCGAATTCGTATCCTGTGCGGCGCAAAGGAGATGTCGCCCGCATGAGCGCCCCTGCCCAGCCTGCACATTCCAGCAGTTTTTCGAACTATCTGGCACTTACGAAGCCGCGCATCCTCCTGCTCGTGATCTTCACCGCGCTGCCGGTGATGGGCATGCCGGCTGGTGGCTGGCCGGCGCTGTCCACCATTGCGGTGGTGCTGCTGGGAATCGCGGTCGCGGCCGCCGCGGCGAACACGCTGAACATGTACATCGAACGGGATCGCGATGCGCTGATGGAACGCACCCGCAACCGCCCGCTTCCAATGGCGCGCCTTACTGCAGGGTCGGCGCTTGCCTTTGGGGTGGTGCTCTCGTTGCTCTCCACCGGAATCCTCTTCTTTGCGGGAGGCCTGCCCGCGGCCCTGTGGGGTGTGGCCAGCATCTTCTTCTATGTCTTCGTCTACACGATCTGGCTGAAGCCGCGCTCGGTCTACAACGCGGTCATCGGCGGAGCAGCGGGCGCTGCCGCGCCGCTGATCGCGGATGCAGCGGTCAACGGCAGTGTGGGCGTTCCCGGGTTGCTGCTCTTCTCGATCGTGTTCCTCTGGCAGCCGCCCCATGTCTGGGCGATCGCTCTGTATCGCAGTGGCGACTACGCGGCTGCGGGCATTCCGATGATGCCGGATGCGATCGGTCCTGAGCGCACTCGTTGGCAGATGCTCTGGTACACGCTCGGACTGGTGGTGATTTCCATGCTGCCAGTCCCCCTGGGTCTGCTCGGGGTCACCTACGCGGTGGCAGCCATCGGTCTGAACGCCTGGTTCGTCTGGGTGGGGGTTCAGTTGATCCGCGAGCGCACGGAAGATGCCGCTCGTCGCGTCTTCTTCTCGTCCCTCGCCTACTTGTTCCTGTTGTTTGGCGCAATGATCGCGGACTTGCTCGTTCGCTGACACCGCCTCCGCCGCGGGCCAGCGGCGGGGTTGTATGCGGGGTAGGTCAGGGTCCCGCAGCCCGATCCCTTCGGATGGGTTGCTGCTAGACGACGATGTTTACGAGCCGCCCCGGCACCACGATGACCTTTCGGGGCTCTTTCCCGTCCAGGTGTCGCTGGACGTTCTCGGTGGCCAGAGCCGCGTCCCGTACGGTGGTTTCGTCGGCATTGGCAGGAACCCGGATTTCGTCCCGGCGCTTGCCGTTGACCTGTACGGCCACGGTGATGGTGTCTTCGACGAGCAGAGTCGGATCTGCCTCTGGCCAGGCTTCATGGGTCAGGGAAGCGGTGTTTCCCAGGTGGCTCCACAGCTCCTCGGCCAGATGCGGGGCAAACGGGGCCAGCATCCTGACGAATGCCACCGCGCCAGCGCGGGGTACCGAGCCATCCCGGCTGATGTCGCGGGACCAGACCATCAGCTTGGAGATGGCGGTATTCGGCTGAATGGCCTCCATGTCTCCCGTGACGCCCGCGATCGTTCTGGCGGTGAGGCGCGCCTGCTCTTCGGTCCCGTCACCATCGCAGAGTGTCTCCTCGGTGACGAGGCGGTGGGCGCGTTGTAGGAAGCGGAAGCAGCCCGGTATGCCGTCCGTCGACCAGGGCGCGCCCTTTTCGAGGGGACCCATGAAGAGTTCGTAGAGGCGCATCGAATCGGCGCCGAACTCGTCGATGACGTCGTCCGGCGAGACCACGTTTCCCCGGCTCTTCGACATTTTTTCGGTGACTTCTTCCAGCGGGATGTCTTCGAGGGTCGGGTGGACAGGTACGTCGTCTTCATCGAAGCGCACGTCAGGCCGCAAGAGCCAGCGTGCCTTCACCTCGTCCCCGGTTGCAGCAGCGATCGCGCGCTCTCCCTCGAAGCGCACCGCCGAGGCGGGATAGGCATGCAGTGCGGCGTTCGGATCGTCCGACAGGTTGTCGTCGTAGTAGCGGTAGGCGTGGCCCAGGATCATGCCCGGGTTGAGGAGCTTCTGGAAGGGTTCCTTCGTCGAGACCAGTCCGCAGTCGTACAGGACCTTGTGCCAGAAACGCGCGTAGAGCAGGTGGAGTACTGCGTGCTCGGCGCCACCGACGTACAGGTCGACGGGCATCCAGTAGCGCTCGGCCTCTGTGGACCAGGCCTCGGCATCGTTGTGGGGATCGCAGAAGCGCAGGAAGTACCAGCAGCTGCCCGCCCATTGGGGCATGGTGTTGGGGTCGCGGCGGGCATTCGCGCCCGTTTCCGGATCGCTCGTCTGGATCCACTCCGGGACGCGGGAGAGCGGTGTCTCGAACTCTCCGGTGGGTGCCCAATCGTCGAGCTTCGGCAGCGTGATCGGGAGCTGGTCTTCGGGAACGAGCTTGACCGTGCCGTCATCGAGGTGCATCACGGGGAAGGGTTCGCCCCAGTAGCGTTGCCGGCTGAAGAGCCAGTCGCGCAGCTTGTAGTTGATCGTCGCCTCGCCTTTGCCCTGCTCCTCGAGCCAGTCGTTCATCCGGGCCTTCGCCTCTTTGGTCTGCAGGCCATCGAGGAAGCCCGAGTTCAGCGCGGTTCCGTGGCCAGTGAAGGCCGCTTCGGCCAGATTGCCCCCGGCGACGACCTCGAGGATCGGAAGGTCGAACCTGGTGGCGAAGGCGTAGTCGCGCTCGTCGTGGCCCGGGACGGCCATGATCGCGCCGGTTCCGTAGGATGCCAGCACGTAGTCGGCGATCCAGACGGGGATGCGCGCATCATTGACCGGGTTCGTTGCGAAGGCTCCGGTGAAGACTCCGGTCTTGTCTTCGCCGTCGGCCATGCGAGCGCGCTCGCTCTTTCGAGCGGCTTCGGCGACATAGGCCTCGACGTCGCTGCGCTGCGCCTCTGTGGTGAGCTTCCGAACCAGCGGATGCTCCGGAGCCAGCACCATGTAGGTGGCGCCGAAGAGGGTGTCCGGTCGGGTCGTGAACACCTCGATCGTCGTGTCGCCATCCACGATCGGGAAAGCGACCCGAGCTCCCTCGGAGCGCCCGATCCATTCCACCTGCATCCGCTTGATGCGTTCTGGCCAATCCACCAGATCGAGATCCGCGAGCAACCGCTCGGCGTATTCCGTGATCCGCAGCATCCATTGCCGCATCGGCAAGCGGACCACCGGATGCCCTCCGCGCTCGCTCTTGCCGTCGATCACTTCTTCGTTGGCGAGTACGGTCCCCAGCGCGGAGCACCAGTTGACGGCGACTTCGGCCTCGTAGGCGAGGCCGCGTTCGTGGAGCTTCTGGAAGATCCACTGGGTCCAGCGCACATAACGTGGATCGGTCGTGTCGACCTCCCGCGACCAGTCGTAGGAGAGTCCCAGGCTTCGGAGTTGGCGCCGGTAGGTATCGATGTTCCTCTGGGTCGTGATCGCGGGATGAGTGCCCGTTTCGACCGCGTGTTGCTCGGCCGGCAGGCCAAAGGCATCCCAGCCCATCGGGTGAAGTACGTTGAATCCACGCATTCGCTTGTAGCGTGCGATCGCGTCGGTGCAGATGTAGCCCTTGGGATGGCCGACGTGGAGCCCTTGCCCGCTGGGGTAGGGGAACATGTCGAGCACGTAGTACTTGGGGCGGGAAGGATCGACCTCGCAGCGGAAGCTTTCGTTGTCGAGCCAGTACCGCTGCCAACGCTCTTCGATTGTCTTGGGGTCATAGGCCATGACGGATGGAAAGTGCCGGGCCCCCCGACCAGCGTCAACCTCGAACTGGCCCGCTAGCCTTCCCTGTGTGGCAGGCCAGACTCAGGACCCACAGGATCGCCGGGAGCTCTACATCATCTCCGATGGCACCGGAGAGACCGCCCTTGCCTCGACGCAGGCGGCCGCCACCCAATTTCAGGACGACTTCACGGTCCGCACGTTTGGAGAGGTCCGCCACGAGTCCCAGGTGCGTCGTATCCTGGAGCGCGCCGGGGAGGCCGGCGCGCTGGTGGTGTTCACGCTGGTTCACGAGCCCCTTGCCCGTGCGCTCCAGGATCGTGCCAAGAAGCTCGGCGTACCGACCGTCGATCTGCTCGGGCCCCTGATCGGATCCATCGCGACCCGCTACCGGGTCGAGCCTCAATACCGGCCCGGTGTGTTGCACGGCTTCTCGGACGACTATTTCCAACGTGTCGAGGCCGTCGAGTTCGCCGTTCGGCATGATGACGGGGCAAACCTCCATACGCTCTTCGAGGCGGATCTCGTCTTGACCGGCGTCTCTCGGACGGGGAAGACGCCGCTCTCGATGTACCTGGCTCAACGCGGTTTCAAGACCGGCAATGTCCCGCTGATTCCCGGCATGGATCCATCTCGAGAGCTTCTGGAGATCGACCCGAAGCGGGTGTTCGGGCTGGTGGTCGACGCGGCGACCCTGCTCGGCATTCGCAAGGCTCGCCTGCGCCAACTGGGCGCACCGCCCTACAGCACCTACGACGAGCCCGGGAGCGTCACCCACGAGCTGCGCCGCGCCCGCCGTCTGTTCCGCCAGAACGGCTGGAGAGCCGTCGACATCACCGGGAAGGCAGTAGAAGAAAACGCCTCTCGCATCCTGGAACTCTTCCACCGCCGCCTGTAAGAAGAGTCAAGAAACGGCCCCGTTTCTTGACTCTTCTCAACGCGTTCCGAGACGGGGGCGGATGATGGCGAGCAGGGCTGGCACGATCGTGATCGAGCCGAGCATGTTGATGACCATCAGGATGGCCAGCAGCCAGGCCATCTCGGATTGGAAGCGCAGGTTCGATGCGGTCCAGGTGGCAATTCCGGCGACCAGGGTGGTGGCGGTAAAGCTGACGGCCATGCCGGTGGTTCGGATCGCCCGGCGCAAGGCTTCGTCGAGGCCTGCTTCGCTCGATGCGATCTCCTGGCGAACCCTGTCGACGATGTAGATCGCGTAGTCGACCCCCAGGCCGACACCTACCGACTGGACCGGAAGGGTGCTGATGTTCAAGCCCACGCCGGCGGTGGCCATGTAGGCCAGGGAGAGCATCGTCGCAGTGGCCAGCTGGATCACGATGATCGATCCGATCCACAGCGATCGGTAGGTCAGGGTCTGGAGGATGAGCACCACCAGGAGAATCAGCGAGATGTTGGCAATGTGACCTCGCTCGACTTCCTCGTTCACCGCGGCCAGCACACCCATGACGCCACCAGCCATCACGAATCGAACACCGCGGGACCAGGAGCGGGTCGGTTGATAGCGAGGTGCTCCATTGATGGCGTCGAGGTCATGGACGATCAGGTTGCGGGTCTTCATCGTGACGGCGTGAATGCCGAGCTGCTCGTTCTCGTAAACTGCATCGACGTCTGATACGCCCCAGTTCTGCAGTTCCGGAGGCCATGGGAAGAACTCTCCCTCCCCGACGGATTGCATTTCGCGGTGGTAGTCGCGCATGGCGGCTCTGGCGAATTCCTCGAGCCATGCAGGGGCCTCGTTCTCGTTCGGAAGCTCGGGAATGTCGGCGGAGGTGTAACTCCCGGACGCATCGCGGCTCGTCACACGGAGGGTGTGGCCCCGCCGTGGGAGCATCGGTCCGAACATGTAGTAGATGCCGTCGATCCACTTCTGGTAGTCAAAGAAGCCGGAATCGGGTCTGGCGCTGTCCTGTTCGAGACTGAGGCCGAGCTTTCCGACCGGGTTCAGGCGAATGAAATCCTCCGCCGCATGCACCACCCGGCTCAGCGTGTCCCCCTTGTGATCCGGATAGAAGAATCCCAGGTTGGCCTTGCTGTCGTCGTCGGTGGCGTAGGGCCGGAGGAAGCCGGGGGAGCCGTTCCGACGCAGTTGGAAGAGCACGTTGCGCACGGTCCCTGGGTCGCGCGGGATGAAATTCCACTTCGGATCGCCATAGTGGTTCTGCTGCCAGTAGGCGCGAATGATCGGCACGAGAGAAACCGAGACACGCAGGTTCGTATGAGTGCCCATCCAGCGCTCGAATTCCTCCATCTTCTGGATGATCGCGGGGTCCGCGGTGGCCTCTTCGCGATCACCATCGGCATAGATCACGAAGGAGTCCACGCCACCGAAGCGGCTGGCGATGGCGGCGGTCGCGAGGTTGAACGGGTGATCCTCTGCCAGCAGCGGTGTTCCTGGTCTCGCTTCGCCGATCTTGCTCTGGTTGAAGACGATCCAGGAGGAGGATGCCAGCAGTCCGATGGCGAGGCCCGCGACCAGGAATTTCGTCGTCGGGTCGGTGACGAAGTTCCCGGTGGCTCGTAGCAGGCGGGACATCAGCGTCGGGACATGGTGCAGGGCGGCTCGAGGCGGCGGCATGGAACAGTTCAGGATCGGGTGCAGGATGACCACGGTGAACAGGATGCTGAACACCCAGAACGCACCGAACACCGCCAGGTCACGCATCTGGGGAATGGAGGTCATCAGGATCACCAACAGCCCCAGCGCGTCGGTAATGATGCCCAGGGTGGCTGGTACGATGAGGTTCGCCATCGCAACTGTCGCGGCGGCGATCTTTGCCTGCTCCGCGTCGTTGCCGAGCCGCGGCATCAGGGCCTCGAAGTCCTCCAGGAATCGCTCTGCCATCTGCACGGAATGAGAAACGGCCCGCGCCGTGATGATCATCGGAATCACGAGCACCAGTGGATCGAATGTGATGCCCATCCATCCGGTGAAGCCCAGGCCCCAGATGGAGGTCGTCAGGGCGGTGATCAGGGGAATCACGACGCCTTGGATGCGGCGGAAGTAGGCAAGCAGGAGGACGAAGGTGAGGACGACCGTGAGCAGGACGTATTGAACGATCTCAAACGCATGCGTGAGGACCCAGCCGGTACCGATCGGATCGCCCGAGATGAAGATGTGGTGGTTCTCATCCTCCTCGGGCTCCCAGATCCATTCGCCCTCGGTGCAGGCCACACCGCTCTCGATTTCACCGGCGGTGCACTTCCAGCCGTTCTTGATCCGCTGCACATGGTCGAAGACCGCCATGTAGACCTCGCGGCCGGACAGGCGATCGGTGATGAAATTGGCCGAGAGGAGTGCACCCTTCTCGTCGCGTGAAACAAGGCGCCCAAATATGAAGGGCGGGTTCTGCCGCACTTTCTCGCGGATTGCGTCCGCTTCCTTCTGGGTCTTCGGGATCGCGTCGATCAAGACCTCCGAGCTGATCGCGCCGTCGGGTTCGATTGTCACGACGCGGGTGGAGGCATGGGTGAGCGACTGGACCCGGTCGTGGTTCACCGGGTAGGGGGGGAACTTCCGATCGAGGATCCTGATCAGCCGGGTGGTGTCGAGCTTTGCGTCATTGGGGAGGCTGGTTTCGAGCTGCTCCCGGTAGGCGTTGCGTGCGCCGATCTGGCTGTCGTAGCCCTCTCCATCCAGCCGGTGTGTGATCCGCGTCAGTTTCTCGAGTGTTTCCGGCGTGAAGATCGTCCCCTTCTTCACGACGACTGCGATTGCGACCAGCGAGGAGGATCCGAAGGTCTTGGCGAACTCGTCCTGGGCGTGGACGAAGGGATGGTCCGGCCATTGGGAGCGCGCATTGGCGTCGATACGCACGACGGGGCCGGGGAATTCGTAGCCAAGGCTCGACGAGACCGCGTTCAAGGTCGGGTAGAGGAAGAACAGCGTTGTCAGGAGGAGGCCGAGCGCAATGACGAAGCGGTACCGCACGACCCAACCAGCAAAGCGGAGCGTTGCGATTTCGCGATCCGGATCCTGTCCGGGTTGTTCGGCCATCGGCCTGTTGCCGCCTCCTCAGGGTCCCCGTGAGCGGCGACGGCCCGACCCGGGAAACCCAGGCCGGGCCGTCTTGGGTAAGGGGCGCGTTGGCGCCTACTCGTCTCGCAGACCCTTTCGGACCTCCGCCTCCTTCTGGATGCGCAGAGCCTCCATCTGCTCATCCGTCAGCAATGCGGTGGCCACCTTGGGCCGGAAGATCGAGTAGAAGGCCGGGACCACGGTGATGGCGCCCAACATGTTGATGACCATCAGGATCGTCAGCAGCTGGGCCATCTCGCCCTGGAAGCGCAGGTCCGGGCCCAGGGGGCGTGGGAGGGCCCACATCGCAATGCCGCCGACGATCGTCGTGGCCGTGAACGTCACCGCCATTCCGGTCGTACGCACGGCGCGGCGCACGGCCTCATCGAGGTCGCCCGTATCGGCCGTCTCCTGGCGGATGCGATCCACGATGTAGATTGCGTAGTCCACCCCGATCCCGACACCGACCGATTGCACAGGCAGCGTGTTGATGTTCAATCCGACGCCCTTCACCGCCATGTAGGCCAGGGAGAGCATGGTGGCCGTCGCGATCTGCAACAGGATGATGAACCCGCTCGGCACCGATTGGTAGGTGATGGAGTGCAGCACGAAGATGATCAGGAAGATGAGCGCGATGTTCGCCACGTGGCTGCGCTCGACCTCGTCGTTCGTGGCGGCCAGGATGCCCATGATGCCGCCTGCCAATACGAATTGCATGCCGCGGGTCCACGAGTTGGTGGGCTGATAGCGAGGCACTGAATCCACGGCCTTGGTGTCGTGCACGATCAGGTTGCGGGTACTCACGCCCACGGCACGGATGCCGTACTCCTCGCTCTCCCACCACCACTGCACATCACTGGCGTCCCATTCGGCCAGGGTCTCCGGCCAGGTGAAGACATCGCCTTCCTCGAGTCCATCGAGGGCGTCTTCGTAGTCCCAGATGGCTTCCTCTGTGAAGCTTTCGAGCCAGTGCGGAGCCGATCCCTCGCCGTTCATCTGATTGACCGGGATGGTCGAGTAGTCGCCGTCAGGCTGACGGATCTGGACGTTCAACGTGTGCCCGCGCTCTGGCAGGAGCGGTCCGAGCATGTAGTAGAGGTTGTCCTTGACCTTGGCCGGGTTGAAGAAGCCCGCATCCCTCTCGGCGTGATCCTTGTCCAGCCGGACGATGACCTGGCCGATCGGATTCGTCTTGATGTAGGCCTCCGCCGCTTTGGACACGTTGATCAGCGTGTCGCCCTTGTGGTCGCGGTAGACCAACGCGAGGTTGGCGTAGCGGCCGTCGTCCGTCATGAATGGCCGCAAGAAGCCCGGCGCACCGTTTTGGCGCAGCTGGAAGAGAGCGGCGCGCACACTGGCCGAATCGCGCGGAACGAATCCCCACTTCGGATCGCCAAAGTGGTTCTGGCCATTGTAGGCCTTCATGAATGGGACCACGGAAACCGAGGCTCCAAGGTCCGTATTCGCCTCCATCCAACGTTCGAGCTCTTCCATCCGCTGGACGGGCTCGGCGTCGCCGCTGGCATTGTCCTTGTCGCCGTCGGCGTAGACCACGAAGGTGTCTACGCCGCCGAACTTCGTCGCGATCATGGCGGTCGCCTGGTTCCATTCCGCATCCGGCCAGAGCAGCGGCGTGCCAGGGCTCGCCTCGCCGACCTTGGAGTAGTTGAGTGTGATCCAGGTCGAGCTGATGAACAGGAATATCGTGACGCCAGCGATTACGTACTTCCACGTCGGGTGGGTCGTCGTATTCCCGACGAAACGCGTGAACCGGATCATGAATTCCGGAAGGAAATGCTCGTGCTCGGTGGGTGCCGGCATGAAGCAGATCAGGATCGGATGGAGGATCTCCACCGTCACGATGATCGAGAGCACCCAGAAGGCGCCGAACTCACCCAGGTCACGCATCTGCGGGATCGTCGTCACCATGATGGCCAGCAGGCCGGCGACGTCCGTGACGATTCCGAGCGTGCCCGGAATGATCAGCTCGCCCATCGCGATGGTCGCGACCTCGCGCTTCGCCTCGTCTGGATTCGAGTAGCGAGGCAGCATGATCTCGTAGTCTTCGAAGAAGCGCTCCGCCATCTGGACGGTATGCGAAACGGCCCGCGCGGTGATGATCATCGGGATCACGAGGATCAGCGGATCGAAGGTGAGGCCTCGCCAGCCCGTGTAGCCGAGGCCCCAGATGACCGTGGCGAGAGCTGCGATGAACGGGATGAAGACCCCGTGCCAACGACGGAAGTACGCCCACAGCAATATGAAGATCATCGCGATGGTCAGCAGAACGTAGAGCCCGATCTGGAATGCGTAGACCAGGATCCAGCCCACCAGGATGGGGACTCCGGACACGAATATATGCGTGTTCTCGTCCTCTTCCACGGCCTTGATGCGCTGCACGTGGTCGAAGACCGCCGAGTAGACTTCGCTTCCCGACAGACGGTCCGTGACGAAGTTCGCGGTGATCAGCGCGGCCTTCTCGTCGTAGGAGACGTAGCGGCCGAAGATCACCGGCGGGTTCTGCCGCACCAGTTCGCGGATCGCGTCCGCTTCCTCCTGGGTCTCGGGAACCTTCGGCATCAGCAGTCGATTCTCGATCGCGCCATCCGGCTGGATCTCGAAGACCCTCGTCGAGCGGTGGCTCACCGAGCGGACCTGGTCGTGGTTGACCGGGTACGGAGGGAACACCCGGTCGAGCTTGCGGATCATCTTGAATGCGGAGACCTCTTCGTCTCCAGCATCCTCTTCCCACTGATCGCGCATGTCGTCCCGGGCATCGGTCTGGCTATCGAAGGCGGGCAGCTCGGGGCTGGCCTCGACTCCGTCCAGATTCCGGGTGATGCGGTCGATCTTCTGGAGAGTCTCCGGTGTGAAGATCGTGCCTTCTTTTACGACAACGCCGATCGCGACCGTGGTGGCCGAGCCGAACTTCGCGGAGAACTTGTCCTGAGCGTGGATGAACGGGTGATCCGGCCACTGGTCGCGCGCGTTCGTATCGATCCGTACGACAGGGCCAGGCAAGGGCGCGCCCAAACCTGTCATCACCGTATTGAAGATCGGATATCCGAAGAAACTTGTGGATGCGATCAACAGGAACGCGACGATCACGCGGTGCTTCACGATCATCTTCGCGAAGCGCAGGGTCATCGACTCGTGTCCGCCGGTGGGCTGTTGGGCTTCCGCCATCTCGGTCCTCGTCCAGGGTGTGGGGGCGCGCGCCGCTGCGGTGGGCGAGAGGCTTCATCCCCCAAGGGCCTCTCGTACCGCAACGCCGACACCACGGATTTGTCCGGAGCCCGAGCCTGCCTCGGGAGCCCACTGTTCTACCGCGAACAGCACCCAAATGCCAAGTTTCGGGGGATTCCGGGGACACCTGAGAGTCGCTCGCCCAAATGGGGACACCACGGCTGAAGCTCCCGATTCAGGGCCCTGGCAGCCTCCTGGACCCTTCAGCTCGTGGGTGGAAGCCGTCCGTCCACCGGACAGCGGGTCAGGAAGTCCCGTGGCGAGTGGATCTGGGCCCCGCGATGTCGGGCGCGGTCGGCCAGGCGTCGATCCGCGGTCACCACCACCAGCTGCTCTGGATTCGGGTATTTGCGGATTTCGGCCAATAACCAGTCATCGGCCGAGGGTGCGAAGACGACTCGCGGCACGGTGGCGGGGAGCGGGGAAGCCAACTCCGGATCGGAATTCTCCGCCTCCGGTCCCGGATCGGAGTCCTCTGCCTCCGGTCCCGGATCGGAATTCTCCGCCTCCGGCCGGGGCCCGTCGAAGACCACGCAGACCTCGCCGGGGCCCTCGAAGCGCTGGATACGGCTCAGCAGCTGGTTCCGAGCTTCCGCGCGCCACCAGCGGCCTCGCTCCCGGCCGTGGAGAAGGGCCACGTGCAGGACGTTGAAGCCATCGACGAGCCAATGCTCGGGCTCTTCCATCGGAGCCCCATTGTAGTCCCCAGCGCGGCCACGCCGAGGCCCAATGCGAGCATCAGCGCGATGACGCTGCAGGTCTGGAAGATCCCCCTGAGCCAGGAGGTCTGGAAGATTCCGGTGAACCACGAGGGAAGGGAGCCAGGGAGCTGGGCGGGTGTGCGCGACATGGCTCCAGGGTTGCCGGGCCCCGTGACAGGCGCGGTCACAGATCGTCTGCGATCTTGCCGGGATGGATTCCCTGCGGTTGGCCCTGGTGCAGATGCGGCCCGGAGAGGCCCCGGACGCGAATCTCGAGCAGGCGCTCGACCAGATCGAGCTCGCAGCGGAGCAGGGTGCCCAGGTGGTCTGCCTGCCCGAGCTGTTTCTCGCGCCGTATCCCTGCCAGCAGGAGGATCCCTCCCGCTTCGACCTGGCCGAGCCGATCCCCGGCCCGAGCAGCGAGGCTCTGGCCAAGGCCGCGGCGCGGCACGAGGTGGTGCTGGTCGCCTCTCTGTTCGAGCGCCGGGCGCCCGGCGTCTACCACAACACGGCCCTCACCTTCGATGAGGCTGGGCGCCAGGTGGGGATGTACCGGAAAATGCACATCCCCGACGATCCTCTGTATTTCGAGAAGTTCTACTTCACCCCCGGAGATCTGGGCTTCAAGGCCACGCAGACCCGGCATGGGTGTCTCGGCACGATGGTTTGCTGGGACCAATGGTTCCCAGAGGCGGCCCGGTTGGCTGCCACGGACGGAGCCGAGTTGTTGCTCTACCCGACCGCGATTGGCTGGCAGTTCGATGAAGGAGCGGAGGAGGATCGGGCGCAGCACGACGCCTGGGAGACGATCCAGCGGGGCCACGCGATTGCCAACGGTGTATTCGTTGCAGCGGTGAACCGGGTGGGACGCGAGGATCGCATCCGGTTCTGGGGGCAGTCTTTCGTGGCTGATCCCCGAGGGAGAGTGATCGCCCGGGCATCGTCGACGGAGCCAGAGCTGCTGATTGCCCAGTGCGATCTGGCTCTGGTCGAGCAGACGCGCCGGCAATGGCCCTTCTTGAGGGATCGCCGCATCGACGCGTACCGCGATCTCACCCGCCGGATCCGCGACTGAACCCCGCGATGAAGACTCCCCGCGAGCTCGGGCTTCGCTGGCCTGCCGAATGGGAACCCCATCGCGCCACCTGGTTGGTCTGGCCTCACAACCGTTCGACCTGGCCCGGACGCCTGGAGGGGGCCGAGCAGGCCTTCGTCGAGATGGTGCGGGCCCTGCATGGTGTGGAGGAGGTCTGCATCGGAGTGCAGGACGAAGCCCACGGTGAGCGCGTTGCCAAGCTGCTCGCGCAGGCAGGTCCGTCCGACGGGCAGACCCTGAAGGTCATTCCCACCAATGACGCATGGGTCCGGGACCACGGGCCGGTCTTCCTGACTGACACCGACGGAGAGGTCCACGCGGTGGATTTTCGTTTCGACGCCTGGGGCAAGAAGTATCCGCCCTGGGAGCTGGACGACGCCGTCGCCGCGCAGATTTCGGAGCTTCGTGGGACCCCGTGTCACCGGGCCGACTTCGTGCTCGAGGCCGGATCCGTCGATGGCAATGGTGCCGGCACCATCCTGACCACCGCGTCGTGTCTGCTGGGAGACAACCGCCGGCTGCCCGGCGAGCCGAAGCGCAGCATTGAGCGCATGCAGCAGCGGCTTCGAGATTGGCTCGGTGCGGAATGCGTGCTCTGGCTCGGAGAGGGCATCGTCGGTGACGACACCGACGGCCATGTGGACGACATCGCGCGCTTCGTGTCCGAGTTGGTCGTCGTGGCTGCCGTCGAGCCGGACCCGAGTGATGCGAACCATGCCCCGCTGGCAGAGAACCTGGATCGTCTGCAACGCATGCGAGATGCCCGAGGGCGTCCGTTCGACGTCGTGCCCCTGCCGATGCCTCCTCCCGTCTTCGTCGATGGCCTCCGTTGTCCGGCCAGCTACGCAAATTTCTATCTCGCAAACGATGTAGCTCTGGTACCCGTATTCGGTTCCCCGAGTGACCAGCGGGCGTTGGACGTGTTGCGCGAGGTGCTGCCGGACCGGCAGCTGGCGCCCATCCCCGCGCGCGATCTCGTGCTGGGCCTGGGCGCGTGTCATTGTGTGACCCAACAGGAGCCGGCCGGCCCCTAAGATGGGAGCCCGCACGTCGGCGGACGCAGTCGACGTGTCTTGGTTTGGCAACCCGCTGCACGGATCCGGGACGCTGTAGGTCGTTCATCCGTTTCGCATCCAGCCGGGATCGGCTATCCACTGGCCGTTCCGCAATTCCCAGGAAACGCAGGGGGGAACCCATGGTCGACGTCTCGCGTCATGACGTCGTGATCGTGGGCGGAGGGGGCGCCGGACTACGCGCCGCCATCGCCGCATCCGAGCTCGATCCGGAGCTCTCGATCGCGCTCGTTTCGAAGGTCTACCCGATGCGGAGCCATACCGTCTCCGCCGAGGGCGGCGCGGCCGCCATTGCCCGGGATGACGACAGCCTCGAAATGCATGGTTACGACACCGTGAAAGGCTCGGACTTCCTGGGCGACCAGGACGTGATCCAGTATTTCGTCGAACAGGCTCCGAAGGAGTTGACCCGTCTCGAGCACTGGGGCTGCCCGTGGAGCCGCAACGAAGACGGCAGCGTCTCCACCCGCGCCTTTGGCGGCATGAGCACCAAGCGCACCTGGTTCGCCACCGACAAGGTGGGTTTCCACATGCTGCACACGCTCTTCCAGACCTCGATGAAGTTCGGGAACATCGATCGCTACGACGAACATTTCGTCACGAAGCTGCTAGTCGATGGGGATGTCTGCCGCGGTGTGGCGGCTTTGGACATCCGCACTGGCGAGGTCAAAGCCATCCTCGGCAAGGCCGTAATCCTCACCACCGGAGGCGGCGGCAAGGTGTGGCCGTTCACGACGAATGGCAACATCAAGACCGGCGACGGAATGTCACTTGCCTACCGCGAAGGTGTGGCGCTGAAGGACATGGAGTTCGTCCAGTACCACCCGACGGGTCTGCCCGGCACCGGAATCCTGATCACCGAGGCGACGCGGGGTGAGGGCGGATACCTGCTCAACAACGAGGGCGAGCGCTTCCTGATCACACGCGACTACGGCGTGGGTACGAAGGCCGAACTCGGGCCGCGGGACATGATTTCCCGGGCCATCACCCAGGAGATCGCCGCCGGCCGCGGGGTCGAGATCCCCGGCAAGCTCGGGCGCTATGCCCACCTGGATCTCCGGCACCTCGGCGAAGAGAAGATCATGGCCCGGCTGCCGTTCGTGCGGGAGCTTTCCAAGGCCTACGCAAACGTCGATCCGGTGCACGAGCCGATTCCGATCCGCCCGGTGCTGCACTACATGATGGGCGGAGTGGATACGGACATCGACGCGAAGACCAGCATAGATGGGCTCTACGCTGCGGGGGAGACGGCCTGCGTCTCGCTGAACGGCGCCAACCGGTTGGGCTCGAACTCGTTGACCGAGTGTCTGGTGTTCGGCGCCCGGGCCGGCGAGCATGCGACCGGGTACATCAAGGGAGCGTCGGTCGGTGAGGAGGGCCCCTTCGTGCAGCAGGCCGAGGCCGAGGCAGCGCGCGTCGACGCATTGCGCGGCCGGCAGCGCGGCGGAGAAAAGGTCTCGAAGGTTCGCGAAGACATGAACACTGCGATGGAGGAGGGCACCGGCGTCTACCGGGAGCAGGCCTCGATGGCGAAGGCCGTGAGCGAAATTGCCGCGATCCGGCAACGCTTCGAGCAGGTCAGCCTCGATGATTCCAGCAAGGTGTTCAATACCGAGTTGATCGCCGCGCTCGAGCTGGCCAACATGCTCGACGTGGCGGAAGCCGTGACCTGCGCAGCCGTCCTGCGCAAGGAGTCCCGCGGAGCTCACGCCTGCAGCGACTTCGAGACGCGCAACGACACCGAGTACCTGCACCATTCGCTGGTCTTCCATTCCCCCGACGGTCCACGCTCCGAGAAGAAGGATGTGACGTTGGGGATCTGGGAGCCCGAGGAGCGGAAGTACTAGCCATGAGCCAGAAGCTAAAGAAGACCTTCATCGTCACCCGCTTCGATCCGGACAAGGACGAAGTTCCGAAGACCCAGACCTATGAAATCGAGGTCGAGCCCGACTGGAAGATCCTCGATGCGCTGAATCACATCAAGGATACGGTCGACCCGACGCTCTCCCACCGCTGGTCGTGCCGCATGGCTGTCTGTGGAAGCTGTGGAATGACCGTGAACGGCGAGCCCAAGCTTACCTGCAAGGATCCGATGTCGGACTATGGCGACACGATCGAGGTGGCGCCGCTCGCGAACTTCCCGGTCGTGCGCGACCTCGTCGTCGAACTCGAGGGCTTCATGGAGAGGTTCCAGGAGGTGAAACCCTGGATCATGGTCGCCAAGGAGCGCGCGGTCGAAGAGGGCACGACTCAACAGTCACCGGACGAGCTGGCCGATTTCAAGCAGTTCAGCATGTGCATCAACTGCATGCTTTGTTATGCAGCTTGCCCCGTCGTATCCAACGAACCCGATTTCATCGGGCCCGCCGCTCTGGCCCTCGGCCACCGCTACAACCAGGATTCTCGTGACGAAGGCGCCCATGTGCGCAACGAGATCTTCCGCGGCGAAGGCGGGGTCTTCAGCTGCTCGTTCGCCAACGAATGCAGCGAGGTCTGCCCGAAGAGCGTGAACCCCTCGGGTGCGATCCAGCAGGCCAAGCTCGGCAACGTGATCGATTGGGCCACGTCCTTCGTGGTGAAGCGAGGGGGGGATGTGTCGTGAGTGAGCTTCTTCCGGGAGTCGATGCGATGAAGCCCGGGGGGCCGATGCCCACGCGAACCGCGGATCCCAGGCCGCCGGACAAGTATCCGGGCCGCGGTCGCTACCCGTCCTACCTGGCGTTCGGCGCCAGTGGTGCGTTCCTGATGATCTCGGCACTGCTGCTGATTCGCGGTGTCTGGGCGCTTGGCGATGGCGGCGCAGCCTGGGATGCCTACCGGGGGGCCCTCGGCCACCCGATCTCCCTGGTCTACCACGGGGTCGCGTTCATCGGCCTCACCTGGTTCGCACTTCGCTTGTTCCGCCTGTTCCCGGCGACCCAGCCCTACCGAATGGGCCCGATCAAACGCCCGGCGGATGCAGTGCTCGTGGCGGGCCTGTACGGGGTGTTCTTTACCGTGCTTGCGGTTGGCACTCTCTTCCTCGGAGGTGCACTGCTGTGAAGACGCTGATGCTCAAGCTGGAGCCCGTGATCTGGATGCTCTTCAGTTCCGGCATGATGATCGGAGCTCTGCTGCTCCCGGTCTTCATCCTGGTGGTCGCGCTCGGCGGCGGCTTCGGTGTGGTGGGCGGCGAAGCACTCGGCTTCGACCGGATGGTCGCGTTGGCCACCCACCCGATCGGTACGCTCATCGTGCTCGCGGCGATGGCGCTTCCCCTCTGGGGCGGAGCCCACCACCTGCGTCACCTGTGGATCGATCTGGGTGGTCTGAAGACAGACGGCCTGGTTGGTTTTCTCTGCTACGGCACGGCCCTCGCGGGCAGCATCGTCGCAATCCTGGCGGTCGTTCGACTCCACTCGTGAGCGAAAAGGAGCTCCCGCTTCTGGGCGGCATCCGGATCCTCGACCTCACCCGTGTGGTCGCGGGTCCGTTCGCGACAGCGCTGCTTGCGGACCTCGGAGCTGAGGTCATCAAGGTCGAGAGGCCCGGCACCGGCGACGACTACCGTTACGGTCCTTCACCCAAGGGCGAAACCTCGCTCTCGTTCCAGAACACCAACCGGGGCAAGCGGTCGATCACTCTCGACATCCGCCAACCCGAAGGGCGCGAGGTACTGCTTCGCCTGGCCGAGAATGCGGATGCACTGGTCGAGAACTTCCGCGCCGGCTTCCTCGACAAGCACGGGCTCGGCGCGCCAGTGCTCCAGGCGCGCAATCCGCGCCTGGTCGTCGCATCGCTGTCGGGCTTCGGCCAGACGGGCCCACGTGCCGGTGAGGGGAGCTACGACATCGTCGCCCAGGCCGCCGGCGGATTGATGGGCATCACGGGTCAGGAGGGTGGTGCGCCGCTGCGCTCTGGCGGGGCGCTGGCCGATTTCGTGGGCGGTCTGTACCTGGCCGTCGGTCTTCTGGCCGGCCTGCGCGATCGCGATCGCACCGGTCGTGCCCAGGTTCTCGATCTTTCCAATCAGGACGCGATCTTCGCGATCACCGATTCGGCCGCTTCGATCTTCGCCAGTATCGGGGTGCCGATGGAGCCGGTCGGAAACCAGCATCCCTTCACCGCCCCCTACGACGCATTTCCTACGACCGACGGCCATGTGGCCATCGGCAGCGCCAGCAACAAGCTCTTTCGTCAGCTGATGCTGGCGATCGGCCGTCCCGAGCTGGGCTCGGACGAGCGCTTCCGCAGCCACCGGGGCCGCGCTTCTGGGCGCAAGGAGATCAATGCGATCGTTGCCGGATGGGTTGCCACGCGTAGCTGCGATGAAGTACTCGCAGCTCTCGGGCCCGCGGCAGCCGACGTCCCATGCAGCCGGGTTGCGAGCCCGCACGAGCTGCTTCTCGACGAGCAGCTCACCGCCCGCGGCATGATCGAGCGCCACGCACATCCGACCCTTGGCGAGGTCGTCTTCCACGGCAACCCGCTCCGGTTCAGTGCCTCCTCGCCCCGAGAGCGAGCGCTGGCACCCGACCTGGGGCAAGACAACGCCGCGGTCTTTGCCGAGTTGGGCCTGGGTGCGAAGGAACTCGAGGAGCTCTCCGAGAAGAAGGTGATCTAGAAGCCCGGCCGAGAACGGCAACTTCCAGAGCCTCCGCCCGTGTCAAGAGAAGGCTTCTAGCCGTGGAAGATCCAGCCGAGAGTATGCCTTACGACTACGAAGGGCAGCGCGAAGATCGGGATGTGGTGGTGACGGCCAAGGTGGCGGTGGAAACGGCTCCGAGACTGGAAGCGGTGACCGCAGGGCCCACAGGTGTAGCTGTTGTGGCTCCGTTCGTGGCGGCCCCGGTGGCGGTAGTCGCGTCGTTCGTGCCGACGGTCGCGATGCCGGGCGTCATGTCGGTCGCCCCGACGGTCGCGGTGGCGGTAGTCGTGTCGGTCGTGTCGGCGGTCGTGATGTCGGGCGTCGTGTCGGTTGTGTCGACGGTCGCGATGCCGGGTGTCGCGTCGGTCGTGCCGACGGGAGTGATCGCGGTGGTCGCCGCGCGCGCTGCAGTAGTCGTCGTGGTAGACGACCCGGCTCCGGCGCGAGTGGCGTCGATCACCGTGACCGGCTGACGCGACGGTCGCGGTGAACAGGAAGGCGAGACCGCTGGCGAGGGCCAGGGCCCGGGTGATGCGATGGGATCGGAACATCTCGAGTACCTCCTTGCCCGATCAGACGACAGACATCGTCAGGGCATTCAACCGGGCTGCAAATTTCCGGAATCGCGGTGCTCGACGGCTGCAAGTGCCCGGAATCACAGCGCTTGACCGGGCTTCGGAGGTTGCGGATCATCCGTGATTGCACCGATCGGACGGGGTCTCAGGATGAATTTCGGCTTTACCGACGAACAGGAACTCTTGCGCAGCGAGGTGCGCAAGTTCCTGGACGAGAAGGCGCCCCTCGACGAGGTGCGTCGTGTGAGTGAGGACGAGAGCGGCCTCGGCTACGACACGGATCTTTGGGCGCGGATCGCCGAACTCGGATGGACCGGCCTGGCCATCCCCGAGGCCTATGGGGGTGTCGGCCTCGGCTGGGTCGACCTGGTCGTCCTGCTCGAGGAGACCGGTCGCAGTTTGTTCCCCTCTCCGTTGGTCGCGACGACACTCGCTGCGGATGCGATCGCGCGCGCGGGTGGTGAGGCCCAGCGGGCCCGGTTCCTGCCCGGGCTGGCTGACGGCAGCGTCATCGGCAGTGTCGCGCTGGTCGAGGAGAACGATACGCCGGATCCGACCGGGATCCAGTTTGCGGCTCGGCCGAGTGGAAAGGGTCTGATCCTCTCGGGCGAGAAGCTCTTCGTCCAGAATGCCGCCGCCGCCGATCTCTTCGTGGTGGCGTTTCGTCGCGAGGGCGAGCTGGCCCTCGCCGTGGTCGAGAAGAGCCAAGTGGGAGTTTCCGCAGAGGATTGGCCGGGCATCGACCTGACGAAGCGGCTCGGCCGGCTGCGCCTCGAGAACGTGGAGGTCGCGGCCGACGCGATCCTCGAAGCCGGCGATTCCGCATCCGTGGCGATGCTCTTCGATACGGGTGCGACCGCGATTGCTGCCGAAGCCATCGGTGCTGCCGAAGCCGCTCTAGCTCTCACCACTGCCTACGCCAAGGAGCGCGTCCAGTTCGGCCGCCCGATTGGAACGTTTCAGGGTGTCAAACACCCGCTGGCAGAGATGTACGTCGACGTCGAATCCTTCAAGTCACTCACCTACTATGCAGCCTGGTGTATCGACGAAGGCCACGCCGACCTTTCGCTCGCCGCTTCTCGAGCAAAGGCCTACGCCAGCGAGGCCATTCCCCGCATCGGTATCGATGCAGTCCAGCTCCACGGTGGGATCGGCTACACCTGGGAGTACGACGCTCATCTGTTCCTGAAGCGCGCCAAATGGGTGCGTCCGATCTTCGGCGACGCCGACCACCACTACGAGCGCGTCGCCGCGTTGGGAGGGCTCTGATGGATTTCGATTTCACGCCCCAGGAAGAAGCTTTCCGGGCCGAGGTGCGGGACTTCATCGAGGAAAACCTGCCGATGAACGGCACGCTCCAGGAGATCCAGGCCTGGCAGAAAGCCGTGCGCGAGAAGCGATGGGTCGGCTTCTCCTGGCCGGAGTCGGTCGGCGGGGGCGGCGGCGGGATCGCCCAGCAGGTGATCCTGAAGGACGAGATGGCCAAGGCGCACGCACCTCCCCTTGGCACCTGCTTCATGGGCCTGGCCTGGGTAGGCCCGGCGCTGACCGAGTACGGCACCGACGAGCAGAAGCAGGCTTTCATTCCGGACATCCTTGACGGCAAGGTCCAGTGGTGCACCGGTTACTCGGAACCCGATTCGGGCAGTGACCTCGCCTCGTTGAAATGCAGATGCGTCCGCGATGGCGACGAGTACATCGTGAATGGCCAGAAGATCTGGACCTCGATCGCGATGTGGTCCCAATGGATCATCCTGCTCGTGCGCACGAGCGGCGACGGCTCGAAGCACGACGGCATCACCTGTCTGCTCGTGCCGATGGACAGCCCGGGCATCACCGTTCGGCCGATCAAGAACATGTCCGGCGGTGCCATTTTCGCCGAGGTGTTCTTCGACGACGTGAAGGTTCCGGTGAGCAACCGGCTCGGCGACGAAGGGCAGGGCTGGAAGGTCACCGTCTCGGCGCTGGCCCACGAGCGTTCCAGCATCTCCGAGGTGCACGGCCTGCAGCGCAGCCTCGCGGACCTGAAGGATCTGGCCCGCCGCTGCAAGAAAAACGGACGCCCGGCAGCCGAGGATCCGGGTCTGCGCGCGCGCATCGCGCGGGCCGATGCGCGCATCGAAGCCATGCGCTTGAACGGCATGCGCTACCTCACCGCCCAGCTCCGAGGTGAGAAGCTCGGCAGCGAAACTTCGGTGAACAAGCTCCACCGGGCCGAGCTGGAGGTCGAGCTGGGCGAGCTTGCCCTCGAGATCCAGGGCAGCCGCGGCCCGCTGGCCATGGGTGCCGACGTGGTGCCCGACGACGGAAAGTGGCAGCGCATGGCGCTCTCCTGGCCCGAGGTCGTGATCGGTGGCGGCACGCCCAATATCCAACGCAACATCATCGCCGAGCGCATTCTCGGCCTCCCGAAGGATCTCTAACCGGTGAGTGAGCGCAGCGACGAACTCGAGGCCGCGCTTCGGGAGCGCCTCGACGCGGTCCACGTCGAAGTGGAAGACGATAGCCATCTCCATGCCGGGCATGTCGGTGCCCGTGAAGGCGGTGGCCACTTCCGTGCGCTGATTGTTTCAGGGCGCTTCGAGGGGCTCTCGCGAGTCCAGGCCCAACGTGCTGTCTTCGATGCGTTGGCGATCGAGATGAAGGAATGGATCCATGCCCTCTCCGTGCGCACGCTGACCCCGGCGCAGTGGGACACCAGGAGCGACTGATGAAGACTTCCCTGCTTCGATGGACGGCGATCGCCGCCGTCACCCTGCTCGCCTGTACGACAGCGGGAATCCGCGAACTGACCTACCCGCCGGACTTCCACTACATCAGTGAGGGAGAGATCCGCGGCACGATGGGCGGCCTGGCTGTTCGCATCCACGCCCTCGATCAGCAGATGGCCCAGCAGGCCCCCGACCCCGAGGCTGTCGTGGCATTGCTGACTGAAATGCAGGAGCTGGCTGGCCAGTTGAATCCGCGTGAGCACACCCAGCACCCGCGTATCAACCGAGCTGCTCCTGAACTGCGTGCCGACATCGACCGGGCGCTGGCGGGCGTCCGCTTCCGCCCGCCCAACTACTTCTGGGCCGGACAGCTCTCGGGCTCCTGTGAGTATTGCCACGTGCCGCGGCACGAATAGCGCCAACCCTTCGGCCCTTCAGTGGGCACGGCGCTCGGCCGATTGGCCAGGCATGGAAACGGCCATTCCCAGCCGCCCCGAAGCCCTCGCAACCGCGTTCGGCCGGCTCGGTATGCCCGCCCGCGCGGCGAGCACGCTCTCCGCGGACCTGGTGCTCCGCCATCCGATGGCTCGTCGCCTCGGCTTGCATCGCATGGAAGCCACGCTGCGCGAACAGGGGCTGGCGGCCGATCCGGCAGCAGACGCAGCGCCCATGCTATTTGCACTCGAGAGCTACGACCTGGGTCATCGTCTCGCAGATGTCCGCAACGAGCTGCGGATTGCAGGCGTGACGGATGATCGCGCCGTGGCAGCTGTCTTCGAAGCAGCGCGTCTGCACCGTGAGAGCGGTGAACCGGAAGCCTCTGTTCCGCACACACCGGGCCTCGCAAGTCTGATCGCAGCGAGCCTGACGCTGTACACGGTTGCGGTCGCGTTGTGGCTGCTGGTCGAGGGATAGGCGCAGGACGCGTCAGGTCGACCGTTCTAGACGAACTTCGCCAGCCACTCCTCGAGCCTTACCGAGAACCCAGCTGCATTCCGATGTCCCCCGCCGCCGAACTGGCCGGCTATCGCTGCGACATCGAAGTCCCCGGTCGAATACACCGAGACGTCCACCCGAGCCCCCGTCAGCCGGTAGACCGCGCCGCATGGCGAGCCGAAGCGGGCGCGAGTGGCCAGCTCGTGGCCGATCAGGCTGCGTTGCTCGCGAGCGTTCACGGCCTCGACGCGTAGCTTGCCGAGGCTCACCGGATGGGCGCCGTGCAGGGAGCGCTCGACTTCGATCTGCTGCGCGCGCACCAGGGAGCTGCCCTCGGCCACGAGTTCGGCGATCGGGCGGCTCGCCAGGGTCTCCCAGGTTTCGAAGCTTCGTGGGTAGGAGCCGATGGCGGCGTTCACCTCTCGAGAGTGGGGGAGCTTCCAGCGCCACAGGTCCATGTCCTGCACGTATGCGAGTAGTTCCGGGGGCTCCTCGTCCGGATGGAAGTGCCGCCACGAGAGCACGGCGCCGCTGTGCTCGAGGTCGAAGACGATCTCGTGGCCCGAGCCGCGCAGGCCGTCGACCAATCCGGGCTCGTCGTCGTAGTGCCCTTTGGAGGAGAAGTGGTGGTCGAGTACGACCAGGTGTCCCACCGCATCCGCCATGGGCCGGGCGGAGGGCACGGGAGGGGCGATATCGACGAATACGACCCATGCATCCTCGAAGCTCGCCGGGCGCAGGGGATCGTCGTGGCCCCTGGCCATGTAGTCGGCTTCTTCGCCCCAGGCTCGCCAGGCGGCCCAGGCCGCGCCGAAGCCGTCCGGGCAGCCGGCGTGGTAGATGCAGACTCTCCGCATCCGGTCTCCTTCGGCCTCAGCCTTCGTTCCTTGAGGAAGAGGCCTTCGGAGTCGAGGAAGAGGCGGAAGTTCCGAAGCGTCGGGTCAGCCAATCGATGAGCAGAAGGTTCAGTTCTTCGGGCCTTTCCTGCTGGGTCCAGTGTCCACAGGTCTCGATCTGGTGCATCTCGAGATCGGGGATCAGCGCGGGCATCCCGGTCGCCATCTCGGGTCGCAGGGCCATGTCCCAGGCGGCCGTGATCATCTGGCAGGGCAGCTCGATCTTCGCGACACCCAGTTCGGGCGTGGTTTCCCAGTTGTGGTCGAAGTTGCGGTACCAGTTGATGCCACCGCCGAATCCGGTCTTCTCGAAGGTTCGGACGAAGAAGTCGAGCTCTTCGGGGGTGAGGATCGGCTCGCCATCCGGGATCTCCGCCAGCCTGCGGAAAGGGTTCATGTCGAACTTGCCGTCCTCGCCGACCATGCGTGCGGCGCTCAGCGTCGGATCTTCGGGCTGTCGCATCAGCTTCTCGAACACCAGGCGCGTCTGACCATCGAGCACGCCTTCCGCAACGCCCGGCTCCTGGAACCACAAGATGTACATGCGCTCGTCTTCGCCGCCGACCAGGGTTCGCATCATCGAGGTCGGAGGGACCGGCGAGCGCGGCGTGTAGGGCGTATTCACGCCAATCACGCCCGCGGTTCGATCCGGATGGAGAATGGGCATGGCCCAGGCGACGAAACCGCCCCAATCGTGGCCGCAGAAGACGGCGCTCTCGATCTCCAGGCTGTCGAGCAGTGCGACCAGGTCTCCGGTCAGGTGGTGGATGTCGTACGCGGCGATTTTGTCGGGCCGATCACTGCCACCGTAGCCTCGGCCATCGGCGGCGATGACCCGGAAGCCCGCCTCGGCGAGCGGTCCGAACTGGTGCCGCCAGCTATAGGCCAGTTCCGGAAAACCATGCGAGAACACCACGGCCGGGCCTTCGCCCGCTTCGTGGACGGAGACGGAGATGCCGCCGCCTCCACCGTCTTGGGCAGGAAGTTGGATGCGTCGCGCGTCGGGAAAGCTCTTGAGTGTCGTCATCGGAGCCGACCAGTCTATCGCGCGCGGGGGCGCTAGGCTCGGCCCTTGTCTTCCCCTTCCCCGGAAATCCGTTCAGCTGTTGCAGCGAAACCGGTCCCCGTGGATGGAGAGCCCGAGGCCGCATGGCGGCGGGTCGTCGACTCGCTTTCCGCTGGCCAGCGCTGGTGGCTCGATAGTGCCCAGGCCGGGCCGCCTCTCGGGCGTTGGTCGTTCGCCGGAGCGCGGCCCTACGCGACCCTGCGCGGTTTCGGTGAGGTGGGTGAGCTCGTGGTGCACCACCCGGCTCGTCCGGATTGGCCGGGTTGCGGGCGCCACCGACATCGGGGGCCGACAATCGAATGGCTGGCCGAGCTGCTACCGCCGCCGCCGGAGAGGCCGCTCGACATTCCGTTCAGTGGTGGTGCGGTGGGTGTCCTGGGCTATGAGCTGGCGGAGCAGCTCGAGCGCGTAGTGCTCAGCGGACACGCTGATCTGGGGCTACCCGACGTCTGCTTGAGGTGGGTGGACAGGCTCTGGGCCTTCGACCACGTGGAGGCGCGGCTCTGGGCAGTGGGCTGTGGCTTCGATCGCGACACCGCACGCGCAGCAGAACGTGCCAATGAAGCCGCGGCCTCGCTCCTGGCGTCACGCCCTTCGGAAACGGGAGGCCTCGAGGAGCCGCCGGTCCGAGAGGGGCCCCCGCCCGAACCCAGCCACGATGCCCCTGCCTACGCGAAGGCGATTGGTTTCCTGCTGGAACGCATCGAGGCGGGCGATCTCTACCAGGCCTGTCTGACGCGGCGGGAGTCCCACCCCCTGCAAGGCTCGCCATGGCAGACGTACCAGCGCCTTCGCGAGCGCAATCCGGCGCCTTTCGGTGCGTTCCTCGAGCTGCCTGGGGTTTCGGTGCTCGGCAGCTCTCCCGAGCGCTTCCTGCGCGTCACCCGGGACGGGTGGGTCGAGAGCCGACCCATCAAGGGTACGCGCCCGCGTGGCGCGAACCCAAAGGCCGATCGCGATCTGCGGCACGAGTTGGTGAACTCACCCAAGGATCGAGCCGAGAACCTGATGATCGTCGATCTGGTGCGCAATGATCTGGGCCGCATCTGCGAGTTCGGCAGCGTCCACGTCCCCGAGTTGATGGCAGTCGAGGCCTACGCGAGCGTGTTCCAGATGGTCTCTACCGTGCGTGGCCGCCTGGCGCCTGGACGCGATGCACTCGACGCCTTCGTGGCGGCCTTTCCGCCCGGCTCGATGACCGGCGCACCCAAGATCGCCGCGATGAATCTGCTGGCCAGCCTCGAGCCCGTGCGCCGCGGCTTCTACTCCGGAGCGCTCGGCTACTTCGACCTGACCGGCGCCTGTGACCTCTCCGTGGTCATCCGAACCGGCATTGCAATAGACGGCCTCCTCCACCTCCACACCGGAGGCGCCATCGTCGCCGACTCCAACCCCACCGAAGAGTGGAACGAAACCACCGCCAAGACCCGCCCCTTCCACGAGCTGTAACATGCCCGTCAAGCAAGGGGCTGTTAAGCAAAGGGCCGGTTCCATTTGTTAAGATGCGAGTTTCC
>JAAELW010000416.1 GCA_024226235.1 bacterium
AGGGTGCTGGAGATCGCCGTCCGCGCCACCGATTGTACGGGCCTCGGCTATATCGGCGCCGACATGGTGGTGGACGCCGTGCGCGGGCCGGTCATTCTCGAGTTGAATGCTCGCCCCGGCCTCGCGATCCAGTTGGCCAATCGCGCGGGCCTCAGGCCGCGTCTCGATGCAGTCGACCGGGCCCTTGGCGCTCCGGATAGTGACTGGCAGCGGGCGTTGTCGGTCGCGGAGCGCGTTGCAATGGGCCAGGCTTTCTCCAGCCGGAGTTCCGCTTGATGCGAGCCTTCCTGCTCGTGTCGGTTTCGTTCTTCCTGCTGGTTGCGGCAACGGTGCGGGCGCAGCAGGCACCCGCCCCGACCACCTACGACGTGGTGTTCGAAGCTGCACTCGTACCGACCAAACGGATCGCTCGCGCGACGATTCGCATCGGTCGCGGAGCCCGTGCCGTGCGCTGGATCCAGCTGCGTATCGATCCCGAACGCCACGTGGAATTCAGTGGTGACGGTACACTCGAAGAAGAGCAGGGGAGTGTGCGTTGGACGCCGCCCGCCGACGGTGGGGAACTCCACTACACGTTCCGGATCGACCACCTGCGCAACCAGGCGTCCTACGATGCCCGCTGCGCGGAGCAATGGGCGCTGTTTCGAGGCGGTGATCTGTTCCCGCCGGCACGAGTTCGTGCAAAGAAGGGAGCCGTGTCTCGCTCGACCTTGAAGCTTCGTGTGCCGAAGCGCTGGTCGTCCGCGGTCCCCTATCGGCGTCTTTCGAGAGGCACCTATGAAGTCTCGAATCCAACCCGGCACTTCGATCGCCCGACGGGCTGGATGCTGACGGGACGCATCGGAGTCTTGCGCGAGCGCATCGCCGGAAGCCACGTCGCGGTAGCCGGGCCGATTGGTCAGGGTGTGCGCCGTCACGACATGCTCGCATTCCTGCGCTGGACCCTGCCGGAGCTGCGTGACGCCACCGGTCCGTTGCCCGATCGGCTGCTGGTCGTCGGTGCGGGCGATCCGATGTGGCGCGGCGGACTCTCCGGTCCGCGCTCTGCGTTCCTTCACGCCGAGCGGCCCCTGATCACTGGGGACGCCACGAGCCCCCTTCTCCACGAGTTGGTTCATACCCAGATGGGCGCTCGAGCTGGCGAAGACGGAGACTGGATCGTGGAGGGTCTTGCCGAGCTGTATTCATTGGAGGTCCTGGTCCGCTCCCGTTCGATCAGTCGCCGCCGCTACCGGGGTGCCCTCTCGCGTCTGACGAATCGCGGCAGCTCCGCTCCCCTGCTTCGCAAGGCCAAGGCCGATCCGGTCATCACCGCCCGTGCGGTCGGTGTACTGCACCGTCTGGACGAAGCCATTCGTGAGGCCACCGACCATGAGGTCAGTCTGGATGACGTCGTATTGGAACTGATCCGCATCCGCGAGCCGGTGACGACACAACGCTTCCGCGAGGCCATCCGCAGCGTGGTCGGCCGCGACCTTCTCGGTGCCATCGCAAAGCGATGACCCGGCGGTTCGCGCTCCGAAGCTTCGCGTCCGATAGTCCGGCTGCCTGAGTGTCCGTCGCCAGATCCTGGGCTGGGGGCGGCCAGCGATCGGGGAGCTGAAGGGAGTGAGATGCAGATTCGTGAGGAGAGTCTGGGTTTTCTCGATGAACATGCCGGCGTTTCGATCGGGTTCGAGGTTTCGCGGATTCTCGAGCTAACGGTTCGCGATGGTGGCCTCGGCGGTTTCGAGCTCATCGAGCGACCCGTGGAACCTGCTTATCAGAAGGATTACGACGGGCAGCCGGGGAGCCGTCCGGGTGACTGGGCCCGGAGCTTCGATGTCGCCAACTGGGGCCTGATTTCGGCATGGGAGGGCCAGCAGCGCCTCGGTGGGGCCGTGATCGCTTTCGATACCGAAGGCGTGTGGATGCTGGAGGGCCGAACTGACCTCGCCGTTCTCTGGGACCTTCGAGTTGCACCCGAGGCGCGCAGCAAGGGGATCGGCGCAGCGCTATTTGCGGCAGCTGTCCAGTGGGCCGCAGAGCGCAACTGCCAGCAGCTCAAGATCGAGACGCAGAACATCAACGTGCCCGCGTGCAGGTTCTACGCCCGTCAGGGTTGTGCTCTTCACGCGATCCACCGGTTCGCCTACCCCGAGTTTCCGGAAGAGATACAGCTGCTCTGGTACAAGGACCTCGTCGACCTTCCGTGAGGGTGTCGGAAGGGGTGTGACGCGAGCTAGCTCCAGGCGAAGAGCGGCTGTTCGAAGTGGGCGACACGGGTCGAGCGGCCCCAGATGGCGACCTCGCGCAGCTGGAACAGGATTGCGGCGGTCGGTGCGTGGATGTGGGTGTCGAGGAGGGGAATCGAGATGACGGGGCGCTCGCTCTCGGGGATGCTCCGCAGCCGGGGGACCTCCGGGGCGTCGAGCAGTTCGAGGGCCACGCGGTAGATCTCGGCTACTTCGTCGGGGTCAGGGACGAGTTCTCCGGCGTCACCGGCCCAGGTGACGACGGGCGTGATCACGAATCCGCTGCGGGTCGGGTAGTCGTCGAGAAGGCCCAGGATCGAGCTCGGTTCGAGATCCAGGCCGACCTCTTCGTGGAGCTCGCGCAAGGCTGCGGCTTCCGGGGTCTCGCCCGGGTCGAGGCGTCCTCCGGGAAGGGCCCACTGGCCCGGATGGGTGCGCAGCCGGGCAGCGCGGCGCGTGAGCACGAAGCACGGGCGGCCTTCGGCGTCTGGCAACAGTGCCAGCGCGACCGCTGCGTGGCGGCGCTCTCCCAGGGGCTCGGCCGTGCGATCGAAGCTTCCCAGATGGTTCTGGATGCGATCGCGGAGGTCGGGGTCGAGGGGGCTCATCGCGGCAGGGTAACCGACCCTGCGATCGGAGATGGGTACGGCTAACGTGTTCGCCCGATGCAGACCGCAGCTTCTCTCCTGGCCAGTGCTGAACGGCGCAGCCTTCTTCTACCCGACCGAGGCGTTGAGATCGCACTTCTGGATTGGGGCGGGGAGGGTCCGATCGCACTTCTCCACCACGCCAACGGCTTTTGCAAGGGCATGTGGGCGCAAGTGGCTGAGGGTTTGCGGGCCGACTACCGCGTGATCGCGATGGATGCCCGTGGCCATGGGGATTCCTCCCGACCCACGGGAAGCCCGGGGGAGGTATTCGTCTGGGACCAGCTTGCGTTGGATGTGCTCGCGGTGGCCGAGCAGCTGGTTTCCGAGAGCGGTGATCAGAAGTTGGCCCTTGGCATCGGTCATTCCATGGGCGGAACCTCGATGCTCGGTGCCGCCTCCCGCCGTCCCGAGCTCTTCGGTCGGCTCGTATTGGTCGATCCGGTGACACCGCCACCTCCTGATCTGGAGCCTCCGATTCGGCAGACCCGCGTGGACGAGATGGCCGCGCGCGCGCTGAAGCGTCGTGCAGATTGGCCGAGCATCGAGGAGGCCCGGGTGTGGTGGAAGGAGCGGGATTTCTTCGCGGCCTGGCAGCCCGAGGCTGTCGACCTCTACGCCTTGGATGGCCTGCGCTCCAGGGCCGACGGCAGCGTAGAGCTCAAGTGTTCGCCTGAGGTCGAGGCTGCGGTGTTTGGCGAGAGCGGTTCGATCGACGTGCGAGCGCTGGCCCGACGAACCTCGACGCCCTGTCTCTGGCTATGGGCCCGCGGAGGCAATTTTCCGCTGCCCTTCTACCAGACCCTGGTTGCGATGATGCCGGACGCACGCCTCGAGGAGCTCGATGCGGGGCACCTGATACCGATGGAGCGTCCTGATCTGATCGTGGCGGCCGTGCGAGGCTTCGCCCAGAGTGAAGAGGTTTCTTGAGCCGGGCTCGCATTGCGGGGTCCCTCTGGTGGGGTGCCGCGTCGGTGCCTAGGCTACGCCTCTCCTGTTTGGGCTCATTGACCAGGCAAGATCAGCCGATGATTCGAGAGCCCGGTCACGCGGATGCCGAGGGTGCTCCGCTTCCGGGCCTGCGATGAGGGAAGGTGAGCGGTGAGTGCCGTCCGCCAGAAAGGCCGCCCAGAGAAACCGCCGGGCGATGGCGAGAAGCCCGCTCTCGGAGGCTTTGGCGTCAATGCGGGAATCGTCGCGGAGATCCGCGAGCGGTACACCCTCGATCCGGGCTCGGTCGACGCCAGCTGGGCCGAGTTGTTCGGGGAGGGTCAGGGGCGCCGCGGTGCGTCTTCCCCGGCCAGGCAGACTCCGCCGCCCAAGGTCCCCACCCAGGCGGACGCGACAGAGGGTTCTCCCCGCCCCGGGATGGAGGGAACCGCGGATGCGCCCCATGCCATTGCCAGCCCGCAGGTGGCCGAAAAGCACGCTCGGGTGCTTCGCCTGATCCACGCCTATCGCGCCCGTGGCCATCGCATCGCCGATTCGAACCCTCTGGGAAACGACGTTCGCGAGTTCCCTGAGCTCGACCCGGCCCATTACGGACTCGGGGATGGCGACCTCGACCAGCTCTTCTTTGCGGGCGATCTGCCCGGCGGCCCGATTCAGACCCTCGGGCAGATCCTCGACCGCTTGCGCTCGACCTACTGCCGCAAGATCGGGATCGAGTTCACGCACATCCAGGATCCGGGCCAGCGCCAATGGCTGCTGCAGCAGATGGAGGAGCACGAAAACGATACCACGCAGCTTCCCGAAGAACGCCTGCGCATCCTCGAGAAGATCTGCGCTGCGGAACTCTTCGAGCGCTTCCTTCACACCAAGTTCCTCGGGCAGAAGCGATTCTCTCTCGAAGGGGCTGAGGCGCTGATCCCACTGCTCGACACGATCGTCGAGGAGGCGCCCGCCCGCGGTGCCCGGGAGATCGTGCTCGGCATGTCCCATCGCGGGCGTTTGAACGTGCTGTCCAACATCCTGGGCAAGAGTCTCGAGGCCATGTTCTCGGAGTTCGAGGACGTGGCGGAGCACGACTCCCCGTTCGGCTCGGGCGATGTCAAATACCACAGAGGCTTCTCGAGTGATCGCCGCACCCGCTCCGGTGAGCGCATCCATCTGAGTCTGACGGCCAACCCCTCGCATCTGGAGGCCGTGGACCCGGTCGTCGAAGGGCGGACGCGTGCAAAGCAAGTGCGCAGCGGCGATGAGAAGGGCGAGCAGACAGTTCCGGTGCTGCTGCACGGTGATGCGGCGTTCGCCGGACAGGGCATCGTGGCCGAAACCCTGAACCTCTCCCACCTGAACGGCTACTCGGTGGGCGGAACGTTGCATGTGGTCGTGAACAACCAGATCGGCTTCACCACCACGCCCCAGGAAGCCCGCTCCACACTCTATGCGACCGACGTCGCGAAGATGATCCAGATCCCGATCTTCCACGTGAACGGTGACGATCCGGAGGCCGTGGTCTATGTGACCAAGCTGGCCTTCGCCTATCGTCAGCGCTTCGGCGATGATGTGGTCGTCGACCTGGTCTGCTACCGCCGGCATGGCCACAACGAAGCGGATGAGCCGAGCTTCACGAATCCGCTTCTCTACGAGAAGATCCGCGCAACGGCTCCGGTGCGCCAGCTCTACACCGAGCAGCTGGTGCGTGGTGGCACACTCTCCCAGACCGATGTGGACCGCATCGAAGAAGATCTGGGCGATCAGCTGCAGCAAGCGCTTCAGATCATCAAGACCAAGCCGCCCGGACCGGACGAGCCCTATGAGCCGCGTGGCCCTTGGCAGGGCTTCGCGCGCACCGATTCCGGC
>JAAELW010000417.1 GCA_024226235.1 bacterium
AGGGAGACGCCAGCATTTCGCCGCCAAAGGCCTCGATCGAGGCGGTATTGACGATGGATCCGCCGCCTCGCTCGAGCATGGCGGGGATGGCGGCTCTGCAACCGTAGAAGACGGCCGTCAGCATGATCCGAAGGCTGCGGTCCCAATCTTCCGGTTCGATGTTGGCCACCCAGCCGCCGCCCGACCAGGCCGCGTTGTTGTGCATGATGTCGAGTCCACCATAGATATCGACGGCGGTGTTCACCGCGGCCTCCACCTGCGACAGCTCGCTGACGTCACAGCTGACAAAGGTGGCCTCGGCCCCGCTCGCGGTGAGCTCGGCGACGAGCTCGTTCCCTTTCTCGACGTTGATGTCGGCACACACGACCCGCGCGCCTTCACTCGCCAGCCGGTGCAGGGTTGCAGCGCCAATGCCCGACGAACCCCCCGTTACCAGGGCCACCTTGCCTTCGAATCGCTTCATCGCCCTTGTCCCCACATTCTGTCTTGGATCGAATTGTCTCCGCAGCTTGGCTACCGGGCAACAATAGTCGTTATCCTCGTCCTTTCACCCGCGAACCCCGCATCGCCAGCACGGGCACAGGACGAAGCGCACATGGAACTCTCCGACGACCTCCTGATCGAGATGTATCGACGCATCTTGCGAATTCGCTACTTCGAAGAGCAGGTGATCGAGCTGCTGGGCAAGGGCGAGATTCGCGGTGGGGCTCACCTCTGCATCGGGCACGAGGCCGTTTCGGTGGGTGCCTGCCTGGCTGCCGGCGAGCACAGCTACATGACCGGGAGCCACCGTTCCCACGGTCACCCCATCGCCAAGGGGGCCGAGTTGGCTCCGTTGATGGCGGAGCTGCTCGCGCGCCAGGGCGGTGTTTGCAAAGGGAAGGGCGGCTCGCTCCACCTGGCGGACTTCTCGGTGGGAAGCCTGGGCGAGTCCGGCATCGTGGGCGCCTCGATTCCGGTGGCCGCCGGAGCCGGACTCTCGTCGAAGTTGCGGGGAAGCGACCAGGTGACGATCAGCTTCTTCGGCGACGCCACGACCAACATGGGGGCATTCCACGAATCGATCAACCTGGCCAGCGCCTGGGATCTGCCCGTCGTCTACGTGTGCGAGAACAACCTCTACGGCGTCTCGACGCCCACGGCCGAAACGTGCAAGGTGAAGGACATCGCCACGCGCGCATTGGCGTACGACATCCCCGGTGTGATCGTGGATGGGCAGGATCCCATCGCGGTCTACGAGGCAGTGGCCGCGGCCTGCGAGCGTGCGCGCGCGGGGCAGGGCCCCAGCCTGGTGGAGGCCAAGACCTATCGTTTTCGCGAGCACGCCGAGATGCTTCCGATCACGGATGTCTATCGTCCGCCGCAAGAGGTGGAGGCCTGGACCCGGGATCGCGACCCCGTCCGCAACTTCCCCAAGACGTTGATCGAACGCGGGGTAATCGACGAGGCCCGGGCGAACGCCATCGCGGATGAGATCCGCCGAGAGGTGGCGGACGCGGTTGCGCAGGGGTTGCAGAGCCCTCGCTGTACGCCCGAGGGTGCCTTCGAAGATCTCTATAGCGACCGTGCGATCGAGGGGAGTGCGATCACCACCTCGGCGG
>JAAELW010000418.1 GCA_024226235.1 bacterium
ACGGTCGCCGTCGTGAGCGGTCTGCCGCGCTCGGGAACCTCGCTGCTGATGCAGATGCTCCGCGCGGCCGGGCTGTCCGTCTTGGCGGACGGATCGCGGATGCCGGACCCGAACAACCGCTTCGGGTATTTCGAGCATCGTCGGGTGCGCTCTCTCGCCACCAGCCCTGATTCCCGGGCCTGGCTCGAGAAATGCGGACCGGGCCGTGCAGTGAAGGTGGTGTCGGCGCTTCTGCCGCACCTCCCACAAGCTTCCGGCCTTCACTATCGGGTGCTGCTGGCCGAACGCGAGCCGGCGGCGGTGGCGGCCTCCCAGGATGCGATGCTCGCCCGGCTCGGGGAAGAGCGCGGAGCGCTCGATCCAAGGCGTCTGGCCGAAGTGTTGGCTGCCCAACAAGCCGAAGCGCGAGCCCTGCTCGAGCAGCGAGACGATTGCCGATGGTTCGCTGTGTCTTTCGAGTCGCTCCTTGCAGCCCCCGCAGCGATGGCCGCGCGCATAGCGGACTTCCTGGAAGGTGGCCGGGATGCTTTGGCGATGGAATCCGTGGTTCGTCCGGGTCGGGGCGGATTCGTGGGTGGCTACACTCCCGCAATGGCCGACCCCCGATTCGACGACCTGGACACCGAGGTCCTGCGCCGCCGCAGTGGCGAGAAGTGGCAGACCTACGCCGACGATGTTCTCCCCCTGTGGGTGGCGGACATGGACTTCGATGTGGCCGAGCCGATCCGCCAGCGCTTGCAGGAGTGCTTGGACATTGGAGACCTGGGTTACCCCCTGCATCCGGCGCCGACGGGTTTGCCCGAGGTCTTCGCCGAACGAGCCGCGCGGCGCTGGGGTTGGCAGGTCGAACCCGGGCAGATCGAGCTGCTGACCGAAGTGGTCCAGGCCATGTACGTGACCCTCGAGCAGTTCTCCGGGCCCGGCGACGGCGTGATCGTGCAGACGCCCATCTACCCTCCGTTCACCGGTGTGGTCAAGGAACTCGGGCGTCGGCTCGAGGAGAATCCGCTCACCCTGGGCGAATCCGGCTATGCAGTGGATCTCGAGGGCCTTGCCGCCTGCGCCGCACGCTCGAAGCTGTTGCTTCTCTGCAATCCCCACAATCCGAGCGGGCGCGTGTTTCGCCGCGAGGAGCTGCAGGGGATCGCGGAGATCGCAGACGCTCATGACCTCGTGGTGGTCAGCGATGAGATCCACTCCGATCTCGTGTATCCGGGGTGCACCCATATCCCGTTCGCCACTCTCTCCGACAGCGCGGCTAGCCGGACGATCACCCTGACTGCAGCCTCGAAGGCATTCAACATCGCCGGTCTGCGCTGTGCGCTCGCAGTGTTCGGAAGTGACGAACTGCGCAAACGTTTTCTCGCCTTCCCGCGCCATTTCCGCGGTGGCTTGGGGAGCCTTGGAATCCAGGCCACCCTCACGGCCTGGAGGGAAGGCGATCCGTGGCTGCGGGATCTGCTCGTGTACCTGGAGGGGAACCGGGACTTCATCGCCGATACCCTCCGCCAGGAACTTCCCGACGTCCGCTTTTTCCGTCCCGAGGCCACCTACCTGGCGTGGCTCGATTTCCGGGCGATGAACCTCTCGCCGTCCCCCTATCGCCACTTTCTCGAAAACGGAAAGCTGGCCCTCTCCGACGGCCGCGCCTTCGGCCCCCCCGGCCAAGGCTTCGCCCGAATCAACTTCGCAACCTCCCGCCCAATCCTGACCACCGCCCTAGAACGCCTGATCGACTCGTTAAGATAGGGGCCGGTTCCATTTGTTAAGTTGCCTCCGTGCGAAGGGCCTGCGTCACGGCGCTCCGAGAGACGCGCAACCACCGCGCGATATCGGTGGACCGGAGAGCCAGCTCCGCGTGGGCGCGCTTCGCGAACGCTGCTCGCGCCCGGCTGACGTTTCGGTTCTTGTTTCGGCTTCGCAGCGCTTCCGTTGAGATCCCGAATTCCAGGGCGATCGACGCAGCGAGTTCTCCGACGGACTGGTCGAGGCGCCTCTCGTCGATGGCCATCCAATCCCGCAGACGCGCTCTCGCCTTTTCCGGATCTTCATCGAAATGCCGAAGTGCCTGCTGGGGAGAGTGGAAGGGGCGAGGCTCGCCAAGGCCCAGAAGCGCGGCGTGCCCGGTCCAGGGATAGGTGGGGAGTCGGTCGAGAGATGGGACCAGACCTCCGCGAAGCGGATTCAAGTGGACGTATCGGATCAGTCCCAAGACGTCCGTATCGTTGGCAGCGATGCGAGAGGTGAAACGGCTCTGGAACAGATAGCCGCGGCGGCCGTGGCGGGCGTTGAAGTGGCTCACGAATCCACCATTGACGCGGTGCATCACCTTCGACAGATGGCGCTGGCCCGTTTTCAGCACCATATGGACGTGATTGGTCATGAATGCCCAGGCGAAGCACGTCGCACCGGATTCGGGCAGGATCCCCGAGAGCCTGCCCACGAGGCTCTCCCTGTCGACATCGTCAAGGAAGACGGCGCGTCCATCGACCCCGCGCATCGTCACATGATGAATACAGCCCGGCGCGTCCAAACGGAGAGGACGAGTCATCTGGATCTCCCGGGACCGGGATCCCGGGAACTTAACAAATGGAACCGGCCCCTGTCTTAACTCCTGTCTTAACTCCTGTTTTGGCGGGTTCGCTTGTTGGCGGCTATTTGAGGTGGGGGAGGATGTGTTCGGCGAAGAGGGTGGCTGGGGTGCGGGTGTCTCGGCCGAAGAATTCGATCACGAACATCGTGCAACCGAGGGCGCGGTGGCGCTCGATGCCGTCGATCACCCGGGCCGGGTCTCCCCAGATTCCGTGGCTTTCCAGGCTCGCGCCCATGTGGCCGCCGTAGACCTTGTGCGCTTTCTCCAGCTGCTGTTTGGCCGTCGCATCGTCAGGCGCGATCACGACGGTGCATTGCTGAGAGATGGTGATGTCTTCGGGGTCGCGGCCTTCTTCGACGCATCGTGCTCGCAGTGCGGCGATCTTGTGTTCCAGCTGTCCCTGGAAGACAGCCATGTTGTTCCAGATGTCGGCCTGCCGGGCGGCGATTCCCATCAAGATCTTTTCGCCACTTCCACCGATCAGGATCGCGGGTTTCTGCTCGGGCTTGGGCTCGAGAGCACAATCCTTCACCTGGAAGTGCTGGCCCAGGAAAGTGGTCCTCTCCTCGGTCCAGAGCGCCTTCATGATCTGGGTCATCTCGTCGAGGGCCCGCAACCGTTCTCGCGTCGAAGGGAAGCGTGCGCCGTAGGCCTGGAACTCGGCTTCGAACCAGCCCCCGCCGAGCCCGGCGATCATCCGGCCGCCACCGGCGATCTGGTCGATGCTCGCGATCTGCTTCGCGAGTACCGCCGGGTTCCTGAAGAACGGCGGTGTGACCAACGTGCCGAGCTTCACCTTCTCTGTCACAGCGGCGACGGCCGCCAGCAGGCTCCAGGCCTCGAGGATCGGTAGCTGCGGCATGGGCACGCCATAGAGGTGGTCGCAGACCCAGACGGAATCGAAGCCCAGCTGGTCGAAGCACTCGGCCGCAGCCCTTGCCTCCTGCCAGCTGCGCTTGATCTGCGGAAGGGTGACGCCGAAATGAAGGGGATGGTCCATGAAGGTGCAGGGTAGGGTGGCAAACCCCCGTCGAGCAACGCTCAATCCATGCCTCGACCTGGCCGATAGGCATCCCCATGTCGAGCGATGAGTCCTCCGCTGAACCCCGGGCCCCCATCTGTCTGGAAGAGCTCCTGGAGCTGCTTCACGCTGCTGACCGCATCACTGCCGAACAGGCCAACGATGTCGCCGCGCGCGACCGCACGTTGCAGAGTCAGGTCCTGAAGGAACGCTTCGGCTCCGTGCGTTCCCAGGCAGCCCTGCGATACGACGTGACCCCGGCGGAAATCGTCGCGACCGCTCGCATCCCCGATCGCAACCATACTGGCAAGCGCCATTCCGAGGATTCCATTGCCGAATTCCTGGCGGCCGGGGCGGGCCTCGAGTCGGTGAAGATCTCCCCGCTCGAAGTCGACGCCAAGCTCGTCACGAAGACCTTCTCGCGACCCTTCGCAAGGCGGCACGCGGTCATCCCGTTGGCGGAGACCGCCGGTGGTGGCCTGCGTCTCGCCATCACGGATCCCCATGACAGCGTGCTGCGCGAAGACCTGGCCCTGCAGCTCCGTGTACCTCTCGAGCTGGTGGTCTGCGCGAAGCGCGACATCCTCGGCATCATCGATCGGGTCTATGGCTTCCAGGCCAGCGTCTCCGGCGCGGAGGAGAGTTTGGGCGAGGGCGGCCGCGGCGCAGGTCTGGCCCCCTTCGTCGAACTCCGCTCGACCGAAGAGCTGGCAACGGCCGGTGACGAGAACGTGGTTACAGCGGTCGACTATCTGCTCAACTACGCATTCGAACAGCGTGCATCGGATATCCATCTGGAGCCGCGCGCGATGGATGCGGTCATCCGCTTCCGCATCGATGGCATCCTGCACGAGATCGAGCGGATGCCCCTGAACGTCCATGGAGCGGTCGTCTCCCGCATCAAAGTGCTCGCACAGATGGACATCGCCGAAAGGCGTCGCCCCCAGGACGGCCGCATCAAGACGTTCCGGGGTGAGCGAGAGGTCGAGCTGCGCGTTTCGAGCCTGCTCTCGGCCTTCGGTGAGAAGGTCGTCGTTCGCGTCTTCGATCCGGACGTGCTGATGACCGACCTTCAGCAGCTTGGGTTTTCCCGCGACGATCGGGAGAGCTTCGAGCGCTGGATCACAGCGCCCAGCGGTCTGATCCTCGTGACCGGACCTACGGGCTCGGGAAAGACGACGACCCTCTACTCGACGTTGCGCTACCTGGCCGGGCCAGAAATCAACATCACCACCGTCGAGGATCCGATCGAGATGGTGGACCCCCGCTTCTGCCAGGTGCAGGTGCAGCGCCAGGCGGACGTCACCTTCGCAACCGCCCTGCGTTCGATCCTGCGCCAGGATCCGGACATCATCATGGTCGGCGAGATTCGCGACACGGAGACGGCGAACATGGCCGTGCAGGCCGCGCTCACCGGCCACCTGGTCTTCTCCACCGTCCATACAAGGGATGCCGCCGGTGCGATCACCCGGCTTTCGGAGCTCGGCGTCGAGCGGTTCCTGCTGTCGAGTGTGCTCCGCGGTGTGCTGGCCCAACGACTCGTTCGCCGAATCTGTCCGCATTGTGAGGTCGAGGGCTTCCTTTCTGCCACTCAGGTGGATGCACTCGGACTGAAGGTTCCGATCGAAAGACGCGAGCAGCTTCGGGTGAAGTGGGGCGAGGGCTGTGTGGAGTGCCGCCAGACCGGCCTCTTCGGCCGCAGCGGCGTGTTCGAAATGCTCGATGTCGGCCGTCGCGTGCGTGGGCTGATCAATGAGGGCGTGGACGCCAACGAGATCACCCGTGCAGCCCGCGTCGAGGGGATGCAGAGTCTGCGCGAGGCGGCGATCCAGAAGCTCGCAGCGGGCGACACGCCGTTCGAAGAGGTCGTTCGACTGACAGCGGATTCCGAATGAGCCAGACCATCGACCACGAACTCAGCCTCCAGCTGCGGGCTGGCTTCCGGCTGATCGCCCTCGAATCGTTGGAAGAAGATCGCGCCCTTCGCGTGCTCGAGCGCTGCGCGCAACGGGCCGAACGGGAGATCCACCGTTGGTCCCTGGCGACGGGTTTCGGTGGAGACGGCAGCGGCGCCGGCAGCCTCGATGCCGCCGTCCGGGCCTTCGATAGCTGGGAAGACCCCGCGATCTTCGTGCTGGTCGATGCGCATGCCGTGCTGGGCGATCCGGTCGGAGTGCGTCGTCTGCGCGACGTCTTGCCACGGCTGGCCGAACGACGGCAACTGGTCGTGCTGCTCGGACCGCTGCTCGATCTGCCTCTCGAACTCGAGCGTGAAGTGGCTCGCCTCTCGCTTCCGTTGCCCGGCCCGGAGGAACTTCACAGCTTGTTCGAGCGAGTGGTTTCCAATGTCCCCAAGGCCGAGGCGGATGCTTCCCTCCTCGACGACTGCGTACGGGCTGCACTTGGTCTCACTGCAGGTGAAGCCGTCCGTGCATTCCGCAAAGCATGGCTCGCGGCGGGATCTCTTTCCCCGAATGCCGTGGCTGTATTGGCCGGGGAGAAGCGCAAGGCGCTACACCGCATCCCCGCGTTGAGCTTTCACGATGGCCCCAGCGATCTGGCGAGCGTCGGCGGGCTGGGTGAGCTCAAGAGCTGGTTGCGCGAGCGCCGCCGCGCGTTTGGCCAAGAGGCCCGGGATTTCGGCTTGCCCTCGCCGCGGGGCCTGTTGCTGCTCGGTGTTCAGGGCTGCGGAAAGTCCCTGTGCGCAAAGGCAGTCGCCGCCGAGTGGCGTTTCCCCCTGCTGCGCCTCGATCTCGCGGCCGCGTTCTCGGACCCCGCCCGCAGCCCGGAGCTCACCATTCGCGAGGCCACGGCGGTGGCCGAATCCCTGGCACCCGTCGTCATCTGGATCGACGAGATCGAAAAGGGCTTTGCGGTGAGCGACCGGGATCCGGGCGCCTCTCGCGTGTTCGGCACCTTCCTCACCTGGTTGGCCGAGAAGCAGGCGCCGGTCTTCGTCGTCGCGACAGCCAATGATGTGACCGCGCTCCCGCCGGAGCTGTTGCGCCGGGGACGCTTCGACGATCTCTTCTTCGTGGATCTGCCCACCGAGGAGGAGCGGACGGAAATCCTGGCCATCCATCTCCGAAAGCGCGGTCGGGATCCGAAGCAGTATCCGCTGGCCGATCTGGCCACCCGCGCACTCCATCACTCGGGCGCGGAGCTCGAGCAGGTGGTGGCCGCCGCTCTCTACAGCGCGTTCGCTGAAGGACGCGAACTTTCCGACACGGATCTCGCCGAAGCGATCCAGGATACGGTGCCGCTCTACGATACCTACGAAGAACGGATCAAGGAGCTGCGCAACTGGGCGCGCCACCGGGCACGCCCGGCGACGCTCGACGCCAAGGCGGCCAGCTGGTTCCGGGAGTAGGCGACCACTTACCACGCCACGCTTCTCCAAAAGGTGTTGCCCGGGCCCGCCCCCTGCCGTTCGCGTTGTTGCCGATCGGCCGATCGGGCAGTGTTCAAGGAATCCGTGGTCGAGCGTCTCGTGGACGAGAACTGCCCGAGAAGCAGGCAGACCCGGCGCGATCCCAGGCAGATTCAGCGTCCGAATGTGTCGTCGTCGGCCCAACGGGGCCGCCGGAACCAGCGAATGTGTGCTGACGCCCGCCTCCACACTTGGCACGGCAGTTGCTCCAGGCAATCCCAAGGGCGCGAAATGCCCAGGGAGGATACGACGTGGTTCGCTTGCTCGGAATCATTGCGCTCACAGGGCTTGTGCCCGCAGCGGCACTGGCGGAAGACGCGGTGTCGCAGGGGGTGTTCACCGCCAACAATGTCTGGATGATGCTCTGTGCAGGCCTGGTGTTCATCATGCACCTGGGCTTCGCGAGCCTCGAGTCGGGCCTTACCCGCTCGAAGAACACGACGAACATCCTGTTCAAGAACACGTTCATCGTGTCGATTGGCATCCTCACCTACGCGGTGATCGGTTTCAGTCTGATGTACCCGGGCGATTTCAACGGTGTTCTCGGCTGGGCGGGTCTGGGAATCGGTACCGATCCGTCCGGCCTGACCGCAGCCTACGCGAGCGGCGGCTACACCTACTGGACCGACTTCCTGTTCCAGGCCATGTTCGCGGCGACTGCCGCGACGATCGTGTCCGGTGCAGTCGCGGAGCGCATCAAGCTCCCCTCGTTCATGGTGTTCGCGACGCTGTTCGTCGCGATCGTCTACCCGATTGCGGGCTCCTGGAAGTGGGGTGGTGGTTGGCTCGACGGTGCGGGCTTCTACGATTTTGCGGGCTCGACCCTTGTGCATTCAGTGGGCGGCTGGGGCGCGCTGGTCGGCGCCTGGATGCTCGGGCCCCGGCTCGGGAAGTACTCGGGCAAGCGCATGAACCCGATTCCCGGCAGTAACCTGCCGCTGGCGACGGTGGGCGTGTTCCTGCTCTGGCTCGGCTGGTTCGGGTTCAACGGCGGCTCGGTGCTCTCGGCCGACCCGGCGCTGACGTCCTTCACGCTGGTGACCACCTGCCTTGCGGCCGCTGCGGGTGCCGTCACCGCGATGACCGCCTCGTGGTTCGTGGCCACCAAGCCGGACCTCTCGATGACGCTGAACGGTGTCCTGGCCGGACTCGTCGGCATTACCGCCGGGGCCGATACCGTGACCGTCCTCGGCGCCGTGGCGATCGGTGCGGTAGCCGGTGTGATGGTGGTGGGCTCGGTGCTGATGTTCGACCGGATTCGCATCGACGATCCGGTGGGCGCCATTTCGGTCCATCTGGTCTGCGGTATCTGGGGCACGCTGGCGGTCGGGATCTTCTCGACGAATCCGGCGCACACATTCGGCGCCCAGGTATTGGGTGTGGCGGCGTATGGAGTCTTCACCGTGGCATCCGCCCTGCTGCTGTTTGGTGGAATCCGCGCGCTGATGGGTCTTCGGGTAGACGAGGCCGAGGAGCTCGAAGGCCTCGATCTCGCTGAACACGGAGGACATGCGTACGACTTCGGGGGCACGAAGTCCGGCATCGCCGACGATCCCGCAGCTCGACCAAGCGTCATTCGGCCGGCCACAGAGCTGGTCACAGAAATCTAGGAGGAACCCGGATGAAGAAGATCGTTGCGATCTTGAAGCCGTTCAAGCTGGAGGATGCGACCGCTGCACTTCGTGATCTCGGGATCACCGGTCTTACGGTGAGCGAGGTGAAGGGTTTCGGCCGGCAGAAGGGCCACACCGAGCTCTACCGCGGCGCCGAGTACGTGGTCGATTTCCTGCCGAAGGTCCGCCTCGAGGTGGCGCTTTCCGACGAGATGGCGGAGAAGGCGGCCAAGGCACTGATGGAGGCTGCCCAGACCGGACGCATCGGCGATGGAAAGATCTTCATCGAGCCGCTCGACGACGCGATCCGCATCCGAACCGGCGAGCGCGGGGAGGCGGCACTCATCTGAGATCAAGGACGATGGGGAGCCTAACGATGACGTGTAGTTGCTTCTCGTGGCCGGAGAGGGCGCCCAGCACCCTTTCTGGCTCCGCCTCGTCCAATGCCTCGGCTCTTCGTCATGGCGGTAGTTTGTTGTCCGGCGTCGGAGTGATCCGTACGTCCTAGGCCGAGCCGGAGATCAGCGCTCTGCCTTCAGGACCTCTCCCAGCTTCCCTCTCAGGGTCGCCATGCCGAAGGGCTTGTGAAGAAAGCCAGCCGGGCCTCCCGCCGGGAAGCGCGGGGTCGCCCCTTGCCGCAGCGCGTCACTACGTGGCGTGCGGCATCGTGTAAGGTACAGTTCCTCGGGCGCAACCTGGTCTCGAGGCATCACTGGTCCTGGCGTCCTCGTAGCAGGCCCTGTGTAAGGTACACGTGAGTCAAACACTACAGGCCAGCGTTCTCCCCGGGGGCGGAGCCCGCCTATCCTCACGTGAAACGCTGAGTGATCTCGTGGTCCGGGCGCGATGAGCGAGACGAAGTACCTCTTCAAGCGGGATCACACATGGTGGGTCAAGATCGCCGTGCCGCGAACGCTTCGTAAGGAGCTCGGCTACGACCTGCGCCGATCGCTGCACACTGCGGATCTCGAGGACGCGAGGGCCGCGCGCGATCAGATCGTGGCGGAGTTCCGCGAGAGGATCGCTGAGGCCCGCGAGCGTCAGGAGGCCGCGGCTGGTGCCCCGGCGTGTCGGGCCTCAGCGGAATCGCAGCCGGCGGCCGGGTTCGAGATCACCGAGCGACAGGACTTCTCGGACGCCACGTATCTGCTCGAAGTCCACCATCCGATGCTCGCCAGGGCTGCGGCCCCGGGCCAGTTCGTCGTCGTGATCTCCCACGAGCGCGGCGAGCGCATCCCGCTGACCATTGCGGACTTCGACCGGAAGGCGGGAACCATCACGCTCGTCGTCCAGGCGGTTGGCAAGACGACGCGGGAGATGCAGAAGCGCTGCCAGGTGGGGACCCGGCTCTCCGGCTTGGTCGGTCCCATGGGTATCCCGAGCGAGATCGGCGGCGCTCGCAAGGTCGTCTGCGTGGGCGGCGGGCTGGGCGTGGCTCCGATCTTCCCGCAGCTCCGTGCCTTCAAACAGAGTGGCGCGTACGTGATCGGTGTCGTCGGGTTCCGGAACCGCGAGCTCGTCTTCTGGCGGGACAAGTTCGAGGAGTATTGCGACGAGTTCATCATCTGTACGGACGACGGCTCCGCGGGTATCAAGGGGCTGGTCACCGACGGGATCGAACAGGCCCTCGAGCGGCACAACGACGTCGACAGGCTCGTCGCCATCGGGCCGCCTATCATGATGAGGGCCTGCGCGGAGACGACACGTCCACACGGGATCGAGACCATCGTCAGCCTGAACCCCATCATGGTCGACGGGACGGGGATGTGCGGAGGCTGCCGCGTGCAGGTTGGCGACAAGACCAGATTCGCCTGTGTCGAGGGCCCCGAGTTCAACGGCCACGAGGTCGATTTCGACGACCTGATGAGTCGGCTGAGGCGCTTTTCCACACAAGAGAAGCAGGCTCTCGACGCCTGGTCGAAGGCGACGGACGGCGCGGAGCTCGGCTGAGGCGGCGGAAGCGGGGTGAGAGTGGCGAAGAAGAAGAAGACGATTCGGACCATTCCGCAGGAGCGGACTGCGATCCCCGTGCAGGATCCCGTCGAGCGCGTGCAGAACTTCGGTGAAGTCGCACTCGGCTACGGACGCGACGACGCGCTACTCGAAGCAGAGCGCTGCCTCTTCTGTCCGGACCCCGCCTGTGTCAAGAGCTGTCCCGTTGCGATCGATATCGACCGCTTCATCGAGAAGATCACCCAAAAGGACTACCGCGGCTCCTTCGACATCCTCACCGACGCGAACCTGCTGCCCGCGATCTGCGGCAGGGTGTGTCCGCAGGAGGACCAGTGCGAGGCCGTCTGTCCCGTTGGCGACACGCTCGAGCCGGTGGCCATCGGCAGGCTCGAGCGCTGGGTGGGAGACCTGGCACTCGCCGAGGGCTGGACCCGCACGCCGCACATCGAGCCGAACGGCTTCAATGTCGGCATCGTGGGCTCCGGACCGGCCGGCATTGCCTGTGCGGCGGACATGGCCAAGGCGGGCTGTGACGTCACTGTCTACGAGGCTCTGCACGCGCCCGGTGGTGTCCTGCGCTACGGCATCCCGGAGTTCCGGCTTCCGAATTCGGTGGTCGACGCCGAGATGGAGGGCCTCGCCCGGCTCGGCGTCAAGATCGAGTGCAACACGCTGGTCGGGCGCCTCTTCACGATCGAGCAGATGATCGAGGAGATGGGCTTCCATGCCGTCTTCGTCGGGAGCGGTGCCGGATACCCGAGCTTCATGGGGATCCCCGGCGAGTCCCTCCACGGCGTGCTCTCGGCCAACGAGCTGCTGACGCGCTGCAACCTGATGCGGGCCGGAGAGTTTCCGAAGTACGACACGCCCTTGGATCTCGGCGCCCGCGTGGCCGTCATCGGCTCGGGCAACACGGCGATGGACGCGATGCGGGTCAGTCTGAGATCGGGTGCCGAGAAGGTCCACTGCGTCTACCGCCGCACCCGCGCCGAGAGCCCGGCCCGCGAGGAGGAGATCGCGCACGCCGACGAGGAGGGGGTCGAGTTCCACTGGCTGACGGCGCCGGTCGAGATCCTGGCCGACGAAGACGGCAAGGTCTGCGCGATGCGCTGCATCCGCATGGAGCTCGGCGAGCCGGATGATTCCGGCAGGCGGCGCCCGGTTCCCATCGAGGGCAGCGAGTACGATTTCGAGACCGACACGGTGGTCTACGCGATCGGGACGAATGCGAATCCAGTCATCGGGCAGACGTCCAAGCTCGCGCTCAACAAGTGGGGCTATATCGAAGCAGATGAGGACCTCGCGACCTCGATGGCGGGGGTGTATGCGGGAGGCGACATTGTGACCGGTGCAGCCACCGTGATCCTGGCGATGGGCGCGGGCCGCCAGGCGGCACGCAGCATGACGGCCTATCTGGGGATACGCGGCAGCGAGAGTGTCTACGACCCCGAGCGCATCGGGAGCGCGGACAAGTTGTTCGGAATCGACGCCGGGGAGCGGAACTTCTCGCGCGTGCGCGTGGGCTGAGCGTTGGGAGCGGCAGCAGAGATGAATGAAGGCGGAAAGCACAAGACGACTGCGCGCAAGAAGTCCGCGGTCGAGCTCGCGGAGCACGTCGTCGAGATCGTCAGCGACTCGGGCGAAGGCGCGCAGAAATGCGGCCAGTCCTTCGCGTCGATCGCGGCGAGGATGGGAAACGGCATCTGGACCGTCGAAATCATCCCCGCTGAGATCCAGCCTCCGGCCCGCAGTGTCGAAGGGGCCAGTGGCAACCGCATTCGACTGGGGTCGGGGGCCATCACCAACGGAGGCGATGCTGCCGACCTGGTGGTCGCCTTCAACGAGCATGTGCTACTCGGCCGGCTTCGGGACGGCGAGCTGAAGCCGGGCTGCATCATCCTCCTCGAGAGCAAGTGGCGCACTGATCGGGATCCCGAGATCTCTACCCTGTATGCCACGATCTGCAACGAGCTGGTCGAGGGCGGATACCGCGTCTATGAGATTCCGATGGAGACCGAGTGCCTGCGGCTCGTCACCGACGCCCGGCGCGGCAAGAACATGTTCGTCCTCGGGCTCCTGTGCAGGATCTACAGCCTGGACCGCGCACTGGCGCTCGAGCAGGTGGCTCTGACCTTCGCGAAGAAGGGCGAGAGCGTGATCGCACCCAACCAGAGGCTTCTCGAGGCGGGCTGGGGGTGGGCCGAGGAAAACCTCGACATCCGCTTCAGCGTCCCGGCTACGCCGGCCACGGAGCCCCGGCTCGTGGTGAACGGCAACACCGCGCTCGGCCTGGGCGTGATGGCTTCCGGCATGGAAGTCTGCGCCATGTACCCCATCACGCCTGCTACTTCGGCTTCGCACTACCTGAGCGAGGTCTTCCAAAACGTCGGCGGCGTCGTGCACCAGGCGGAGGATGAGATTGCCGCCTGCGCCTTCGCCATCGGGGCGTCCTATGCCGGCAAGTGCGCCGTGACGATCACCTCGGGTCCAGGCTACTCGCTGAAGCAGGAGGGAATTGGCCTCGCCGTCATGGCCGAGATCCCTCTCGTCGTGGTGAATGTCCAGCGCGGTGGTCCTGCCACCGGCCAGCCCACGAAGGTCGAGCAGGGCGATCTGCTCTCCGCCTGCTTCGGGAGCCACGGGGATGCCCCGAAGGTGGTCATGGCGGTCTCCGACATCGAGGACTGCTTCTACTCCGTGATCACCGCGCGCAAGATCGCGGAGATGTTCAACGTGGTCGTCGTCCTGCTCTCGGACGCCAGCCTGGGGACGGCTCAGCAGCCGTTTCCGCGGCCTGACTTCCATGAGGACTGGCTGGCTCCCCCGGTGGACCAGAGCCCGGTTCCCGAAGGCGTCACGCCCTACGATTGGAACCCCAAGACCGGACTGGCCCGCAGGTTCATTCCCGGCCAGCCGAACGGCATGCACACCCTCACGGGGCTGGCCCACGACAGCAGGAGCCGCATTGCCTACGACCCTGCGGTGAACCAGGAGGGGATCAGGCGTCGCAGCCTGAAGCTTGCCGCGCTGCAGAAGACGCTGAAGACGCCGCCGCTCTTCGGCGACGAGAAGGGCGAGCTCCTGGTCATCGGTTGGGGCAGCACCAAGGGGGCGATCGAGGAAGCGGTGCAGCGCGTGCGTGCGGATGGCTACAGCGTGTCCGCCCTCCACCTGAAATTCCTGCAGCCCATGGCGTCCGGCATCAAGGAGGTGCTGCAGGGCTTTGAGCGTGTGATGACCGTCGAGACCAACTGGTGTGACGATCTGGAAGACGAGCTGATCGACGAGGAGAACCGTCGCTACTCGAATCTGGCGTGGATGCTGCGTGCCAGATGTCTCGTCGACATCGATTGCTGGGGCGAAGTCAAGGGGCAGCCGATCAAGCCGGGTCGCATCGAGAAGGCCATCCGGCAGAGACTGCGTTAGCAGATGCTGGGAGAAGAAGAGATGGTGATGTCCGTTTCCGCACCGAGATGCCTGCAGTGGTCCGATCGAGAAGACTACGAGCTCGAGGACTACGAGGCCGAAGTGCCCCGTTGGTGCACGGGTTGCGGAGATCTCGCGATTCTCGCGGCCGTGCAGCGCCTGTGTCGCGACGAGCAGCTGCCGCTGGAGAATCTCGTCTTCGTTTCCGGCATCGGCTGTTCGAGCAGGTTCCCGCATTACATGAAGACCTACGGGTTCCATGGTCTGCACGGGCGGGCCCTGCCCGTCGCGGAGGGCATCAAGCTCAAGAGGCCGGACCTCCACGTCTTCGTCAACACGGGAGACGGCGATTGCTGCAGCATCGGCGCCGCCCACTGGCTCCACGCGATCCGTTACAACATGGACATGACGGTGATGCTGCATGACAACGAGATCTATGGTCTGACGAAGAAGCAGGCCTCCCCAACCTCGCCCAAGGGCCTCAAGAGCAACACCACGCCGCGGGGTGCCTACCTCGAGGGGCTCAACCCGCTCGCTACGACGCTCGGAGTGGCGAATGTCTCGTTCGTTGCCCAAGCGGTAGACTGGGCTCCCGCCCACCTGTACGAGATCATCTCGCAGGCGTTTCATCACAAGGGACTCTCCTTCATTCGAATCGTGCAGAGGTGCCCCGAGTTCCTGCCGGCGCACTTCGATTCCTTCATGCAGGATCCGGAGCGGCTGCTCCTGCTCACGCACGAGGACGGGATCCCTGCGACGCCGGACCTGTCGAGGGCCTACCCGCAGCGGGAGGTGCACGATCCGAGCGACATCAACCGGGCCAGGGAGATCGCTTCGCTCACGGATCGGATCCCGATCGGAATCCTCTATCGAAACGAGGCTGCGGTCTGCTACGAGGACGTCGTCGGCTCCGACACGCTCAGCACGCCGAAGACCGTTCGGACAAACCTGGAGGCGGAGCTGGACAAGTTCACGGTCTGGCCCCCGTCCGAGGAGCGAGAGGGCAGGGGATGAGCACGGGTCTTCGCGAGCTGGTTCGCTTCCATCTGACCGGAGATGGAGGTGGCGACGATCGGCGCGAGGAGTCCGGGCTACGCTCCGCCCTGCTGGCGCCCTACAGGGACCTCTCGGTTCTCCGCTACGACTTCCCTCTGGTGCTGGTCGAACGCGACGACGACGGAGCAATCGTGCGCTCTCTCTCGAGCGTCGTGGACGGCGTGCTGCGGGAGATCGCTCCGACGGGCGCAGAGGGTGAGCGCCTGCGCAGCCACTACCTGCGGCTCGAGACCGCGATGCGGGTGCTGCTCTCGGAGGGTGTCGAGGCGACGCTCTCCGAGCTCTGGGGTCTGGCGGAACGCAAGCTCCTGTCGGAGAGCGACGAGACCTCCGCGGAGCTGCTGCGAGACAGCCTGAGTCGCCCGGGAGGTGCACCGCGCGTCGACGGCGAAGTCATTGACTGCGATGACGACACGCCTGCCCGGGTCTTCGAACACGCCTGGAGGGCGGTTCAGCAGGAGCGCAGCCGCATCGCGCTGGCGGAGATCGACGAGCTGCTCCTGAAGCTCTCGGGCATCCTGGAGGCCGATTTCCAGAAGTCGGCGGAGGCGCGAGACCCGAAGAGCCTCGCGGGATCCATGGGAGATCACGTCGGGGACACTTTCGACTTCGAGGCGATGTCGCGGGTCCTCAGGACCGTGTCTTCCGAGAGCTCGCTCTCGGGGTCCAGGCGGGAGCGGATCCGCTCTGCCATCTCGGTGCTGGAGTCGCAGCGGTTCTTCGAGCCTGCGGCCGAACCGGTACGCGACCCGGGCCGCGCGGCAGCGCATTCGTTCGTCTTCGACAGCTGTACGCGTGCGTGGGAGATTTTCCGCGAGCGTATCCCGGAGATGGTCGAGCTCGTCAAGGCGATTGGCATCGCCGAGCTCGAGCTCGACAATCGCTACCGCGAGTCGGAGCACGATGCCCTCTTCGATCGTTTCGATGAGACGTCACTCGCCCCAGAGGACCTGGCGCTCTTCCCGTCCTATTTGGTCCGCCTTCACGACAAGGATTGCGAGGGGAGCGAGAAGGCCAGGTGCATCGAAGCGCTCTCATCGGGCCTGCCGCTGAAGATCCTGGTCCAGATGAGCGACATCCTGGGCGGGCCCGCGCTCGCGAACGGGCAGTTCACCCTCGGTGCCAGGGGCCTGCAGCTGGCCGGCATGGCGGTTGGGATGAACGGTTCCTTCGTCCTGCAGTCGGCCAGCTCCAATCTCTATCAGGTGAGGGACAGGATCCTTCGGGGCCTGAGTTATGAGGGGCCGGCACTCTTCAGCATCTTCACGGGCTCGGTGGAGAATGCCCCGGGTCTTCCTCCCTACCTCGAGGCGGCCTCCGCGATGCAGTCGCGTGCCTTTCCGGCGTTTGCGTACGATCCCGCCGCAGGTCCGGATTGGGCAGCGCGACTCGACGTTGCGGGGAACCCGCAGGCCGAGGTCGACTGGCCGGTCCACTCCTTCTCGTACGAGGACGCTGATCTTCAGCGTGTCTCGGAGGAGGTCGCGTTCACGTTCGTCGACTTCGCGGCTTCCGACAAGCGCTACGCCCGACACTTTGCGCCGGTTCCGCCCGGTGACTGGAACGAGAGCCTGATCCCCGCGAGCGAATACCTGGAGCTGGCGGATGCCGAAGCCCTCGACAAGGTTCCCTACGTTTCGATGGTGAACGGGGATGACGTCCTCCAGAAGCTCGTCGTCGACCAGCAGCTCATCCGCGCCGCGCGTCGCTGCAGCGAGATGTGGCGCGCGCTGCAGGAGCTGGGCGGGATCCATAACTCTCACGCACTGAATCTGCTCGAGCGCGAGAGAGATGTCTGGGAGCGCGAGAAGGAGCGGGAGCTGGAAGAGCTGAGGGAACGAGCTGTTCCGGCACCCGCGAGCGTTGCGATCCAGCCGGCCGATGCGATTCCGGCGCCGGCTGTGGAACCGGAGCCGGAGGAGCGGTCGGCAGACGAGCCCTACATCGAGACGCCCCGCTGCACGACCTGCGACGAGTGCACGGAACTGAACGGCAGGATGTTCGCGTACGACGAGAACAAGCAGGCCCACATCGTGGATCCCTCTGCGGGCACCTATCGGGAGCTCGTCGAAGCCGCCGAGGCCTGCCAGGTCTGCATCATCCACCCAGGCAAGCCCAGGAACTCCGACGAGCCGGGTCTGGACGAGCTGATCAGGCGCGCCGAGCCCTTCAACTGATCGGGGGCGACCGGCATCTGCTCCTTCTGGTGGCCACGGATCGTTAGCAGGCCGTCGAAAGACCCGCCTCGAACGGGGGGCCCCTGCTTGTAAGGTAGCGTGTTAAGATAGGGGCCAGGCACGTTTGTTAAGTTGCCCATTTCCCCTCAGGGAAATGGGCA
>JAAELW010000419.1 GCA_024226235.1 bacterium
CTCGACACCGACTGGATCTACCGGCGGATCCTCCCGGTCTGGTCCCTGGGCGTGGCCCGCGTCGCGGACACCGCCTACCGTGGCGTGGTTCAGACGGGCTACAGCAGGGTCGTCAGATTAATCGAGGGGGTCTACCGGCACTACGGGCCGGAGGGGATCTTCGCGCGCAGCTGGCCCACGGGGAGTACCGTGCTCTGGGTGGCGATCATCCTCTGCGCGTTCTTGCTGGCCTACTACCTCTGACGCAGCCTACTTGTCCGAGCCGAACAACTCGCCGAGATACTTCTGCAACCACCCCGGGTCTTGCCAGGAGGCGACGGTCTCGGCCTCTCCACGATCGAGGAACATTCCCCCGCAGGTAAAACACGAATCGACCCGGGCTCCCCGGTATTCGATTTCCGCGAGCTCCATCCCACACTTCGGGCAGCGCATCCAATGCAGCTGTTTGAGCCGAGCCTGTTCGGATGCGGCGAGCTCCGCGGCGACCTTGTGCCGGGTCCGCTTGATCCGGGCCAGCTCTTCCCGCTTGATGAACTCGTGTTCGTTCTCACTCCCCACGCTGGATTCTCCTCGAGGTCAGTTCGGTCGTCGGCAGCTCGGGCAGGAACTGCGGCTGAGCGACGTTGGTCGGATACCGCTCCCGCTGCTCGACCTGGCGCACCAGCCGCTCGACCGGTTCTTTGAGCACCGCGAAGAACGGCGCAGGAGCGATTCCGATCCAGAAGGCCAGCACCGTCAACGGCACCAGCGTGAGAATCTCCCGCGGGCTCAGGTCGACGAGCTTGAAGTTGGCCTCGTTGTCGAGCTTACCGAACATCGTCCGCTGGTACAGCCACAGCATGTAGACGGCACCCAGGACGATCCCGGTCGCCGCCAGCACGGCCCAGTATTTTTGCGCCATCGCGAAGGCCCCGACGAGGATGGTCCACTCACCGACGAAGCCGTTACCGGGGATCGCCGGCATCCCGATCGAAGA
>JAAELW010000420.1 GCA_024226235.1 bacterium
TGCCTGGCCCCTCTCTTCACAGCTACGCCCCGAGCATCTCCCAGACCCCAGCCAGCCGCGGCACCCGCGGGTGCTCCTCGAGCAGGACCCGCTCGCCGAGCCCCAGACCGGCACGATCTCGGACCTCGCGAAGCGCCTCCAAGGGCCCCCCGAGACCATCCAGCAGGCCGTGGTGAACGGCGCCAACGCCGCTCCACACGCGCCCCTGGGCCAGAGCGTGAATCTCATCGCGGCTTCGACCACGTCCCTGGGCCACCCGCTCCAGAAAGAGCTCATAGAGCGCGCCCAACTCATCACGCAGCGCGCGCCGCTCCGATGGCGTGAAGCCCCGGGCCTCGCTGTGCAGGCCCGACTGAGCACCGCGTTCCACGGCATCCCGGCCGACACCCACGCGCTCGTAGAGCTCCGAGAAATCGAGCTTCCCGCCCACCACACCGATCGAGCCGGTCACGGTGGTGGCTTCGCCGAGGATTGCGGTGGCACTGGCGGCCAGGAAGTAGCCCCCGCTTGCCGCGGTATCCCCCATCGAGACGACGATCGGCTTCTGCTCGGAAACGCGTCGCACCGCCCGACACAAGAGATCCGAGGCGACACCCTCGCCTCCCGGGCTATCGACCCGCAGCACCACTCCCAGCACGTCTTCGCGCTCGGCCAGGGGCTCGAGCAACCTCCGGTAGGTGTCGGCCGCAATTCCGCGCAGGCCCTGCCCGCGTCCGATTCCGCCGCGGGCCGCGACGTAGACGATCCGTGGTGCAGGCTGAAGCAACGGCTGGAATCCCGAATCCGATGCGCGCAGAGCGATGTAGGTGGATGCATCGAGAAGCCTTGGCTTGTCGTCATTGCACGCGGCCGGCACGAGCTCGCATAGCATGCGTTCGAGCTCGTCCGGATACTGACAGGCATCGACGAGCCCCGCCTCCTCTGCTCGTGCGGCAGTGAGAAGGCCTCGGTCCACATGGCCGCGCACCTGCTCTTCCGAGAGCCCACGGCCGGTGGCCACATCGCGGACGAGGGTCTCGAAGAGATCATCTGCCAGGGTTTCCAACTGGGCGCGAGCCTCTTCGGAATGACCGGAACGGGTCAGGATCTCACCCGCACTCTTGAATTCGCCCACCCGCAGCACGTCCGCGCGGACTCCGAGCTTGTGCAGCAGGTCGCGCAGGAAGAAGCCCTCGAAGCGGAAGCCCAGCAGATGCACGCTGCCCGACGGCGGGATCACCACCCGGCTCGCGGCACTGGCCAGCCACAGCTCCTGGGTGGTGAGGCTCTCGGACCAGATGACGACCGGCTTCCCCGCTTCGGTCACGGCTCCGATTGCCCGGCGCAGGCTCTCGACACGGGAGGCTCCACCGGGCGGGCCGAGCAGGCGGATTGCGACCCCACCCACATCGGGATCGTCCTTGGCCACGTCGAGCACCCGCAACACATCGAGCAGCGAAAGTCGGGGCTCGCGCTGGCCGAACCAGGCGGGGGCGGCCAGTTCGGGAACCGGCGAGGTCAGGCGAAGACGCAACCACACGGGCCCCCGACCAAACATGCCACGGGCCACGCCCAGACGTGCTGTCCGTGCCAGATTGGCCGCCACCCTGCGCGGGCACCCGCTGAGATCCAGGAGTTGACTCATGGGTTGGCTCAGCGGAACCTACTCCGCTTCTCTGCGAGATAGTCGACCGTCAGGAACGTCCCCAATTGGTTCGGCATCGTGAAGAACGCCCGTCCCTTGTTGATCTCGGTCATCCGCTCGACGAAGCCCACCAACTCGGGAGCATCGTCGAGCATGAAGGTATTGATCGTGATTCCGCGGCGCGTCACGCGACGGACCGTCTTCAGCGTCTCCGCCACCGCCTGGGGCGAGACCCCGCCAAACCCGGTAGGCCATTCCACTCGCAGCTCCCGGCCCTCGAAGTAGGCCGTCGGCTGGCCGTCGGTAATCACCAGGATCTGGGGGCTCGGGCTCGGGTGCTGGCCGATCAATCGTTCGGCGACTCGGAGGCCGTCCTGGAGGTTGGTGAACGGGTCGCCCATGTCCCAGCGCGCCAGCGGCAGCTCCCTGATCGGCAGTTCCCGAGCCCGGGTCGAGAAGCCGACCACGAAGAAGTCGTCGCGTGGAAAGCGTGTGCGGATCAGATGATCGAGAGCCAGGGCCACGCGTTTCGCAGCGGGAAACCGTCCGGCCCAGGACATCGACCAACTCATGTCGAGGAGCAGGATCGTCGTGGTCTGGGTGCTGAAATCGCATTCGCGCACCTCGAGATCTTCCACACCGAGTTGCACGGGCGTCATCGGTCTGGCTTCGGCCACCGCACGCTTCACGCCGTTCAAGATCGTGCGCACCACATGCACATCGAGCGCATCGCCGAACGCCCAGGGGCGGGTCTCGTCGGGCCGTGGCTCGGCAATCCCCCGATGCATCGTCTGATGGCTTCCACTGCGCCCGGCGCGCAGCTTGCTGTAGACGGCGGCCAGTGCCTGGGCGCCGATCCTGCGGATGGCCCGAGGCGTGAGCTCCATTCCGTCTTGGCCGGCACGCAGGAAACCCTCGTCCTGGAGCGCCTGCTCCATGCCCCGCAGCATCACGAACGATCGAAGCCCGTCCTCTGCAAGGAACTCGCGGAGTTCCTCGAGTGAAATCTCCTGGAGTTGACCCGCAGCGAGGTTGCGAGCCATCTGCTGCAAGGCCTGGATCTGGCGCCGGATCTCCTGGGCCTTCTGGTAGTCCGCCGCCTCTTCGCCCTGGAACCGCTCGCCGTACTCGCGTTGGAACTCTTCCAGCTCCCGCAGGCGATCCAATTCCTCCAGCAGCTCCCGGAACTCTTCGCCGGCTTCGCGATCGACAAACGTGTGGCTTCGGAACGCCTCGATCGCATCGGAAAGCGACTCGTGTTCTCGATGGCGCCGTTCCATGAACTCGTTCATGGCCTGGGACTCGAGACCTCGAGCCTCGCGTTGGGCGCGCTCCTCACGATCGAGGATGTCATCGAGTTTGCGTTCGAGCTCCTCGAGGGATCGGTCGATCCGGTACCGGTCGAGGAGTTCCTGCATCTGCTCGCGCAGCTCTGAGATCAGCTCCTCTGCACCCATGACCCGGAAGTTCATGCCGCCGAGATCGAAGCCTCCGCGGCGCATCCACTCGAGCGCCTGGTCGACATCGAGACCCTCCATCAACAGCTCCGAGAGCGCGTCGAGGGCCCCCTTTGCATCGAAGGAGAACTCACGCTGGGTCCCGTCCCAGCGGCTATAGCGGTGGACCGTCATCCGCCTCCGGGCGCGCCATAGCGCGCGTTCCCATCGTTCGTGTTCTTGTTCAACCGGTTCTGGAGGTGCAAGCCTTCGAGCAGGAACTCGATGGCGCATGCGAGGCGCTCCGGCGAATCGCCGCCGGCCAGCCGAGCCGCAGCATCGCGCAGGCCCTGGATCTCATCGAGGCCCTCCAGGTAGTCCGCGGCCGCCATGTCTGCCGAGACTTCGACGTTCCAGCCCTGGTTGAAGGAGTCGATCACCGGCGCCATGCCTTCCAGCGGAACCCGGGCATCGAAGACATGCCGTGTCGCCCGCTGGATGAGATCGCGCACGACCTCGACCTCCGTCCGATCTTCCCCTGCGTACTCGAGCTCGAGCTTGCCTGCGGTGGACGTCACGAGCGCGTCGAGATCCGAGATCCGCGGCACGGCCTCCTTCTCGCCGAACCGGAGGGCCCGACGCAACGCGTTGGCCACCAGGGTCTCGTAGTTCGCGATCGACATCCGCACGGACACGCCGGAGGTCTGGTTGACATCCGGGCTGGCACGCGCCTGAAAAGTCAGCTCGGCGACGATCTCGCTCATGAACGCTGGCACGGAGGCCAGCACGAGGGGCACCTCCGGCGCACGCGCTTCCTGATGCATCACTTCGAGCTCGAGCTCCCGGGTGATCGGATAATGGGTCCGCACCTGCGCCGCATAGCGATCCTTGAGCGGTGTGATGATGCGCCCGCGGCTCGTGTAGTCCTCCGGGTTGGCGCTGGCCACGACCAGGACGTCGAGGGGCAGACGCACGCTGTAGCCCTTCACCTGGACATCGCGCTCCTGCATCACGTTGAAGAGCCCGACCTGCACTTTTTCCGTCAGGTCTGGCAGTTCGTTGATACAGAAGATCCCCCGATTCGTGCGAGGGAGGAGACCGAAGTGGATCGTCAACTCATCGCCGAGCGTGCGACCCTCCGCGACCTTGATCGGATCGACGTCACCGATCAGATCCGCGATCGAAACGTCGGGCGTCGCAAGCTTCTCGACATAGCGATCGTCCCGGTGCACCCAGTCGATCACGGTGGCGTCGCCGCACCGGGCCACCTCTTGCCGCGCGAACGCCGATACCGGCGCAAACGGGTCGTCGTGGATTTCGCTGCCTGCCACGATCGGCATCCACTCATCGAGCAGACCCACCATCTGCCGGATCATCCGCGACTTCGCCTGTCCCCGCTCACCCAGGAAGATCAGGTCGTGGCCACAGAGCAGCGCATTCTCGACCGCCGGTATGACCGTATCCTGATAGCCGACGATCCCCGGAAACAGGGTCTCCCCCGTCGACATTTTCCGAAGCAGATTGGCGCGGATCTCCTGGCGAAGGCTGCGGAGCTGGTGGCCGGCCTGGCGAAGCTCACCCAGGGTACGAGGCGAAGGGGGTTGCATGCGGTCTCCATGCGCCGAGGTCATCCTCATGCGCGGGCGGAGAATAGCGCGCCCATCAGTGACGCAGGCGTTGGCGCCGGGTGGGGTCGAGCGACCCGTAGCCCATCAACAGCTCGATGCGACGCTGGATGATCTCCAGCCTGCCTCCGTCGTCCATCCGCAGATCCGGCGGAAGACTGGCCGTCAGGCTGCGCTTGCGCGCTGTATCCAGTCGCTCTGCAGGTGCCGGGTGGCTGGCAAGGAACGCCGGAACATGCGCGCCCTCCTCGGCGGCGAGGGTTTCGAAGAAAGTCCAGGTTCCCTCCGGGTGAATGCCCGCGCTGGGCAGCAATTCGGCTGCGAAGGCATCCGACTCCCGCTCGGCTTCGCGCCCGTAGGAGTTGATGAAGGCCATGGCCGAGAGACCACCCAGCAGGTTCGCCGCACCGGCAGCCGCACTTCCACCGGCCATCCCTGCGCCGACGACCGCCGCCTGGTGGACCCAACCCGTCGCCCGAGCCCGGTTGTAGTTCTCGGCAGTGTGCCGGTAGACGACGTGCCCGATCTCATGAGCCATCACCCCGGCCAGCTCGCTCATGTTGCCGGCTGCGAGGATCGTCTCCGTGTGGATGTAGATCGCTCCGGCCGGCATCGCGAAGGCGTTGATCTCTTCGTCCTCGACCACCGAGAAGCTGTAATCGAAGGGTTGGGGGCCAGCGGCAGCGAGCAGTCGTTCGCCCAGATCCGTGATGTAGTCGTTCACCACTCGGTCCCGCAGCATCCGCAGATCGCGCCGGACCTCGCGCTCCAGCTCGCGACCCAGCTGCTCCTCTTCCTTGAGGGTGAGCGTGGCGCAGCCGGCCAACAGAGCGGCAAGGATCAACGCGAAAGCGCGAGCCACCTCCTCAGGTCCCCTCAGCCGGGGCCTGTTTGCGAAGGGTCTCGGTCACGTGGCGAAGGATCGATCGCACCGAGTCGTCGAAATCCACATTGTCGACGATCGGCACATCGTGCTGCTCGGCTAGCTCGAGGATGTAATCCTGGATTCGAAGAATCGCGGAGAGGTTTCCGAGGTAGCGATGGGGCGGCCGCGCGCTGGCGCCCCGCGCGCGCTTCTCGAAGCGCTTGCTGAAGGCCTTCTCCTCCAGGGTCGCGACGACGAGAAAGACCACGTGGGCCCGGTCGGTATACTGGGCCACGTCGATCAGGCCCGGCAGCACCGCGACCCCATCGAGGATCAGGTTCGTGTTCTCTTCAATGGCGCGTTCAATCATCGCACGGGCGCCGACCGAAACCGTGGCAGCCTGGGCGCGAAACGCGTCGATCACCGGATCCTCGGCCTGTTCCGAGCGCACGACGACCTCGTGGGCATCGTAGGACGAAGCGTGGATGGCCGGGACCAACTCGGGCCCGAGCATGATGCGCATGACCTGGCGAATCGCGTCGGTCGAAGTCACGCCGGCAATACCCAGACGATGGGCAACGGCCTGGGCCAGAGAACTCTTCCCTACGCCAGCCGCTCCGGCAAGCAACAGGATCAGCGGGCGCTCCGAGTCCAGGAACTCTCTCCAGGCCCGGTATCGCCCGGTCACTCTGGCGCCGAGCCGGCGTTCCAGCGTCTCGGCAGCCAGCGACCGGAGCTCGGCGCGCTCGACGAAGGGGTCGCCCCTTGCCAACAGCTCGGCTTCGATCTCGCGTCCCACTTCGTGCGCTTGCTCGGGCTCGATCGCAGAAGCCAGCAGCGACGCCGAGAGCACGCCCTTTGAAAAGGGTTGCGGCTCCCGGCCCCCGGTCACCTGGATCTCGGGCGGGCCGCTGAGCAACCGCTCCTCCAGGGCATCGGGGAAATGCTCCGCGACCAACGCGGCCAGCTCATCCTTTCCAATCTGCTCACGACCACGCAGCGTGGCCCGGATCTCGGAAGCCGCCTTGAAGGCCGTTTCGAACGAGGCACCTCGGGACATCAGCGAGTGGATCATGATCCCCCGCATGAAGGGCCTGCGTCCGTGGCCGTCCTCGACCCAGATTCGGCCGCCGGAATCGCGGTCTGCACGCTTAGGCTCCGTCACCGGACGAGGCTACCTCACGGGTCCGGAGCCGGCGAATTCAGGGAAAGCCCTCTACAACTCGCAGAAAACCCCCGAACGTGTCGATTTTCAAGGAGTTTCACCGTTGACCCTCTACACAGTTGCGTTTACATTCGGCGGTCAGGAACTCCCCGTTCCCGAAACCCGATTCTTTGCCGGCTCCTCCTCCACCACATCTGCTCTTGGAGGTGTCCGAACATGCGTACCCTCGCAATCGTGAATCAAAAGGGGGGCTGCGGGAAAACCACGACCGCGGTGAACCTGGCTGGCGCGCTCGCGGCCGAAGCGCGGGTGTTGCTGGTGGACATGGATCCCCAGGCCCATGCCACGTTGGCCCTTGGATTCGACCCCGAGGCACTGGAGGAGAATCTCTACGAGGTGCTCGTGGAGCCGGTGGAATCCTCCGCCGCGGGACGCCTGGCCCAGGTGATCCGCCCGTGGAGCGACCGCCTCCACGTCGCACCCTCGGGCATCGTGCTCTCGGCCCTCGAGCAGAAGCTCACCGGCGAGCACGCCGAACGCCGCACGGAACGCCTGGAGGCAGCACTGCTGACGGTGCGGGACGACTACGACTTCGTCCTGATCGACTGCCCGCCCAATGTGGGGGTACTCACCTTCAACGCATTGCGCGCCGCCCGCGAAGTGGTGGTCCCTCTCGAGCCCAGCGATTTCGCCATCCATGGCGTCCAGAAGCTGCTCGAGACCATCGCGTTGCTATCCGATCGCATCGGCCATGAGGTCGCGGTTCGGATCCTCCCGACGTTGTACGACGGGCGCACACGCTACGCCCGAGACACGTTGGCCGAGATCCGCTCGCTCTTCGGAGATCTCTGCTTCGACACGGTGATCCGATCCAACGTAAAGCTGCGCGAGGCCGCACGCCGCGGTCAGCCGATCGGCAGCTTCACCCGGACCGCCAACGGCTCCCTCGACTATGCGGCGCTGGCCCTGGAGATCGCGCTGGCCGGGCCATCGGCACCGATCGACGAGGAGCTTGCTACCGAGAGCCAGGGACAAGAAAGAGAGGTCGTGGTGCGCTTCTGCGACGCGGGCGCCACCGACGTGCGCATCGCAGGCGACTTCAACGGCTGGGTGCCCGACAAGGATGTCCGTTCCCTGGTGCGCGCCGACGGGGCCGACCGGGTCTGGACGAAGATCCTCAATCTGCCGCCGGGCACCTACCACTACCGATACGTGGTCGATGGCAAGTGGCGGGAAGACCCGGACAACCCCCACGCGGTGCCCGGCCCGGTCGGCGGACGCAACTCCGTACTCGTCGTTCCTTAGCTCCGTGGCACGCGAGCTCGGAGACGTCCTCCACTATTTCCTCGACGACGCATCCGAGGCGCCGGAAGAAGAACCGAAAGCGACGGCCTGCCCGATCGTCGCCGCACCGATGCACCCGCGTGATGCGATCCGATCGGTGCTGCTCTGGAACCTGGCCGTGGAGCTGCGCCACCTGGGCCGCGAGCCTGTGCTGCTAGCCACAGAGCTTCTTCGCGACCAGACCCGCTGGCTCGACCTGGCCAGCGAGAAGCTCAAGCCAGCCTGGGTGACGCTTTCGGGCAGGGATGTCGGCCCCCTGTTGGACACAGCGAGGGCGGCTGCGAACTCGCTTCTCCAGGAACGCGACCCCGTCGTGCTGGTGCACGTCCCGTCCAACGCGACCTGGAGCGATGAACACAAGGGGCTCTTCGAGCGCTGCTGGCTCGTGGTCGGCGGGTCGGATGAGGATCGGCAGGAGTTCCTGGAACTCTGCGAACGCGTGTTGATCGCTGCACCGAGGTCGCAAATCGGCGTCACGGTCCGCGGCGCCGAAACCGTTCCCGAGGCCCGCCGTATCTTCGACGGCCTGGCCGAGCTCTTCGAGGCCCGCTTCGGGCACAGTCTGACGAGCTACGGGCTCCTGGTCGACGAGCTGGAGTTGGCGCAAGGCTTGGCCGAACATCATCCGGGGAACCCGACCAGCCGCTCCACACGAGCTCTCCGCGACGTCGCCGAGCTGCTGAGAGACGACCTGCATTGAGCATCACCTTGGGACTGCGAGACGACCCACTTTGAACGCACACATCGGGGATCTGCCCTTCGAAGCAGTCGACCTACGCGCCGCACTTCTCGAGCTGACCGATCCGCTGGAGGTGATCGCGCGCGATATCCTGGGCTGCGGGGGCCACATCGGCTGGATCGTGCGGGACCCGACGGGCCGTGTCGGCCTGGTGCAACGCGCGCTGCCGGGGCGAGACCTGGAAGCCTGGGCTGAACTCGTAGCCCAGCTCGCATGGCTTGCCCCGCGGCTGGCGGACTGGCATCAGCTGGCTCCGGAGCGCCGTCTCGACCCATCGCTTTCACCGCGAGCGCTGCTGGTCGCCGACTCTTTCGAAGAGCGCACCCGGCTGGCAGCCGCGAGCTCGGGTTGCCGCGTCGAGCTCTGGCGCCTTGCGCTCGCACCGAGCGGAGCATCATTGATCCCTGAGGGGCAGCGCGCCCTCCAGGCCGCCCCACCCGCCGACATGTTTCTGGTCGACAACCCACCGAAACGCTCACACTTCCGCAGCCGACTTCGCGACGAAGACCTCTAGTCGCATAGACAGGCGTTAAGAACGGGGCCAGGCACGTCTGTTAAGTTGCCTGTTTCCCCGAGGGGAAACAGGCAACTTAACA
>JAAELW010000421.1 GCA_024226235.1 bacterium
CGGGCAGCCTGGGCGTAGCGGCGATCCTGGCGGGCGTGGAAGTCTGCAATCCGATCGAGGCCATGGTCCGGGTGGAACTCACCTGAACGGAAGGCTTCGGCCTGAGCGGCCTGGATGCCGAGACCCAGGTGGATCACCGCATCGACATCCGGATGCGCACAGATCAGGTCGAGCACCTCGGGGATGGTGTCTCGAGTCTCACCCCCTGCAAGATCGATCGGATTGCTCCTGCTCCAGCGGGGCGGAACCATGCTGTCGATCTTATTGCGCAAATCGTCAGGCAAGGCCATCAGCTCGAGACCGGCCTCAGCGCATGCATCCGCCGCCAGCACACCCCAGCCACCTGCCGTGGTGAACACGATCGTTCGTCGGCCGCGTGGCAGCGGCTGGGTGGCGAACGTCGCAGCCCATTCGAAGGCATGCTCAACGGTAGGCGCACGAATCGCGCCGACCTGTCGGGCCACACCGTCGAATATCCGGTCATCGCTGGCGAGCGAACCCGTATGACTGGCTGCCGCCCGCTTGCCTTCTGCGGCCACGCCGCCCTTCACCAACACCAGCGGCTTCTGCGCCGTCAAGCTGCGCGCCGCCTCGGCAAAACGCCGCCCGTCGGGTACGCCTTCCAGATAGGTGAGAACCACCGCCGTATCCGGATCCGCCGCGAAGTAGTCGAGAAAATCCGGCAGGCTGGTCTGTGCGGAGTTGCCAGCAGACACGGCCTTGGAAATGCCGACGCCAGTGAGCACCGAGTAGTTGAGAAAGCTCGATACCAGGTTGCCGCTCTGGCTGACCACCGAGATCCGACCGGCCGGCGGATAAGGCGCCACGATCTGAGCGCACATCGAGGGACCGGTCGAAATCACGCCCTGCCCGTTCGGCCCTGCCACGACCATGCCGAGCTCGTCAGCAATGCGAACGAGCTCCTGCTCCCGGGAGCGCCCTTCCTCGCCAGACTCGCCGTAGCCGCCGCTGGCGATGAATGCCGCCCGGATGCCGCGCTCGGCGCAGGCTCGGAGCAGCTCGATGTTCGCTTGATGCGGCGTGCACACGAAGACGAGATCCGCCTCGCCCGCAGGCACCTTGGAAATACCCGCCAGCGTCGGTCGACCGAGGATTTCTCCACCGTCCCGCGTCACCGGAAACAACTTCCCCTTGTAACCGAAGCGGAGAAGGTTGTGGTAGGTCACGAACCCGAACTTTCCGGGGTGTGAAGAAACGCCGGCGATCACGATCCCACGGGGATGGAATAGTGGGCGGAAACGTTCGATCAGGCTGACACCCGATGCGGGTGCCGAAACAGCCGTGGAGGGTGGAGCCACCCCCAGTTCGACCAGTCCATCGACCGCCACGGGTTTGCCATCGCGAAGAATCAACGGGTTCACATCGACACTCGCGATATCGGGCCGTGCCTCGGCGAGACGAGAGAGACCCACGAGGACGTCTGCCAGCGCATCGAGATCAGCGGCCGGCTCCCCGCGAAACGGCTCGGTGATGAGATGGGAGGCTCGCAGCCGCCCGATCAACTTTCGCGCCTCGGTCCGATCCACCGGCACCGCAGCGAAAACGACGTCTTTCAGCGCCTCGGCCAGAATCCCGCCGAGCCCCAGCACGACGCATGGGCCGAACTGCGGATCTCGCACCAGACCGGCGATCAGCTCGCGGCGCCCCCCGATCATCTCCGCCACCAACAGCTCGACCGGCCCATCGTCCGGGGTCACCTTCGCCCACAGCTCGTCCGCGGCGGCTCGGACGCCTGCCGCGTCGCCGAGGCCGAGCCGAACCAGATCGCGTTCGGTCTTGTGGGCGATGGAGTCGCCACACAACTTCAAGGCCACCGGAAAACCGATCTCTTCCGCCGCGCTGACCGCGGCAGCGGCGTCCGCAGCTACGGCTTCGCGGCAGATGGGAATGCCGAACCCGGCCAGAAGGATCTTCGATTCATGTTCAGAAAGAGTCGATGCTGCCATGAGGACCACTTATGCTAGACGAGACCCTTGAACCTGCCATCCAACCATCACGGCCCGCTCCCCCTCGGGCCCGACGAACCCGGGAGCGACGTGACCATGGAACAGAACACGGGTTTCCTTGCCACCCTCGAAGGCCTCTTTCAGACCGTCCTGGTCGATTGGGTTTCGGCGGTGCTCTTCTTCGATCTGGCCTTCTGGAACGACGCGATCCAGTTACCGTTCGTCGTCGTCTGGCTGATGCTGGGCGCCGTCTTCTTCACCGTGCGCTTCCAGTTCGTGAACGTGCGCGCCTTCCGCCACGGCATCGATTGCGTGCGAGGGCGCTACACGCGGCCCGGAGAAACAGGTGAGATCACCCACTTCCAGGCTCTCTCCGCAGCGCTCTCAGCCACCGTCGGTCTCGGCAACATCGCCGGCGTGGCAGTGGCCGTCGGAGTGGGCGGGCCGGGAGCCATCTTCTGGATGGTCATTGCGGGCGTCCTCGGCATGAGCTCGAAATTCGCCGAGTGCACGCTCGGACAAAAGTACAAGACGATCCGGGAAGACGGTCATGTCTCCGGCGGTGCGATGCACTACCTGCGCGACGGCCTGGCAGAATTGGGGCACGCCCGCTTCGGAAAGGTCCTGGCCGTGGTCTTTGCGGTGATGTGCATCGGCGGGAGCTTCGGCGGCGGCAACATGTTCCAGTCGAACCAATCCTTCGCCCAGATTGCGAGCCTGATTCCGATGCTCGACAACACGACGGGGGCCATCCTGTTCGGCGGCGCGCTCGCGCTGGTCGTGGGAATGGTGATCGTCGGCGGCATCAAGCGCATCGGCGAGGTTGCGGGCTACCTCGTGCCCGTCATGTGCACGATCTACGTGGCGACCGGCGCCGTGATCCTGCTGATGCACGCCGGCGAGCTCGGTGCGGGCCTGGCCACCATCGTGAGCGAGGCCTTCGCACCCACTGCCGCGGCCGGAGGCCTGGTCGGTGCAATGATCCAGGGCTTCCGGCGCGCCGCCTTCTCGAACGAAGCCGGCACCGGCTCCGCATCGATCGCGCACTCTGCAGCCACCACCGACGAGCCGATTCGCGAAGGCGTCGTGGCGCTCCTGGAACCCTTCGTCGACACGATCGTCGTCTGCACGATGACCGGGCTGGTGATCGTCGTGACCGGCGCCCACCTCCAACCAGATGTCTCCGGCATCACGATGACGAGCTGGGCCTTCGAGAGCGCCTTCCCCTGGTTCAAGGTCGTGCTCGGAATCACGGCCGTGCTGTTCGCCTTCAGTACGATGATCTCCTGGAGCTACTACGGCGAGCAATGCTGGGTGCAGCTCTTCGGTTTGCGCAGCATCATCGTCTACAAGGCCCTCTTCCTGGGCTTTGCATGGCTCGGCGCGATCTTCCAGGCCCAGGCCGTACTTGATTTCGGTGACCTGATGATCCTCGGCATGGCCGTACCCAATGTCATCGGGGTGGTGATGCTTTCCGGAAAGGTGCGCGCCGCACTGGACGACTATCTGGGGCGCCTGAAATCCGGTGCCATACAGCCGATCAGCGACTGAGTCACGAACCTCCGTCGTACAGAAGCTCCACCACCGCGTCTTCCCGAACGGCCTGCTGGCGATCCAGGGGCAGCCGGCTCCCGAGAGGAGAGCTGCGCATCGGGCAATCTTCCATCACACAGCCCTCGCAGTAGAGCGGGCGGCAAGGGTCGAAGTGGACCACGACTTCTCCGGCCCGGACATCGTTTTCCAAGGCAAGTTCGACGGCATCGTGGATCCCGTGCAGCCGGTCGGCGTCGTAGAAGCGCGGGACGACCAGATGCAGGTCGGCGTGGACATCGGCGCCGGAACGCCAGGCGCGCAGCCCGTGAACGTCGATCCAACCCGGCTCGCGCTCCTCGAGGAGAGCTCCGGCCAGACGATCGAGAAGATCGTTGTCCGCCGCATCCATCAGCCCTTCCGCAGCATCCTTGACCAGAAGCCATCCCTCCCGCAACACATGTGCAGCGACGGCCAGGGCCACCAACGGATCGAGTCGCGCCCAGCCCGTGGCCCAGACTGCGGCCATCCCAATGATCACCCCGGCGCTGGTCCAGACATCGGCGAGAACGTGCTTGCCATCGGCCACCAGAGCCGCCGAGCGGGTGCGCTTCCCCGTCCGCAGCAGATAGAACGCGAGCAGTGCATTGGCGACACTTGCCGCAATGACCAGCTCCAGACCCAGACCCAGACGCTGCAGTGGAGCTCCGGAAATCAGCGCGCGTCCGGACTCGACACCGATCAGCACTGCCGCCACCGCGATCAGAGCGCCTTCGATCCCGGCGGAGAAGTACTCGATCTTCCCGTGACCATAGGGGTGGCCCTCGTCAGCGGGGCGGGCGGCCACGTAGAGGCTGACCAGCAGCAGTGCCGCCGCCACCACATTGACGACGGACTCCATCGCGTCCGCAAATACCGCCGTCGAACCCGTCACCACCCAGGCCGACAGCTTCGTGGCGAATACGGCCGCACCCACTGCAGCCGCCGCCCAACCCGCCCTCAGCCGTTCCCGGCGATCCGCTCCCATCTCCGGCAGGGTAACGACACCCGAGCGTGATGGGTGGAATCGACTTCCGGATTCAGGGATCCGGCAGCGGGAGTTGCACCCCGCTCAGTCCGTGGCCTCCGATTCTCCTTGCGTCGGTACTTCGAGAGGCGTGCGGAAGTGGATATCGCGCTGGGGAAACGGAATTTCGATGCCGGCTTCTGCCAGCGCGGCATTGACCGTCACGTTGATGTCGCTTCGCGCGGGCATCCAATAATCGGGATCCCGCACCCAGGCCCGAAGCTCGAAAAGCAACGCGCTATCGCCGAAACCGGTGAAGAGTGCGGAGGGCGCGGGGGTTTCGAGCACCTCGGGATGCTGGCTTGCCGCCTCCTGCAAGATGGCCTGCACGGCTTCCGGATCCGTCCCGTAGGCCACACCGAACTCCAGATCGATGCGGCGCCGCCGGTCTGAGAGTGTCCAGTTGATCACCTGCTGCGAAACGAGATCGGCGTTGGGCACGATGATTTCCGAGCCGTCCCAGGTGCGGATGGTACTGGAGCGCGCCCCGATGCGGCGGACATCACCGTGGACGGGGCCCATCTGCACCGTGTCTCCAACCTGCACTGGGCGCTCGAACAGCAGGATCAGGCCCGACACGAAGTTGTTGACCACGTTCTGCAATCCGAATCCGATGCCCACACCCAACGCACCGATCACGATCGCCAGCCGGTCCCATTCGAGCCCGATCGCAGAGAAACCGATCCACAGGGCGAGCAACATCACCGCATAGTGGAGCATGGTCGAGAGCGCATTCGGCACGCCTCGCTGCATGCGGATCCGCGGGAAGATCTCCTCCTGCAGCACGAAGCGCAGCAACCTGGAAAGTTGGACAGCCAGCCAGAGAACCGCGATCAGGAGCACCGGATCTCCGAAGCGGAGTTCGACCTCGCCCAATACGATGGGAGTCGTGAGCCCGGTGACCAGTGCGCCGTAGACAGCCTCGCGAATCGCGAACAGGCCCAGAGAGAGGTGGACCCAGCCCAGCGCGGCGGCCCATGCCATGCCTCGTCGCACGGCGCGCTCGACCCGCCTCGGCTGGATCCGGATCATGCGCACGGCTCTTGCACCTTGGCTGCCCACCAGGATGGCCAGGAAATTGCGCGCCACCTGCAGCACACCGACGATCACGACACCCAGGTAGACGGAGTGGAACACTCCCTCGCCGATGACACGAGACAGATCCACATAGCCGAGCGCGTTCCCGACGATGGAGAGGGAGAGCAGCGCCACGCCGAGACGCGTCACGGCCCACAGCAGGAAGGGGCTGGTGAGTTGCCAGGCTTCGTCCTTCTCGAGGCGCTTCGGACGCAGCAGCCAGAACAGGATGCCGAGAGCCGCCATCATCTCGAAGAGCAGCAACCAGCGTTCGAGCAGCTCGAGAGGCTCGAGGATTCCGCGCACCCGATCCAATACGTAGAACCCGGCCAGGCCGATCAGCGCGGTGTGGAACCGGCTCGGCACAGCGACCGAGAGCACCCTCAGGGCGGGCAGCAGGAGCACCAGGCCCATCAGCTCCACGACCGGGCGCGGCGCCGCGGGGTTCATCAGTGCCGCTACACCGAGCCCGGCGGTGAGTGCCATGGACCAGGGGCGACGCAGCAGCAGCCGGCCGCGCTCGCGACGAGGATCGTCCGGCGACCAGTGCTGCGCACGTGCGCGAAGCGCGAGCGTCAACAAGAGCGCACCGAGCACCAACCCAACGACCCGACCGCGTGGCGCGTGGGAAGCGCGCCACCACTCGAGGAACGCCCGGAAATCACTACCTGCCGAAAGGCCCGCCTTCTCCATCAGCGGCTGCTCGCCCCCGGCGAGATCCAGTGCCCAAAGTGGCGCAGCCTCGGCTTCGAGCAGGCTCGCGCGCTGCGCCTCGCGATAGGCGCGAATCTCGCGCAGGGCCTCCTCGATGCCCACCTCCAGACCCGAGAGTTCCTGTTGCAGCGCAAACAATCGGCCCACGCTGTTCGATACCAGCTGGTCGCTCTCCGAGAGCCCTTCCAGGGCCGCTTGTACCGCCGCTCCCACCTCAGCGGGTGCAGCCTCCTCCCGAGTGCTGGCAAGGGTCGCTTCCCAACGACCCCGCTGGTCGATCAGCTGCGCGCGGGTGCTCTCGAGGGAGCCCAGACGTCGCCCGAGAACCTCTCGCCATGCGGCAGTCGCTTGCACGCGCGCCTTCCAAAGCTGCTCGATATCGGCGGTCCGAGCCCGACCCGGCTGGTCTGCGAGCGCATTGTGAAGCTCGGTGCGTGCCGGAACGAGATCCCGACCGGCGGCCCGGACGTCCTCGCGCAGGCTGTCGATGGCGGGATCCGTCACCACCAACACGCGGGCTTCCGCCTTCAGCCGCGCCAGCGTCTCGAACTCCTGCGTCACCTCGGACAGTTCGAAGGGCTCCGCGACCACGGGCGTCTCGGGTGCCTGAGCCAGGGCCGAACCCACCCATGAGAAGCCCAGGACGAACAGGATCAGGAAGCAACTGCGAGGCACGTCGGGAGCTTGCCCGATCAGAGGCGCCACGTCAGCCGGAAGGGAGAGAATGTTCCCACCGCGTTCGCGGGCCTACTCGACCCGCGAGATCGGGAAGGTCGTTCCGTCAAGGGTCACGCTGGCCGAGTCGATCTGACCGCCTTCCTCGGCCTCGAACTGAATCGTCAAGCCTTCGCCGATGAACAGGTCAGCGTCCGCCTCGGTCAACGGGGCCCGGCCGCCTTCACGCCTGCCCAGCGTCAGAATGAAATCGTCGCGCTCGATCGTCAGCTCGATCCCGACGACCGGCACACTGTAGAGACCCGCGTAGCGGTCGAGTCGATGTTCGATGGGGAGATCCAGGAGTTCTTCTGCGGTCCAAGGTGCGGCTCGTTCGGCGCTCTCGGCGCGGATCCTCGCGGCGGTATCCGGTGCCACCGGCTCCGCAGCGTGACCCCACGAGCGGCGCAGATGCGTGAGCACACCCGCCAGTCCGTCGTCGGTGAAGCGCGGATCGTGCCGATGGCCGGGCATCGTAAGATTCCACTCTTCGTCGTCGATGCGGATCGGACCGGTCAGACCGTCGAGCACGATGCGAACCAGCCATTCATCGGCGTCACGTACCCAGGGCGAGCCGACCAGGCTGGGTGCAAGGCCCGGATTTCCACGGCCCTCGGCGCCATGGCAGGTGGCGCAGCTGGCGGCAAAGAGCGCGGCTCCCCGTTCCTTGCGCTGCTGCTCTTCGGGGGTGAGGGGCCGCGCTCCCCCGGGCGTCGGATCTCCGGGCCACGTGAAGTGACGACGGACTCGACGCAGCCCACCCATGACCCGATCCGAACGAATCCGATCCGCATCGAACAGCCGGTGAGGCTCTGTCAGATCGACCATCCGGCTGCCCGGGCTTCGCTGTGCCGCCTCGATCCCTTGGAGCACCGACAGCAACGAGTCCTCGTCAGCCAGCGAGTCGATCAGGTCCAGGAGCTCGGCCGCGCCGGCTGCGGGAGCCCCGGAACCCTGGGCAGCCAGGTGGGCGGCCCCAGCGAGCTGGGCAAGCCACTGCGCTGCCACGTCATCGGTGTCGAGCTCCCGGCGCAGGGCCCGAAGCTCGAGTCCGGCCAGGCCCGAGATCGCGGCCTGCGCTTCGAGCGCATCTCCGTGGCGTCCCGCCTCGAGCAACAGGGCGAGCGGTCGATGTTCCGCCGGCGCGGCGCCTAACGAGTGGAGCAGCTGGAGCCTGACCGCACGATCGGAACCCGACACGAACGAGAGGAGCGTCGCGAGCACATCCGGATCGCCGAGAAGTGGCTCCCCGACGCGCAGCGCCACGCTCCTGACGGCCGGATCGGTATCGGCCAACCCCCTGCGCCAGGTGGCGGGGTCTAGCGCGTCCATCCCGGCCAGAGCCCACAGAGCGTGCTGTCGACCCTTCGGGCCGAAGTTGTCGAGTTCACGGAGCGCCAAGATCGCGGCAGGCGCGGCATCGTATGCGAGGCGTCGCTGCGCGCGATCGCGCACCCAGCCGTTCGGATGGTCGAGGCCTGCTAGCTGATCCGCCAGGGAGGCGAGCGGCGGCGGCCGGGATGCTGCCGGCCGATCGTCTCGAAGCACGCGCCAGATACGACCGGTCGCTCCCGGCGGCTCGAGGCCATGCTCCTTCACGTAGGCACGCAGATGCTCAGAAACGTATTCGGCGTGCTGGATCACTCCGCGATACATGTCGATCACCCAGATCGAACCGTCGGGGCCGAAGTCCGCATCGACCGGGCGGAACCGCTCGTCGGTCGAGGCCAGAAACTCGCGCTGGCCCCATTGCTCGTCGGGATAGAGCCGGTGCTCGGCACGAAGTGTCGTGCCTTCGCGCTCGATCGCGAAATGGGCGACGGCCGCACCTCCGGATTCCGGAACGAACGCATCACCCACCCACTCCGGGCCGTATTGATCACCGCGCTGAATCGCCAGCCCGCTGACGGCCGTCGGCCCGGCCTGACGTCCGTCCCGCCTGAGCGTGCCCCGCAGATAGGCGCGATTCAAACCTGGGGCCACGCGGATCCCGAAGACCTGCTCACCTCCTGCAAGAGCGATGTTCACGCCGGGCTTCGGAATGGTCGCCGCGGAAGCAGGCTGCCGCATCGCGTAGTCGCCGGGGATCGCCTCCCCGTACAGGAAGCCGGAATTGTGGTTGTAGAAGAGGCGCCCGGCATCGTCCTGGGCGATCCCCCACTGCCCGCGGAAGACCGTGCGCTGGATCTCGATCGACGAGCCCTTCATGCGAAAACGTCGCTCGGATTTTGCGTTGTAGATCCACCCGTCGAGCCCAGCGAGCAGGCCGTTCTCCTGATGCTCCGGATTTCCGACGGTTGCGTACTCCGTAAGACGTGTCTTCTCGTCGCAGGCGCGATCTCCATCGCGATCGTGACATAGCCAGAGGTTCGGAGGCTCTGCGATCAGGATGCCCTCCGGAAGCACAGCGACCGCTCTCGGCAGTGCGAGCCCGTCCAGGAAGACGTCGCTGCGATCCATCCGACCGTCTCCATCGGTATCTTCCAACACGACCACGCGGCCAATGGGCCGATCCTCGCCCGTACCGTCGATGTCTGGCATGAAGCCACGCATCTCGACCACGTAGAGGCGGCCCTGATCGTCCCAGTCCATCGCAACCGGATCGACCACGAGAGGCTCGGCGGCAACCAGCTCCACGCGGAATCCGGGCGCGGTCCTGAAGGTCGCGAGTTCTTCGTCGGGTGAGAGTACCGGCGACGGGGGAACCTCGGTGCGCGCGAGGATTTCCGCCGGATCCGACCCCCTCCACCAATGCCACGCAATCGCCAGAACGACACCCAGTACCAGCAGGATCCAGAAGACGCGCCGCATCAATCGCCCACCTCTCGCGCATTCCGCTTCGACTCGGCCAGCTGCTGTGCTTCGGGGCTGCGCTTGTAGAACGGATCGATCGGGTAGCAGCCCGAAACGAGCCCACTCCGCGGCGCTGTCGTGCAGTCGCTGAACGTGCGACACACGAGCGACCGGTTCAGTGGCTCGCCCGCCAACACGTCGCGCGGCAGCTCGGGATACGAGAGCGCCATCCGACCGAGCCCCACCATGTCAGCTTCTCCTAGCCTCACGACAGCCTGGGCCACGTGCGGAAGCCACTCCTGAAGGTAGGTATAGCCGGAGCCCACGAAGCAGAGCCCCGGATGGCTGCGCTTGAGCTCCGCCGTCGCTCGTAGCTGGCGTGCGACTCCGACCAGCGGATCCTCGGGCGGACGGTAGCCGTCGGAAGGCGGGTAGAAGGCCGGGCGTTGGATGTGCGGATTGTAGTAGGGGCTGCCAGCGGTCGTGCAGAGAAGTGCAACACCTGCCCCGGCAAGCATCGCAACCAACGCACTGCTCTCCTCCAGGTCGAGGCCCAAACCGTCGGCACGGCCGCCGAAAGGTTGGTGCGCGGAAACTTCAGGACGACCGACCCCGTCCTCGCCGGCGTGGAATGGATGCAGGTCGAAGATCGAGAGCCTGACGCCGACTGCGAGATCAGACGCCGCTTGCTTCACGGCCTCGATGGCTCGCAACAGGAAGCGGGAGCGCCCTTCCAGATCTCCGCCGTAGGGGCCTGGCCGCTGACGGGCCGAAAGCAGTTCGTGGCCCAGGTAGCCGTGGCACGCCTTCACATCGACGAAGTCGAAGCCCTCTTCCTGCGCCAGATGCGCGGTCCGTGCGTAGTCGCCGAGTAGATCGTCGAGCTCGGTGTCGGAGAGCAGTGCCTCATCGGTCGTGACGCCAACCCGGGCGTCGAGTACCGGATGACGGAAGGCCGGTCGGGGCGCTGGCGCTCCGTCGGGCCGGGCAAACCGACCGGAATGGGTGAGCTGAAGGCCGATCAGCAGATCCGAGGATCCGCCGCAGTGCTCCTCGTGAGAGCCGGCCAACAGCTCGCGAAGCTCGGCCAGATCCCGTCCGCTTTCCGGATTCCGCGCCAGTTGGTTCGGATTGGCGCGACCTTCCGGACGAACGGCATAGGCTTCGCCGCCCCAGATCAGCTTTGCGCCGCTTGCCCCGAAACGGCTCCAGCGCCGCCGCACGAGATCGGTCGGTCTTCCGTCGCGCGTGGCATCCCAGCCTTCCATCGGCAGGATCGCAAAGCGATTGCCGAGTGTGTGGCCGCCCACCTCGAGCGGTTGGGCGAGAGGTCCGTCGGGCACGACCTCGGCGTCGAGAGGAAGACGGGCACCCAACTCGTCCAGGTAGGCCGTGAGCTGGTCCAGACTTCGCAGCCGGGAGAGCTTTCGGGGCTCGCTCACGCGTAGGCCTCCAGGCGGCGTGCAATCTCCGCGAGCGGAGCCCGGTCGCTCGCTGGACGCTCCGGCGAGCCCGGGTGCGTACGCGAGCTGGCGATCCGGCCGCGCAGCTCGAGGAAGATCGCGGCATCGTGCTTGTAGGCCGGCACCGGATCGCGGAACGCGAAGCAGCCCAGGTACTGGAGCAGATCGTTCAGCTCGTAGAACGCGGGGTCTTGCGTCTCCCACAGACGATCCCGCAACGCGAAGTGCTCCGGCGAGAAAGCCGAGAGCCCGAGCAGGTAGTCACTTCCGTAGATGACCATGTCGATCGCGAGATCATTGCCCGAAAGCACCAGGAAGTCCGGGCGCTGGGCATCGCGCAACGCCAACCGATCCCATTCGAGCTGGCGCGAGAGCGACGAGTGTTTGGCACCGATGCACTGGGGGATGGCCATCAGTTGGGCGTAGTCATCGCATTCGTAGATGCGGCCATAGGGCACGAACATCGAGCCGAGCTCGAAGCCGATGAAGCGATCGCTCGTCCGCGCGAGCTCGGAATGCGCGCCGGCCCAGTCCGGGCCGTCCAGAGACGTCAGACCGTGAGATGGGAAGACGACCGGAATTCCGCCGCGGCTCTCGATCGCCTCCATCGCCGCACGGATCGCATCGCGGTCCCACGCATCCCCGGCCTGGTCGCCGACCTGCGCCCCGGCGACGAAATCCGCGCCGACAACGGACTTCGCGGTTTCGAGCACCTGGTTGCGAGTCGGGTCATCGAGCAGTTGCACGTAACCCGTGTCCATGTTCACTGCCGGAGTGAGCCCCGCCTCGGCGGTCCGCGAAAGCAGATCGCGGTAGCTCTGCCAATCGATTTCCCCCGACGCGGTGAATGGCAGCAGCACGGCCGACATCCCGCGGATCGCTCGTCCGGGTTTCAGGCGCTCGCTCGGATGGGTCTCGCTCACGCGATTGCCTCCGGGCGCAGATAGCCTCGCACGACTTCTTGCACGTGCCGATGCCGAGCCTCTTTTTCACGCTCCGTGAGAAGATCACGGTCAAAGACCGTTCCGAGCGTGTGGGCATTGGAGAGATAGAAGTAGCCGAGAGCAGCGATGGAGATATAGAGCTGGACCGGGTCGACGTCTGCCCGGAAGTCACCGCGGGCGACGCCGCGTTCGAGGATCTCGCCGATCCGATCGACCAGCGGATGGTGAAGAACGCGAACCTGCTTCGAGCGCTTCAGATGCCGGGCCCGATGAAGGTTTTCGCTGTTCAGCAGCGTGATGAACTCCGGATGCTCCAGGAAATAGTCCCAGGTGAAATCGACCAGGCGCTCCATCGCTTCGGGCGGATCGACCGCCTCAAGCGCCAGTGCCGCCTCAGCGCCGCGGATGTTGGCATAGGCCCCCTCCAGTACGGCAAGAAACAGGGCCTGCTTGCTCCCGAAGTAGTGATAGAGGAGCGCCTTGTTCACGCCGGCCCCTCGGGCGATCTCGTCTACCCGGGCACCGCCGAGGCCGTGGGCCGCGAACTGCGTGGTCGCGGCTGCCAGGATGGCGACACGCGTGCGGCCGGCGTCTCGGGGCCGGTAGGCCAGTTTCCGGATCGCCTGGGCGGGCATTGCGGCTATATAACCAAACGGTTAGTTATACGCCAACTCATGGAGATCCGAATCCAATCGGTGACCTTCGCCGGGCAGCTCGCACGCACCCGGATTCCGTTCCGTTTCGGGAGGGTCACCGTCACGGAAGCCCCTCTGGTCACCGCGCGGGTGGAGGTCAGCGACGGCCGAACCGCGACCACCGGACATAGTGCCGACCTAGCAGTACCGAAGTGGTTCGAAAAGGACCCCCACACGACTGCCGGCCAGGATATGCGCATGCTGTTCGCCAGCGCCGAGCGTGCCGGGCGAGCATTCGAAGGTTGCGAGGGGACGCCCTTCCAGATCTGGTGTGCCGCGTACGCGGATTGCACGAATCTGGTCGATGGCTTCGGCTTCGCGTTGGTCGAACGAGCGATGCTGGATGCCGTGTGTCGCAACGCCGGCGTCTCCTTCCGCGCCGCGCTCGAGCGGGAGCTGTTCGGCTTCGACCCGGGCGTACTGTTGCCGGAGACCGCCGGGCTCCGCAGCCCTGCCCTGCTCGCTCCGGATCCGCCATCGCATGTGTTGCTGCGACACACCGTCGGCGGTCTCGACCCGCTGAAGAGCGATGAAGTTCCGATCGAGCTCCGGGGTGACGATGGCCATCCGGTTGCGCTCGAGGAAGACATCCGCCGCTTCGACTTGCGCGCGTTCAAGCTCAAGCTGGGCGGCGACCCGGACGCCGACCTACCCCGCTTGACGGCGATCGCTCGCACCGTCGCCGAACACGCGAAGCCGCGCTCCCTGTTCACCCTCGATGCGAACGAGCAGTATCCGAACCTCGGCGAACTCGCGAACCTGCTCGAACGGTTGGCAACGGATCCGGACGGCCGCATCCTACTGGACGGGCTCGCGTACATCGAGCAGCCCCTGCCACGCGAGCAGAGCTTCGACCCGGCCAGCGAGGACGATGTTCGTGCCATCTCCGAAACAGCCCCGCTGCTGATCGACGAAGCCGACAGCTCCATCGACGCGTTCTCTCGTGCGCTGGCGATCGGCTACCGCGGTGTCTCGGTCAAGAACTGCAAGGGCGTGTTCCGCGCGCTGGCAAATCGCGCACTCTGCATCGTCCGCGGCGGCGGTGCCTTCCAGACTTCCGAGGATCTGACCAACCTCCCGGTCCTCTCACTTCAGCAGGATCTGACGACCCTCGCAGCCTTGGGCTTGCCGCATTCCGAACGCAACGGCCACCACTTCTTCCCGGGCCTCGACAACGTCCCGGCGCCTGAGGCCGAGGCCGCCCTCGCCGCCCAGCCCGATCTCTATGAGTATCAGGGCGAACGCATCGTACTGAAGATTCGGCAGGGCCGGCTCTCCGTCGATTGCCAACACACAACGGGCTACGGCTGCAGTTCACCGATCTCGTGGAGTGCACGGACGCCACTGGAACACCTGGCGAAGGAACTCCCGGAATGAACGAGCCCGGACCCGACAGAAGATGGCAGGGGCTGCGCATGGCAAGCCCGCCAGACCCGACGGTACTGGCTCGCGAGCGTGAACTTCTGGCGGAATTGTCGCATCAACCACTCGCCGTGCGCACGCGCGGCTATTTGCGAATGCTCGGCCCGGGCTACATGCAGAGCGCAATGACCCTGGGAGGCGGAACCGTATCCTCCGCACTCTTTGCAGGTGCCATCTTCGGCTACCAACTGCTCTGGGTTGCACCCGCCGCCATGGCCCTGGGCATGGTGATGTTGACAGCGATCTCATGGCAAACGCTCTCGACCGGACGCCGCCCCTGGCCGGCCATGCGCGAGCACGCCGGCCCCTTCTTCGCCTGGGCGTGGGCATTGGGCGCGCTGATCTCCTCGATCATCTGGCAGTTCCCTCAATACGCCCTGGCTTCCGCGGTGCTCGTCGATCTGGGAGATCTGGCAGGCGTCGCAGACCTCTCGCCCATCCTGACTGGCGGCCTCGTGCTCGTCGCGGCCGTTTCCGTCTCCAGCATGTATGGGCGCTCGGAACGTTGGGTCCGCGCCTACGAACGGCTGTTGCAGGCAATGGTGTGGGGCATCGTCCTCTGCTTCGCGTGGGTCGTGTTCCAGACTGGCGTCACGGATTGGGGCGGGCTCTTCCGCGGCTTGTTCAGTTTCGAGGTTCCCGATGAACGCAACGGCATCGCCGGCGTGACCCTCGTCTTGTCCGGCGTCTCGGCGGCGGTCGGCGTGAACATGGTGTTCCTCTATCCGTACACACTCCTGGCTCGCGGCTGGGGCCGCGAGCACCGCGAACTCTCCCAGTTCGATCTGCTACTCGGGATGTTCGTGCCCTACACCATCGCGGTCAGCCTGGTCGTGATCGCCACCGCCAACACCTTGCACCTCGACCCGACCTACGAGGGCATGCGCCTCTCCCCGGTCCAAGCGGCCCAGGTGCTTGCCCAGGGCGTGGGCCCGTTGGCAGGCCGCCTGGTATTCGGCATCGGCGTGCTCGGCATGGCGTTCTCCTCGATCACACTGCAGATGCTCACCTGCGGCTTCGTTGGCGTAGAGCTCTTGAACCTCAGTGTCGGCAGCTGGCAGCATCGACTCGCAACCTGGCTGCCCGTCCCCGGCGTCCTCGGCTGCGTCTACTGGAGCGACATCGCAGTCTGGGTCGCCGTACCCACCAACATCATCTGCGGCCTCTTCCTTCCCGCAGCCTATCTTGGCTTCTGCGTGCTCCAACGAAGCCGCGCCTACCTGGGAGCAGACCGCCCCTCTGGCCTGGGCGGAGCGCTCTGGCTCGGGGCGATGATCGGTGTGACGATCTTCCTGATCCTTTTCCTCGGCTGGTACATCTCGTAGGAAGGCAGGAGCGTCCCGCCAACTCGGCCGTGACTTTCCATGGGAATCCCACACCGGGTGCCAACTTCACCGCATGCGAAGGAGTTGGTCACTCCGTAGGGTCAGTTCGCGGACGCGGTGGCGGCGGCGGGCTCTGCATCGGAGATCACGACTTGACGGAGGAGCTCGCCGTAGCCCATGGGGAAGTGCGTTTCGCGATAGATGCCCTTGCCCTTCAAGAAGAAGTGGAAGGCCTTCAGGTTGTAACACGGGACGTTGGCGCGGAAATGGTGCTCCAGGTGATAGTTCAGGTTGAAGGGCGCGACGAACAGCTTCTCCCACCAGCGCACGTAGATCGTGCGCGTGTTTGCGCGAGGGTCCAGATCGAAGAGGTCGGGAACCGCGCCGTGTTCGGCCACCTGACGCAGACGGGCGATCAACATGTAGGAGGTGAGGAATGCGGCTGGCCACATGAAGTAGAGGAGCGGGTGACCGGCGAGGGCCAGGACGCCGAACATCGCGCCATGGACCAGCACGTGCCCCGCGAGCGAGTTGCCATTCCAGGGCGCTTGCACGATTTCGGTCCGGCCTCGTCGACCCGTCGCACGCAGAGCCTTCCAGCCGGTCTGAGCCGTGAGATCCCGCACGATCTTGCGTCGGAAGCTCACCTTGGTAATCGGATAGCTCTGGTAGTTCGGGAGATCCGGATCTTCGGTCGTGCCGGCATGGACGTGGTGCCTCTGGTGGCCCCGCGCATAGCGATGCACGTCCGACAGGATCGGATACGAGCAGAGCCACTGACCGACGATGTCGTTGGCCTTGGCCGTCGTGAAGAGCGTGTGATGGCCACAGTCGTGCATCAGGGCTGCAAACGCCAAGTGCCGTCCGCCCAGCAGGGCAATGCCGACCAGAACCGTGAGCGGGTTGGGCCAGAGGGCGACCCCGTAGAAGATCGCCGCGATGAAAGCCCAGTTGAAGGCCACGGCGGCCGTCGCCTTCAAATCGCTTCGCTGCGTGTAGACGCTCATTTCTTCTCTCGTGACCACGTCGTCGAGATTCATCGCTCTGGTCTCCTCTCCCCGATCGCGTCCGGGGCTGGTTGGGTTTCCTGGGTGGCGGCCAGGCCGTCGATTGTCAGACCACCGATCGCGGCCGGACTCTGTTGGAGCGCGGCGGATTCGCCCGCCCATGCCTTCCAGTAGTGGCGCCCGATCTCGTCGTATCGCTGCATGGCCTCGACCAACGCCCGGCGCGCCGTCACGTCCACGATGGGTTCGGGAAGCAGGGGGTCCAGGACGATCTGCCGAACCGCCTCGCCTCCCAGCCGGAAGGACTCGGACATCGCGGCCTCCTTGGACAGGGTTGGCAAGCGTTCTTCGCTCTCCTGAAGGCGATCGCAGGTCGCGCGATAGTCGCCCTCCAGTGCTCGCGGCTCCCAGAGTGTTCGCGCCCGCCGGTCGGTATCCAGGGCCAACTCCGACAGCCGGAAGACGGGCCCGGCCGTTCCCGGCCGCACCGATTCCAGGCGCTTCCGCACAACCGCAACGCCGCCCACCAGGTTGTTGGGTCGAATATGCAGGCTGCGCGAAAGGGGGCGGAATCCGAGCAGGCGTGCGGCCAGGCTGGCACCGCGCGAGGCCGCCCCTTCGATGGGCCCGAGCCCTACCCAGGAACCGTCCCATGGACACACCCGATCCTCGATGCCGCGCCACGATCGAACGTGCCGGTTCAAAGGCTCGGCGTCGGCCCCGAGTTGGTAGAACCCCCGCCCATCGGACCGAACCAGTCCGCGGGCCCGCAGCCGTGCGAGTGCTACGCGCATGCTGTTCTCGCCCACCCCGAGGATCACCGCCGCGCGGACCAATGCCCCCACTGGCACGGGATACCGGGACGGCATGGTCGAGAGCAGATCGATGGCGACGCTCTTCGCGGAGAGGGGGATCGCAAAATCATACAAGGGGACAGCCATGATGATGGCGAGAGTTATTACACCATATTGTCAAATGAGTCAATTAGTGAAATGTTTCCACTTGCGCAGGCGACACCACACCGAGCGAACCCACCCAAATTGCACTCGCTGCCCGAGCCGACCACCTCGGGGCTTCCCAGGCTGGTCCCATAGGGGTTTGACTTCACATCCACACTCGACTGCGGGACACGCCGATCGGGCGCCCGACCGAGTGCCAGCCCTCAAGACCCGCTCGTTCGACCTGGATTCGAACATCGTTCGGGGACATCTTCTTGGCCGGCCATGACGACTTTCTCTCCGTCCGATGCCATCACCACGCGATTCCGACCCGATTCTTTTGCCTGATAGAGTGCTGTGTCGGCCGTCTTGAACAAGGTCGCGCGGTCGGTGCAGGTTCCGATCGTGGCGGCGACTCCAACACTGACGGTCACATGGAGTGCGCCGTTCGGCGTTACAAAGGTGTGCTGGCTTACCCCCGTACGGAGGCGGTCGAGTACTATGGTCGCATCGGCAAGGTCGGTGTCTGGAAGGATGACCACGAACTCCTCGCCGCCGTAACGCGCCACCAGGTCCACTTCCCTGAGTTCCTTTGTCATCAGCTCAGCGAACTGGACGAGCACGGCATCTCCGGCATCGTGCCCATGCTCGTCATTCACCCGTTTGAAGTAGTCGATGTCGAGCACTGCCAGGCTCGTGGCGCCCCCGTAGCGGGTGGAACGGAGCAGTTCACGATCCAGACGGTCTTCGAACACGCGGCGGTTCGCGAGATGGGTCAACGCATCGCGATCAGCCAGCTCGCGAAGCTGCTGTTGCAGATCGCGCACGCGCAAAGCTGCACGCAGACGAGCATTGAATTCCGCCGCTTCGAAGGGTTTGTTCAAGAAGTCGTGGGCGCCCAGACCCATCGCCTCTTCGATACGCCCGGGTTCGGTGTGGGAAGTGAGCATGATGACAGGCACCCAGCGAAGCTCGGGATCGGTCTGCCAGTGGCGTAACAAGTCGGGCCCCGGCACCTCCGGCAGCTCCCACGAGATGAGGATGGCATCGGGGAGCTTCTCCTCGGCGGCCGCCATTGCTTCTCTACCGGTCGCTACCGCAACTGCGCGCATCCCCAACTGCTCGATACACCTCGTCACGAGCTGACGCATCAACGCGGACGGATCGGCGACTAGGACGAGGGAATGCTCCATCTCACCGCTCGTATCGGATTGTGCTCACGGAAACCAAAGCCCCTCGATCTGCCCCGGGCGGCTCGAGGTCACGAACAGCATGGAGCAGAGAGGACAGATCGCATAAGCGCTTCGGTTCCCATCCCTAGCCGATCTGCGCTGCAGCAGAAGGACCCTCTGCAGTCCTCCACTCCGGATCCGTCACACCTGCGGGTCGCTGCATCATGCGACTGCGATATTCTCGCATCAGGGCGGGTGTCAGGTTCGGGTCGACATACGTGATGTCCTCGTTACGCGCGACGCGAAACCCCGAATCACGTTCCATGGCCTGGTCATAGCCGATGGTTCCCTTGCAGGGTTGGTAGTAGCTGACCCAGACTCCTTTGTGGAGACGCGGCCTGAGCCGTTCGATGAATTGAAGTGTCTTCTCCATGGTCTCGACGGTCTCACCCGGATACCCCAACAAGAAGAGGGGGTAGACATGCAGGCCGGCGTCGAGCAGATCGCCGACCTTCTCGTACGCCTTCTCGGCACTGAATCTCTTGCCGAGGGCCTTGATCATCTCGTCGTCACCCGATTCGACACCGATCTGGATCTCGAGCGGATCGAAGAGCTTCATCGCCTCGATCGCCGTGTCATTGATGTAGTTGACGTGACAGAAGAACTTGCAGCGGCCCTTGATCGAGAGCCCGCGCGCTTCGAGCTCCCTGTAGATCTCGATCATCCGGTCGGGGCGCAGCGTGAAGATGTCGTCCTGGAACCAGATCTCCGGACAGCCCTGGCCCAGCAGCAACTCGATCGTGTCCACCGTCCGGTCCACCGAGAAGAACTTCACCTTCCGTTCGGTGTTGTGGCAGAAATGGCAGTTGAATGGGCAGCCTCGGGTGCTCATGACTTCGGGTCGTGCCCGATAGACGAGCTTCTGGCTCTCTGAATCCCAACCCATGAAGGTCTGGAGATCGCGCAGGTCCCAACCGGGATAACGTTCAAAATCCACGACCGGCCGATCGGGCACGAAGTAGAGCTCGCCCTGACCGTGACAGACATCGATTCCGAGCTCGCGGATCGCCTGGCACTCGCCCTCGCTCTGCGTGTCGACCCATTTGCCGCCCACCACGATCCGGGCTTCCCGATACTTCTGCTTCAGGAAGACCAGGTCTGCAACCGGATCATCGGTCGCCATGTGCTGCAGGATGGAAAGCCCGACCACGTCGTAGGTGCGATCCGGGAGGTCCTCCCAGTAGTACGACTCTACATGTCGATCCGAGTAACGCCGGATGTAAGGCGCCAGATCGAGAATGGCGAGCGGATTGCGCGTCTCACCCTCGAAGCGACGGGTGGTGAGGAGCACCCGGCTGGCATCCTCCGGGCAGGTGGCGCGCAACGGACTCGCCTGCCGGGGGCGAACGGGACGAATGAGATCGGGCATGACACTCCCTCCAGAGTTCTCCTCTCATCGGAGAGCTGAAATGGAGCTTGAACCGGAGAGTTGTGGAGCAAGGAATGGGTCCGGCATGAAACCTGCCTTGGAGGGCAGGCATGTCGAACCTTCGAGATCCTGGTTCTCCTCCGCACTGTCCGTTTTCCGATTGTGATTCCCACGCGAATCCAGAGACTTGGCGGTTCAAGAAGAAGGGTTTCTTCGCCCGATCGAGCGACGGTGACCGGGTCCAGCGGTACCTGTGTCAACAATGTCGCCGGTCCTTCAGTTCACAGACCTTCTCTCTGACCTACTGGCTCAGGCGCCGCGATCTGCTTCGGACCCTCTTCTTTCGAACTCGCGCCTGCAGTGGATTCCGCCAGATCGCCCAGGAGTTCGGGGTCTCCCACTCCACCGTGCAGCGCCAAGTCGAGCGATTGGGTCGTCACTGCCTGCTGTTTCATGAGGGCCTGCGACCTCGGGTCCCCTCGGAGCCCCTCGTCTTGGATGGCTTTCGCACCCTCGAGTCCGGCCACTACTGGCCCTTCGACCTCAACCTCCTCGTCGGGGAATCTCACTTCATCTATGGCTTCAATGACGCGGAACTCAGGCGGAGCGGAACCATGAGACCGGGCCAGCGACGACACCGTCGCCGTCTCGAGCGCCGCTACGGGAGGCCAGACCCCCAGGCCACGCGAAAGGCCGTAGAGGAGCTCGTCTCACGGGTCGTACCAGAGGGCGGGCAAGCGGTGATTCGATCCGACAAGCATCAGAGCTACCCCCGTGCGTTGCGCCGACTCGAGAACCGCCACATCCACCATGAGCCGACCTCGTCGAAGGCCGCTCGAACGGCGCGCAATCCGCTCTTCCCCATCAACCTTGCAGATTTGCTCCTACGCCACGGCGGGGCGAACCACAAGCGGGAAACGATCGCATTCTCGAAGCGGAGGCAGGGAGCGCTCTACAGGACCGCGATCTGGGCCGTATGGCGCAACTACGTCAAGTGGAGCTCTGAAGACAAGCAGACAGCCCCGCCGGCTGTCCAACTCGGTGTCATTCCTGCCCGATTGAGCGTGGATGAGATCTTGTCCCAGCGCCTCTTTCCATGGCGGCAGTCCCTCGAGCCATGGGTCAAGGCCTGCTACGAGGGGCGGATCAAGACGCGCTGCGTGACCCCGCAACGCGTTCATCGCCTCATCTACGCCAGCTAGCCGACTCCGCCGTGAACCAGAGTACCGATCTCGGACTAAGACCCATTCTTTGCGCCACAACTCAATCGAAGAGGGAATCCAGTACGTCGCGCATCGTGTCTTCCGTAATCGAGAAGTTCAGCAGCTCACCGAAGACCCCGAGGTGGACCACGGCATTGCGGCTGGCATCGTCGACCTTCTGATGATCGAGGCGAACCGTGAGGCCGCGATTCATGCTCTCGATCCTCTTGTAGAGCTCAGCCAGCTCGGAGAGTTCCCAATCAGCCGTCCGGCCGCTGCGCTTGTCGAAGTACTGCTGGAGGAGATACCAGGAAGCGATCCGGGGGACCGTCTCGTAGGAAGTCGCGAAGGGAAGATGGCTGCGAACCAATGGGCGCAGCGGAGCCACGATGGGGCAGCCGGATGCGGGCAGGATCAACCCCATCAAGGAGCTGATGCCGACCTGCAGGGAACAGCGCTTCAGGTAGGTCCGCTCGCGCGTCTCGACCGTGACGAGGGCCTCGTCATGCCCTTGGGCGCGGGCGAAGAACTCGAAGACCTCGACCAGGCTGAGTGCCGCTGGGCAGGTACGCGTCTCGTTGCAGGAGAGGGGGCAGCCGCTGCAGGTACCGACTTCGAGACGCGCCCAGTCCGGGGCCTCCTCCTCCGGCATGGCCGAACGGAGTTCGAGGCTCTGGGAGTCGAGAATGACCTCGAACTCCTTGGCCTCCCGGTCATCGAATTCGAAGCGGTACAGGAAGCGGATGCTAGGGGGAACATCCATGTCTTCATCCATCGGCGTTCCGGGTTCGAATCTGAACGGTCCCGGGATCAGCAGCGGCACCGGTCACGCCGGAGACGACCGGGATGCCCAGCTCCCGCGCCACCACTGCGATGGGACACATGAGGCCCCCCACTTCCATTGGAATCCCACCAGTCCACCCCGGGGCTTCCCTGGCTTCCCGTAGGGGTTTGGTTTGACGAGCCGGCATGCGTCGACTGCGCGGGGCCAGCGAGGTCAGGGCTGCCCACGCCTATGCCCCGGAGTTCATCGCGGACTACAAGCGGTGCTGTATGTGCTCGACCCGACCGATGCCGCGCCGGGTGTGTCACACTCGCGGCCCGGCTCCCAACTCATACCGAGGAGGCCCACATTGAGTCGAATCGCCGTCATCACCTTTTCGACGGACTACTCGATACAGCCTGTCCCGCTCGCTTGCGCCCTCGAGGAGCGCGGCTTCGAGGGACTCTTTCTCGCCGAACACACGCACATTCCGGCCAGCCGCGAGAGCGAGTCGTACCTGGGCGGGAAGCTGCCCCAAGAGTATTGGCACACCCATGACCCGTTCGTCGCGCTCGGCGCTGCGGCTGCGGCGACCAATCGGCTGACACTCGGAACCGCGATCTGCCTGGTCACCGAACACGATCCGATCACGCTGGCGAAGAGCATCGCCTCGGTGGACCTGATCTCGAACGGGCGCTTGGTCCTCGGGATCGGGGCCGGCTGGAACGCCGAGGAACTGGCAAACCACGGCGTTCCCTTCGAAGACCGTTGGAAGATCACCCGCGAACGCGTGCTCGCCATGCGCGAAATCTGGACGCAGGACGAACCCGAGTACCACGGCGAGTACGTCGACTTCGCACCGATCTGGTCGTGGCCAAAACCGGTGCAGCCAGGCGGGCCCAAGATTCTCCTCGGCGCCGGCTCGAAATGGTCCTACAACCGCATAGCAGACTACTGCGACGGCTGGATGCCGATCGATGTACACGACGACATCGAGGGCGGGCTCGCGGAGATCCGTGCCGCCTACGACCGGGCGGGACGCTCTCTCGACTCGTTCAGCTGGACCGTTGCAACGGTCCCCGACGAGGCACGCATCGCGCAGCTCATCGAACTGGGAGCCGAGCGCGTGCTCCTGCAGATGCCCTCCGCGCCTACCGAGAAGGTTCTCCCCCTCCTCGACCAGTATGCGGAGCTGATGCGCAAGGTCGGATGAAGTGCTCTGTGTCCGAAAGGTCCAGGGCTTGATCCATGCCGGCATCCGAACGCGCGAGCCGAGCGTCCGGCGAGAGAATCTCCATTCCGGATGAGAGCACAGCCACCCGAGCCTGTATGCTCCCAGAGTTCGGAAAGGAGGTCTCGAATGGCTGCGTCCATCAAGTACCGGAAGCTCACCGACTACAAGTACCAGCTGATGGAGAAGTACGTCCACGAGACCCAGTGGCTTCTCGCAGAGAGAGTCGCGACGAGCGGAGGTTGGACGGCTCTGTCGAAGACCGGAAAGCTCACGGTGAAGAAGGGCTACGCGTGGGACGGCCCGAGCGGCCCTACGATCGACACCCCGAACTTCATGCGCGGCTCCCTCGTCCACGACGCGCTCTACCAGCTGATGCGCGAGAGACTCCTCCCGGGGAGGAAACGCAAACCCGCTGACGTACTGCTGTGGCTGATCTGCCTCGAGGATGGGATGTCGCGGACTCGAGCAGACTACGTCTTCCACGCGGTCCGGGCCTTCGGGGGGCGGGCGGCCAGGCCTAGGCAGAGGCCCGAGCAGGTCATCATCGAGGCGCCCTAGCGCGTTCCAAGCTCCTCGATCAATGCGGCTCGACGACTCAGCAGGTAGGCACGTACGTCGGCCACGTCACCGGCCTCGAGCCACTCGGCGAAGCTCGGCATACCGTTGGGCACACGCGCACCGCGCAGCACGATGTCTTCGATGCCGTCGTAGATTGCGGGTGTTGCTTTGCGCAGGTCGGGCAATACACCACCGCTCACGGCCCCCGGACCGTGACAGGTGCCGCACCAGCGATGGAAGAGGCGATTGCCGCGCAGCACCTGGTCGGAATCGAGATCGGCGGGAATGGCGGCCAGCTCGCGTTCGATGGCTTCATGCACGGGCAGCTTCGCCCTACCCCCGATCTTGAAGACCAGCAGGCGCCCGGTGTTGTCGGTCGTCCCTGCAGCAGCGGCGGCGTCACCGGCAGCCAGGGCAAAGGAACCGCCCCAGCCCGCCATCACCGCCACGTATTGCTCGCCATCGAGCTCGTAGGTGATCGGCGCAGCGACGATACCCGTGCCCGCGGGTGTCTCCCAGAGCGGTTTTCCGTCGCTCGCCCGGTAGGCCGCGAAAGTGCCATGAGCCGTCCCCTGGAACACCAGGTTGCCCGCGGTCGAGAGCGTCCCACCGTTCCACGGGCCCGTGTACTGAGCGCGCCAGACTTCCTTCTGGGCCACTGGATCCCAGGCCAGCAGATGGCCGGACACGACGTCGCGGGGAAAAGAGTCCGCAACCGTGAAGTCGTAGCCAAGATTCCAGGTGCCGGGCTTGTACTCGTATTCCGGATCGAGTCTGAAGAAGTACGGCACCTCGTTGGTCGGGATGTAGACGAGCCCCGTCTTCGGGTTGAACGACATCGGGTGCCAGTTGTGCGCACCGTGGGGCGACGGGTAGATCTCGACGATCTCTTTGCGGTAGTCGAGGCCCTGCCTCTCGATGGGCCGGCCGGTCGCCTTGTCGATGCCCTTGGCCCAGTTGACCTTGGCGAAGGCTTCGGCGGAGATCAGCTCGCCGGTCTCGCGATCGAGCACGTAGAAGAAACCATTCTTCGGTGCCTGCATCAACACCCGACGCTCACGACCCCCGATCTCGAGATCGGCGAGCATGATGTGCTGAGTGGAGGTGTAGTCCCAGTTGTCGCCCGGCGTGGTCTGGTAGTGCCAGACGAGCTTGCCGGTGTCTGGGCGCAGAGCCAGGATCGAGCTGACGAAGAGGTTGTCACCGCCCTCGGGGCTTCGCAGGTAGCGGCTCCAGGGCGATCCGTTGCCGGTACCGACATAGAGAAGGTCGAGCTCCGGATCGTAGGCGATCGAATCCCAGACCGTGCCGCCCCCGCCGACCTTCCACCATTCGCCGGTCCAGGTCTTCGCCGCCTCTTCCAACTCCGGATGTTCGAAGGGCTGGGACGGATCCCCGGGCACGGTGTAGAAGCGCCAGGCGAGTTCGCCGGTCTCCCAATCATACGCACTCACATAACCGCGCACGCCGAACTCCGCGCCACCGTTACCGAGAATCACCTTTCCGTTCACCACCCGTGGGGCCATCGTGATGGTGTAGGGGCGTGTCGGATCGGTCGTGACGACCTCGTAGATCGGCTCACCGGTCTCCGCGTCC
>JAAELW010000422.1 GCA_024226235.1 bacterium
GTCGCGCCGAAGCCCGCGGTATGACCCTGACCGCTTCGTCGCCTGCAAAGCACATTTCCTCTCCCGGAGCTTCCTCGCGGGACAGGACGGCTACATCCTTTGGGGGTTCGGAGATACGGGCCGCACCCTCAGCAAGGCACTCCGAAGCCACGGCAAGCACCCCAGCGCGATCATCGAGCTCCACCCCGGCCGCCTGGGCCAACAGATCCACGGCGCACCCGTCGTGGCCCCGGAGGTGCTGCCTTCACTTCCGAGGTTGCCGCTTCTCGTCTCGGTCGCGGGAACCGGGCCGCGAGGGGAAATCCGTGCAGCCCTCGCAAGGATGGGGTTCGAGGAGGCTCGAGATTTCCTGTGCGCCGCGTAGAAAGATGAACCGAGGGGCCAAGCTACGCTCGAGCGATGCCCGAGCTGCCTGACATCACGATCTATCTGGAGGCCATGGCGGCGCGCATCCAGGACGAGCCGCTGGAGAAGATCCAGCTCCGGGGGGTCGCGTTGCTGCGTACGGTCGAGCCGCCGCTTCCGAGCTTCGAAGGGCAGGTCGTCCGCGAATTGCGCCGGATCGGCAAGCGGATCGTCTGGGGCTTTGATGACGAGCGTTTCCTCGTCTTCCATTTGATGATCGCGGGTCGCTTCCGCTGGAAGAAGCGCGGTGCCAAGCCGCCGGGCAGGGTCGGGCACGCAGCTTTCCAGTTTCCAACGGGAACCCTGGTCCTGACCGAGCAGGGCACGAAGAAGCGCGCCACGCTTCACGCCGTACAGGGGGAAGAGGCGCTGGCCCAGCATGACCGGGGCGGCATCGACGTGCGAACTTGCAATCGCGCGGCGTTCGAAGAGGCGCTCGTGCGCGAGAACCACACCCTGAAGCGCACTCTCACCGATCCGCGCTTCTTCAGCGGCATCGGGAATGCCTACTCGGATGAGATCCTGCACCGTGCGGGTCTCTCCCCGGTGAAGCTCTCCCAGAAGATCAAAGACGATGAGATCGATCGCCTCTTCGAAGCGACCAGGACGACCCTCGAATGGTGGATCGCGCACTTGCGCGACGAGAACGGCCAGGGATTTCCGGAGAAGGTGACGGCATTTCGCCCGGAGATGGCCGTGCATGGCCGTTTCCAAGACCCCTGCCCCGTCTGTGGCTCTCCGGTGCAGCGCATCGTGCATGCGGAGAACGAGACCAACTACTGTGCGACCTGTCAGACCGGCGGCAAGCTGTTGGCAGACAGAGCGCTCTCGCGTCTGCTCAAGAAGGATTGGCCGCGGACTCTCGAAGAGATGGAGCAGAGGCGCCCGAAGGACGAACGGACATGAGGAGCTCGACTGGCATCGCCGCAGGGCCTACCCCAGAACGCGTTCGACCACGGCGACCAGACCGTCCTCGTCATGCCGACCGGTCACCCAATCCGCTGCGGCCCGCAGCTCCGGATGACCGTTGGCCATCGCCACCCCGAAGCCGGCACCACGGATCATGCTGAGATCATTGCGCTCGTCACCGACAGCACAGACGTTGCGCCCTTCTAGACCACGCACCTCGAGAAGCGCGCCGAGGCCGGTCCACTTGCAGGTGCCGGCCGGCCGGACCTCCAGAAAGAAACCGCCTCCACTCGAGGCATCTGCCGGCAATGGCAGGATGAGGGATTCGAAGCGACCGGGATGGCGCCTCTGAACCTCCGCTTCCGCCACCTGGAGTTCCTCCGCCGACCCGAACGCGCACAACTCGATCACATCATCGCGCACTTCACACGCCAGATCCTTTCGCCACTCGCACCAGGCGCTGTTCTTCTCCGCGTAACGGGAAGTCCAACCATTCCATGCAAGGGCTCCATCGATCACGAAGTCGGGGCCTCCCTCTGCATGACCATCACGCTGTCCGACTCCGGAGACTCCGACCTCCCTGTACGCGCATGCCACATCCTGCAGGTCCACGGCCGTGAGTGTCTTGCAGCGGATCGTGACTCCATCGGCATCCTTTACGAGAGCGCCCCCCAACGTGACCGAGGCAACCTCCAGCCCCAATCCATCGATCACCTTTCGGGTCGTCCTGTAGCGACGCCCAGTGGCGATCACGACTTCCACACCTTCCCCATGAGCCCGATGCAACGCCTCCCGAGTCGCCGCCAACACCTCATCGCCCCGGTGCGCCAACGTACCGTCGACATCCAAAGCCATCATCTCAATTCGGCTGTTAAGCAAAGGGCCGGTTCCATTTGTTAAGATGCGAGTTTCCCCAAAGGGGAAACTCGCATCTTAACA
>JAAELW010000423.1 GCA_024226235.1 bacterium
GTTGGTGGATGTGGCCGGTGTGGCGCTTGCGCGCAGCGACCTGCTGCCGCCCGGCATGGAGCTGGGCCTCGAGGCCACTCATGTATGGACGGCAGGAGACCGGGGGCCGGTAGACGAACTCGAACGTGCGAAGAGCTATCTGACTGCGGCGAACGCGTGTCACTTGGCGTTGGTCGAGATCGATCGCGAGACGGGAAAGACGCAGATCCTGAAGTACTTCATCGCTGACGACTGTGGCACGCGGCTCAACCCCGCCACGGTGGAAGGCATGACCTACGGCGGAATGGCCCAGGGGATCGGGGCTGCGCTGCTCGAAGAGTATCCCTACGACGAGAATGCCCAGCCGCTCGCCTCGACCTTCATCGACTACCTGCTTCCGACCGTGAACGACATCCCCCGAGCCGAGAGCGTGGCACTCGTAACGCCATCTCCCGTCTCGCCGCTCGGAGCAAAAGGCTGCGGAGAGGGTGCGATCCACACGGCGCCTGCCGCGGTCTTCTGCGCGATCAACGATGCTCTGGCCCCTCTCGGCCTGATGGCCAGGGAGGTGCCCGCCTCGCCCCAGAGAATGTGGCGGCTCTTGCGTGGAGCCACGGAAAAGTAGATAGGAGTTTCGCCGTGAGTGAGACAGTGCAGGACAGCTTCGATCACGAGGTCGACTTTCTCGTCGTGGGATCCGGTGCCGGAGCCATGACGGCCGGGATCATTGCCGCCGACGCCGGTGCGCGCGTGCTCTTGATCGAGAAGAGCCCCCAGTACGGTGGTTCTTCGGCGATGTCGGGCGGCGGGCTCTGGGTGCCGAACAACCACATGATGAGCAGCGGAGGCTTTCGCGATACGCCGGAGGCTGCCTTTGCCTATATGAAGGGATGCGTGGGGGAGATCGTCTCTGACGCAAGGATCCACGCGTATCTCGACAACGCGCCCAAGGTCGTAAGACATTTGTGCGAGAAGGCACGGTTGCGGATGCAGCTCGTACCCGACTACGCGGACTACTACCTCGAGGTGGAGGGCTCGATGGAGGGAGGCCGCTGCCTCGAAGCCTCCGCCTATCACGCACGCGAGCTCGGCAACGAGGAATTCGTGCGCATGCGCGAGACCGCACCCCAGGAATTGATCATGGGTCGGGTCTCCATGACGATCCCCGAGGCACAGGCACTGCTTACGCGTTCACCGGGATGGA
>JAAELW010000424.1 GCA_024226235.1 bacterium
GCTAGAAGCTGACGCTCTCGCTTCCGAGTTTCCTGGTGAAGTAGTTCACCTCGACCACCTTGCCCGACGAGCCGCTGAAGTAGACGTCGCAATTGTAGGCCTGGCCCTTGGAGGCCCCGGCACCCGCCCCGATGAACGGGATCGGAATCGGAAGGCCAACGCCGGTGTTCTGGACGTACTCGAAATGCCAATGCTCCCGGCCGCCGGATTTACCGGTCGCGCGGGGCTCGGCTTCGAGAATCTCCAGCACCTTGTCCTTGCTCATACCCTTCTTCAGGGTGGCAGCATTGTCGTAGTTGAACTTGTTGCCCGACCGGGACAGGCCCAGGCTTGCGCAGCCCAAGCAAAGGGAGAATGCAAAGACGGAGATCAGGGCGACCCCACGGTTCATGGTCATAGCTGAAGCCTCCAAAGAAGAGTGGCAAGTAGGAATTCGGGTCCTATCGGGCGTCGGCCCGCAGAGCTTGAAGCGAGACGCAATTTCCGGTGGAACCATCCAGAATCATTCCAAATTTTCCTTGCGAGGCAAACCCCCTCGAGAAACCGCGGGGGGCTCGAAGTGGCCATGCCGTCCTGCGCCCTGCCGGAACCGGGTCGCACCTTCCCGGGTCTCTCCGCTGCGCACCACCTCGATGCCGAGCTGATACTCGCCCAGGAGGGCCTCGGGAATGGCCCGATCCCATTGCTGGATGGCCGATGCCCGATCCGCGCGCATGCAGCGCTGGGGAAAGGCCGCGATCTCGCGCGCCAGCGTTTCAGCCGATGAACGGGCCATCCCATCGGGCACCAGCCGGTCGGCCAGGCCGATACGAAGCGCCTCCTCGCCCCCAACCGGTCGGCCCGTGAGGATCATGTCCATCGCGCGCCCGTGGCCCACGATGCGCGGCAAACGCACGGTTCCGCCGTCGACCAGCGGCACGCCCCAACGGCGGCAGAAGACACCGAAGATCGCGCTCTCCTCGACGACTCTCAGGTCGCACCAGACGGCGAGTTCGAGCCCACCCGCCACCGCATGGCCCGCGACCGCAGCGATCACCGGTTTCGAGAGTTCCATCCGAGTGGGCCCCATTGGCCCGTCACCCTGCTCTACGACACGGTTCGCTTTTCCATCCGCCTGGGAGACGGCCTTCAGATCCGCCCCCGCACAGAAAGTCCCGTGATCGCCAGCCAAGATGGCCACCCGAGCCTGCTCGTCGGCTTCGAACGCGCGAAACGCACTGGCCAGCGCTTCCGCATGCTCGCGGTCCACCGCATTGCGACGCTCCGGTCGATCGATCACGATCGTCACGATCTCGCCATCCCGCTCCGTGCGAATGGCCACTAGCCAATCGCCTCACGGGGGCTGCCGCGAGCCACCCGAACACGGGTGATGCGGCTTCCCGAAACTCCGATGACGGTCACCGTAAACCCCTCCAGATCGGCCCGGTCACCTTGCTTGGGGGCGTGGCCAAGGGTGTTGAACACGAGCCCACCCAACGAGTCTCCTCTTTCGGCGGGCACATCCCAACCTGTCTCGCGGTTGAAATCGAGAACTTTCACGCGTCCCAGGGCTTCGAAGGCGGGCCCACCGGCTTCGCCGCCACTGGCCTGCCGGATGGTCTGCAGCTCCTCCCGGTCGAACTCATCGCGAATCTCCCCGACGATCTCCTCGAGGATGTCCTCTGCGGTGCAGATCCCGAGCGTCACGCCGAACTCATCTTTCACGAGTGCCAGGTGCATGAAGCTGCGCTGCATCTCCTGGAGAAGTCGCAGAATCGGCTTGCGCTCGGGCACGCGAAGCACCGGCTTCAAGATGTCCCCGACTTCGGTGCCACCCCGGCGCACGAGCTCGATCAGATCCTTCAGATGCACCATGCCCGCCACGTCGTCGATGTCTTCCCGATAGATCGGAACCCGCGTGTAGCGCTCTTCGAGCACGCTCTCCAACAGCTCGACCGGAGGTAGCGACTCCGGAAAAGCGACGATCTCGGTGCGCGGCACCATGATCTCTTCGACGGTCATGTCGGCCGCGCCGGCCGTGGCCCCGATGATCGCCAACGGCGTGCCCTCGGGCTTGCCGCTGGCATTGGCACGAGCGATGCGCAACACGGCTTCGGTCGCAGCAGACGTGTCACTGCTCTCTGGTCCGCCGACACGCCGGACCACGGGCTCCACCAGACGATCGAAGAGGGCATGCGCGGGACGCAGCACCTGATGCATCACGTAGATCGGCAACGCTACCGCGAAGCCGATCCTCCGCGGATGGCTCGCGGCGACGGCTTTGGGGAGGACCTCGCAGAAGACCAGCACCAGGATCGTCATCACGACCGTAGCCACGAGGATGCCCGTCCCCTCTCCGAGCGCATGGATCGCCAGCACCGAGGCTGCGCTCGCCGCCAGGATGTTGACCAGATTGTTGCCAAGAAGAATGGTCACGAGCAGGCGGGAGGTGTGACCCAGCAGATCCCTGGCGGCCAGTGCGGCCGGGCCGCGAAGGGCCTTCACCTCTTCCTCCAGCTCATGGGGCGCCAAGCGGAGGAGTGCGGTCTCGCTGCCCGAGAAGAACGCGGACAACAACAGACACACCAGAATCAAGATCACCAGCGACAATGCGTCCACGGGACCTCCTAGAGCCAGTTCGCGCAGATCATCCTGCGCGAACGGCCGACGCACGAGAGAGCGGCATCGCCGGGGGGCCCATCCAAGCAGTTTGCTGGAAAACGGGACCGATAGAGAACTGGGGGCGACGCGTGCATCGACATCTAGAAGCTAGACCGCCGCTGCTCGGCCGGCAAACCCGGCTACCAGGCGATCCCCAGGCGGTCCCACCAGCGCTGGCGGCGCCAGCCCCGGCGCCCCATACAGCCATCCATCCGCTCCCGGATGGCGGTGCCGTCATCGTTATCCGTCAGCTGATGACAGACTTTCCGGGCATCGCGAAAGCGACCCTCCTGGCCCTTCGGGACGTGCCAGGGGTTGGCCGCTGTCGCGCATGCGCTCGACAGGTGGAGCAGCACCAGCAGTGCGGCGCCATGCCGAAACCTCATGCCTACTTGTTCGGACCGGTCGGGATCCAAAGCCTCATGCCTACTTGTTCGAACCGGTCGGGATCTCCCGGAAAGGCTTGCCCTTGTCGGCCCGGTGCTCGCCCGGAAGGCCGAGCACGCGCTCGGCGATCACGTTCTTCAGGATCTCGTCCGTGCCCCCGGCGATACGGATGCCCGGAGACGCCAGATAGGCCTGCTGCCAGATTCCATCCTGCGGAGCACCCGCCGGATCGATCACACCACCCATCGCGCCCTGAAGCTCCATCGCAAAAGCTGCCAGCTCCTGACTGAACGGCGCACCGACGGCCTTTCCGATCGAGCCCTCGGGCCCCGGTGTTCCGCCGCGGGAGAGTGCCGAAAGGGTTCGGTAACCGGTGTACTTGAGCCCGGTCGACACCACGAAGGCGTTGGCGAGCCGTTGGCGGACGGAACTGTCCTCGATCGCCGGCCTGCCGTTCTTGCGGCACTCCGCGGCCAGACGGAACAGATCCTTGGTCCTGCCGGCACCGCCGCCGGCGCCGATCGACACCCGCTCGTTCATCAACGTCGTGATGGCCACCTGCCATCCCTCGCCAATCGCGCCGAGCTGGTAGTTGGCCGGCACGCGAACATCGGTGAAGAAGACCTCGTTGAAAGCCGCGCCGCCATTGATCTGCTTGATCGGTCGACACTCCACGCCGGGGGCCTTCATGTCGACGATGAAGTAGGTCAGACCATCGTGCTTCGGCACCTCCGGATCGGTGCGCGTGACGATCATGCCCCAATCGCAGAAGTGGGCGCCGGTGCTCCAGATCTTCTGCCCGTTGATCACCCACTCGTCGCCATCACGCACTGCACTGGTGCGCAGACCCGCCAGATCCGATCCCGCAGCCGGCTCGCTGAAGAGCTGACACCAGACGACCTGACCTCGGGCCATCTCCTTCAGGTACTTCTCCTTCTGCTCCGGAGTACCGTGGGCCATCAGGGTGGGTCCGAGCATCCCATGGCCGATTCCGTAGATGGGTGCCGGCGTCTTGAACTTCGCCTCTTCCTGGTTGAAGACGACGTTTTCGAGCCGTCCAAGGCCCTGTCCACCGAACTCCTTCGGCCAGGTCAGTACGGCCCAACCGTTGTCGTACTTCGTGGCCTGCCACTCCTTGGCCTTCTTGATGGACTCCTCGTCCTCGCGCTCACCGAGCAGGCTCTGCGAGGTATCGTCCCGGTTCACGGGCTCGAGGTGTTGCTCCAGGAATGCGCGGGCCTTCTTGCGGAACTCGGCCTCTTGCGGGGTATCGTCGAAATCCATCTTCCGTCTCCATCCGTCGTCTTGATATTGGGTCGGTCGTTGCGTGGAAGTGCGGCGCGTCAGGCCGCCAGGGTCTTCTCGAGGCGCGTCACCAGCTTCTCGCGCCATTCGTCCGGCGTGCCGAGGCTGTGGCTCGTGCCCTTCGCCCTGCGATAGAACAGATGGCAATCGTACTCCCACGTGTAGCCGATGCCGCCGTACATCTGGATCATCTCCTCGCCGGCCAGGCAGAACGCGTCGCTGGCAGCGACCCGGGTGCTGGCCGCCGCAACGCCCAGCTCGTCGTTGCCTTCCGAGAGCGCCCAGGCGGCGTAGTAGCCATTCGACTGGGCGATCTGGATCGCACAGAAGACGTCCGCCATGCGGTGCTTCAACGCCTGGAACGAGCCGATCGGCCGGCCGAACGCGAAACGGCTCATCGTCTGCTGCTTGGTGAGTTCGAGGGTTTCCTCGGCACCACCGATCTGCTCGTAAGCCAGCATCACCGCAGCCCGGTCGAGCACCGCGTTCGCCTGATCGGTGCCCTGCCCCGCTTCGCCCAGGCGTTCGGCGGCCGCGCCGTCGAATTCCACCTTGTAGAGCGGCCGCGAGGGGTCGAAGGCATCGAGCGGCGTGCGCGTGACACCAGCCGCGTCCAGATCCACGACCACCAGCGAGTGGCCACTGCCTTCCTTGGCGACGACCACCGCGATACCCGCCGCGGCCGCGTCGGGAACCGGCAGCTTGGTACCACTGAGCTTTCCACCTTCGAAGCTCACCGCACACTGGCCCGGGTCGAAGTCGCCCAGCCCCTCCGCCAACGCAAAGGTGCCGATCAGCTCTCCTGACGCGAGGCGCGGCAGCAGGCTCTTCTTCTGGTCGTCGCTACCCGCAAGCAGGATCGCTTCCGTAGCCAGGTAGACCGAGGAGGAGAACGGAATCGGTGTCAGGGCGCGACCGATCTCCTGCGCGATCAGCACGAGCTCCAAGTAGCCAAGGCCTGCACCGCCATACTCTTCGGGAACCGCAGCGCCTAGCCAACCCATCTCGGCCACGCCCTTCCAGAGCTCCTGGTCGTAGGTCTCGCTGCCCTCCAGTACGGCTCGGCACTTCTCGAGTCCGGCGTGTTCCTGGAGGTAGTCCCTCGCGGTTTGTTGCACGAATTTCTGGTCTTCGGAAAATTCGAGATTCATCACGTCCTCGGTTCGGATATTGGCAGTCGGGATGGCATTATAAGCACAATGCCTGTCTATCGCCTCACTTCTGAGGTGGCCTTCCCCCCTCCGGAGGAGGCCACGGAAAGCGGGCTACTCGCCGTCGGTGGCGACCTCTCTCCGGAACGTCTCCTGTTGGCCTACGGGCTGGGGATCTTCCCGTGGTACGACGAGCCACCGATCCTCTGGTTCTCCCCCGACCCGCGAATGGCCCTGGAGCCGTCGGGGCTCCATGTCCCACGCCGCCTGGAGCGGACGCTTCGCCAACACGGCTTCGAAACGAGCCTCGATCGGTCGTTTCCCGAGGTGATCCGGGCCTGTGCGGCGACCCCAAGAAAGGGACAGAAGGGGACATGGATCCATTCGGACATGATCTCGGCCTACGAGGAGCTTCACCGGCTGGGGTTCGCCCACTCCTGCGAAGCCTGGTGGGAGGGTGAGCTCGTCGGTGGCATCTACGGCGTCTCGCTCGGTAGCGCCTTCTTCGGCGAGTCGATGTTTCACCACCGCACCGACGCCTCCAAAGTGGCACTGGTCGCTCTCGTGCGAACCCTCGCCGGTTGGGGGTTCACGCTGTTCGATTGCCAGATGCATACCGAGCACCTGTCCGGCTTCGGCGCAAGCGAGTGGCCGCGGGCCCGCTTCCAGAACGCCCTCGCCGACGCTCTGCAAGCACCCACCCGCCGCGGGCCATGGTAGCCGCGGAGACGTTCCCGCTACCGCTCGGGCGCGGCCTTGCGCAACCCATCGCGGAAGGCGGGGTCGGCGATCCCGATCAGTGCAGCGGCTCGTTCTGCGACGGTCAGCCCTGCCAGCTCCGCCGCTCCGTGCTCGGTCACCACCACGTCGAGTTGGTGGCGCGGCGTCGTCACCACCGTGCCCGGCTCGAATGAAGGGGTGATCCGGGAAACCACCCGACCGTGGACCTTGGCCGTCGACGGCAGACAGATGAACGAGCGATCGCTGTTCTCGAGGCCGGGTCCACCGGTAAAATCCTCGTGACCGCCCACTCCCGAGTACTGGACCTCGCCAATCGTGTCGGCTGCGACCTGGCCGGCCAGATCGATGGCCAGTGCCCCATTGATGCAGACCATGTCCCGATTGGCCGCGATCGTCTCGGGTGCATTCACCGCTTCGACCGGAAGGAAGCGCACCTCCTCATTTCCATCGAGCCACGTGTAGAGAGCCTCCGATCCACCCGCAAACGTGCAGACCGAGATTCCGTCGTGCATGCCCTTGCGCGCGTTGCTCACCTTGCCTGCCCGGTGCAGCGCCATCAGTCCGTCGGTGAACATCTCCGAGTGGACACCGAAGTCGCCGATCGATCCCTCCGCCAGCATCGCCACGACCTGGCCCGGGATGCCTCCGATTCCCGTCTGGAGAGTCGCACCTTCGTGGACGAACGGCGCCACGTGCTTGGCGATCCGCTCTTCGACCTCACCACCCGGCGCCTCGGGCACGATGGGCAGAGGCGTCACTGCCTCGATGATCACATCCGCCTCGTCGAGATGGATGGCGTGGGGTGCTTCGGGCGGAAGCCCGAGGGTCCTGGGCAACGCCGAATTCACCTCCACGACCAGCAGACGGTCCGGGTCGTTCCCAGCTGCGCGCAGCTCATGGGTCGTCGCGCCCGAGTGGAGCGAAAGGCTCATCCAACCCTGCGCGTCCGGCGACGCGGCGATCGTCGCCATGACTCTGGGTCGGAGGGTTTCGAGTAGCCGGGTGAAACGGCGGAAATCCGCAGGGACGAATTGCACATCGTGACCCGCAGCGCGCAGCCCGCGCTCGACCGGCCCGAAGAAACCGCTTCGCAACCGCACGCCCGGCTTCGTGAAGAGCGGATACAGCCCCAGCAGAAGGGCCGACGAGACCAGCAGGTCTTCGAAATCATCGCGCTCGCCGAGTGCCGTCATGAAGGCCTTCGGCTGGCCCGGCCCGAGCGGCAAGCCCAGCGTATCCCGCCGTTCGACCAATGCAGCCGCCTCAGCGGGGCTGCGGCGTTTCGATTCGGGGATTCCCATCATTGAGTCAACCTTCCGTCTAAGCCTCGAAATCCACCACCGTACGGATCGAGTCTCCTCGGTGCATCAACTCGAACGCGTCATTGATCTTCTCGAGCGGAAGCACGTGAGTGATCAGGTCATCGATATTGAGCTTCCCGTCCATGTACCAGTCGACGATCTTCGGCACGTCCCGTCGGCTCTTCGCGCCTCCGAACGCGCAGCCCTTCCAGACACGCCCCGTCACCAACTGGAAGGGTCGGGTCGCGATCTCCTCGCCCGCTCCGGCGACGCCGATCACGATCGACTCGCCCCACCCCCGGTGACAGCACTCCAGGGCCTGGCGCATCACGTCGACGTTGCCGATGCACTCGAAGCTGTAGTCGGCGCCTCCATCGGTCAGCTCGACGAGGTGGGGAACCAGATCATCCACTTCCCGCGGGTTCACGAAATCGGTCATTCCGAAGCGCTCCGCCAGCGCACGCTTGTCCGGGTTCGTGTCGACGCCGACGATGCGATCCGCACCTACCATCCGCAGCCCCTGCAGCACGTTCAGGCCGATCCCGCCGAGCCCGAACACGACACAATTCGCGCCCGCTTCGACGCGGGCCGTGTTCACGACCGCACCCACCCCGGTCGTCACGCCGCAGCCGATGTAACAGACCTTGTCGAACGGGGCGTCCTTCCGGATCTTCGCCAATGCGATCTCCGGCAAGACCGTGTGGCTCGAGAAGGTCGATGTTCCCATGTAGTGATACAGGGTCTCTCCTCCCGAGGAGAATCGGCTCGTACCATCGGGCATCAGACCCTGGCCCTGGGTGGCGCGGATCGCGGTGCACAGGTTGCTCTTGCCCGAAAGGCAGGTCTTGCACTGCCGACACTCTGGAGTGTAGAGAGGGATCACGTGGTCCCCGGGTGCGACACTGGAGACGCCCTTCCCCACCTCCGCGACCACACCCGCTCCCTCGTGGCCGAGGATGCTGGGGAAGATCCCCTCCGGGTCGCGCCCCGAGAGTGTGAAGGCATCGGTGTGACAGACCCCGGTGGCCTTGATCTCGACCAGGACCTCGCCGGCCTTCGGCCCCTCGAGCTCCACCTCCTCGATCGAGAGCGGTTTGCCGGCCTCCCTGGCCACCGCTGCACGCACCTTCATCGCCTTGCCTCCTCGGGACATGCACCGTCCTCGGGACATGAACAGGTCGGCAAGGTATCAGGCACCCCGTGCTGGCACATGCTAGAGACCGCACCCATGACAGAGCGTTTCGACGAATTTCTGGGCCTGCTCGATCTCGAGGAGATCGAACTCAACATCTTCCGGGGCCAGAACGAGACCGGACGAGAGGGGCGGCTGTTCGGTGGTCAGGTGCTTTCCCAGGCCCTCGCCGCTGCGGGACGGACCGTGGAGGGCATCCCGGCCCACTCTCTTCACGCCTACTTCCTCCGGCCCGGAAGCCCGAAGGTGCCCGTCCTCTACCAGGTCGACCGCATTCGGGACGGCCGGTCCTTCACCACGCGACGCGTGGTCGCGATTCAAGATGGACGCGCCATCCTGAACATGGCGGCATCCTTCCACGAGGCGGAGACGGGGTTCGAGCACCAGATCCCCGCTCCGGAGGCGCCGGAACCGGAGAGCCTTCCCACCTGGAACGAGATGATCGCCGCGAACCGGGAGCGCCTCCCCGAAACCTGGCACCTGGAGCCCCGAGACGCGCCGCCGATGGACTATCGGTATGTCGATCTGCCCGTGTTTCTTGGCGGTGACGCGCTGCCCGACCCGAACCGGATCTGGGTCCGTGCAGCCCGAGCGTTGCCGGACGACGTGCTGCTTCATCAGTGCATCCTCGTCTATGCCTCGGACATGTCGATGATCGACACCGTGAGGCGTCACCACGGCACCGGGGGGCCATTGGGGGCGACCGTGATGGCTGCCAGCCTCGACCACGCAGTGTGGTTCCACAGGCCTTTCCGCACGGATGAGTGGCTGCTGTATGCCCAGGACAGCCCTTCCGCAGCGGGTGCTCGCGGCTTTGCCCGGGGCTCGATCTACCAGCGCGGCGGCGGCCTGGTCGCGTCCGTGGCCCAGGAAGGGTTGCTGCGTCCGATCTCCTCAAATGGTTGACGATTCGTCAAGGATGAATAATTGTCAGTTTCATGAATCAACCGCAGCCGATCGAGACCATTCCCGGCAGAAACGGCCCTGGCCGCCGCGAGCGCCGAAAGGCCGAGACCCGCGCACGGCTGCTGGCAGCGGCCCGCACGCTCTTCGTCGAACGCGGCTACCACGGCACCCGCCCTCAGGACATCGCTTCCGCAGCGGACCTCGCCACCGGGACCTTCTACATCCACTTCGCGGACAAGCGGGAGGCCTTCCTGGCGTTCTCCGAGCAAGCATCTCGTGAGCTGATGGAGCGGGTCCATGCGGCAGCCGGCGAGAGCAGCGATTTCGAGGATCGCATCTATCGCTCGCTCGAAGCGCTGCTCGGCTACTCCGACGAGAACCCGGGCGTTCTCAAGACCGCTTTCGCAGACGCCACGGTGATCGCAGCCGACGTGCCACGCTCTGCGGGTCTTCCCGAGCAATTGGCGGAGTCGATCGCGCAGGGGCTGCGGCAGGGCATGAAGGCAGGTCGGCTCGTGGATGAAATGGATCCGGACCTGATCGCCCACGGGATCGTCGGGCTCGTCAGCCAGGTACTCCGCTACGGCACCGAACGGGGCACACCGCGCGAGACGTTGCTCGGGAACGTGACACACTTCGTCAGCCGCGCACTGGTGAGCCAGGGATGAGCGCGAACGGAAGCGAGGTCTACTTCCGCACGGACGACGGACTGCGCCTGGTCGCCTCCGCATGGGGCGACCCGGACGCACCGGTCGTGCTGTTTCAACACGGGGGCGGCCAGACACGCCACTCCTGGAAAGGCAGCGCAGAAGCGCTGGCCAACCAGGGCTGGTACGCGCTCAGTCTCGACCTGCGTGGCCACGGCGACAGCGATTGGGACCCGGACACCGACTACACGCTCCGGCGCTACGGACAGGATGCCATCTGCGTCGCACGTGCCCTCGGCCGCCCACCGGTGGTAGTCGGGGCTTCTCTCGGCGGAATCTCCGCACTGCTCGGCACCCATGGCGCGGAGTGCTCACCCTTCGAAGCCCTGGTGCTGGTCGATGTGACCCCCCGCATGGATCTGGGCGGCGCCCAGAAGATCATGGGCTTCATGTCCGAGCGCGCCCACGAGGGTTTCGGCAGCCTCGAGGAAGCCGCCGACGCCATCGCGTCCTACCTGCCCCACCGGCCGAGGCCGAAAACCACGGACGGTCTGGCCAAGAATCTTCGCCAGCGAGACTGCGGACGCTGGTTCTGGCATTGGGATCCGGCATTCATGACCGGCCGCAGCCGCCCAGGCCTGGCGTTGCGTCAGCAAGATCTCCTCGATGCCGCCGGCGCGCTCTCGATCCCCGCGCTGCTGGTCCGAGGCCGGATGAGTGAGTTGGTCGGTGAGGAGCATGCCCGCGAGTTCCTGGAGCTCGTCCCCCACGCGAAGTTCGAGGATGTCTCCGGCGCCGGCCATATGGTGGCGGGCGACGAAAACGACGCGTTCACCGACGCCGTGGCCCGGTTCCTGGGAGATCTGGACCGGCCGTGAGTGAGCCGACGAGTGTGAAGAAGGCGCCTTCGTCCCGGGCGCATTCCTGGACGAGCCACGACCACACACGGGGTCATCTGCTGGTCTCCCTGCTCGTATTGGCCCTGCCGCTGTTGGCCACCAGCGTCGCCCAGGCGACCTTCCAGATGGTCGATCTGACCTTCCTCAGCTGGCTCGGTGAAGAAGCCACCACTGCGGTCGTCGTCACGAACCAGTCGATCCGTCAGGTCTTCTTCATGCTGGCCCTGGGCGGCAGCTTCGGCGCCCAGGCGCTGATCGCCCGGGCCATCGGCGAAGGCAACCAGGAGCTCGCGGAACACGTGACGGGCCAGGTGCTGTGGATCGGCGCGGCGATGTCGTTGACGGTTGCGCTGATCGGGCTCTTCCTCGCAGGACCTTTGTTGCACGCAATGAACGTGAGCCCGGCCGCGATCGAGCTCGGCATCCCCTACATGCGCCTCACGTTGCTGCTCGCGTTCGGCTTCGTCTTCGGCATGCTCTCGCAGGGCGTCCTGCAGGGCGCCGGGGATACCACGACGCCGATGGTGATCAGCATCGTGCAGATCCCGGTCATGCTGACGGCCGAGTACCTGCTGATGTTCGGCGCAGGTCCGATCCCCGCGTTGGGAGTGCTCGGAGTCGCCGGGGGATTGGCCATCGGCCAGGTCTTCGGCCTGTTCTTGATGTTCCGCGTGCTGTTCGGTGGTCGCAGCCGCATCCACCTGCGCCCGCATCACCTGCGTCCGGATCGTGCATGGATCGGCCGCATCCTCTCCCTCTCATGGCGCCCGGGCTTGCAGATGCTAGGCGGTTTCGTGGTGAACGTGGCCTTCCTCGGACTGATGGGCAGCTTCGGCGACAAGGCACAATCCGCCTACTCGATCGGCTTGCGCCTCGGCATGGTCGGCCCGATGATCGCATTCCCACTGGCCGGGGCTGCCGCGACGCTGGTGGGCCAGAACCTCGGAGCGGGCAACATTCCGCGGGCATGGCGAGCCGTTGGAGTGGGCCTGGGCGTGCACGCGCCGCTCTTGTGGAGCATCGCATTGGGCCTCTTCTTTTTCCGCGAACCCCTGATGGCCTTCTTCTCGGACGACCCGGAGGTGGTCCGGCTGGGCGCCGAGTTCATGGCCTATCAAGCTGGCCAGTTCTTCTTCTTCGGCTTTGCGTTCGTGTTCTTCCGAACCCTTCAGGGCGCGGGAGACATGACGGTGCCGATGGTGATCTCGCTCGGACTCTCGCTGCTGTTCACGATCCCGGTCGGCTTCTACGTGGCCAGTGATTGGGGCATGGGCATGGGCCCGCGCGGCGTATTCGTGACCAGCCTGGCGAGCTCCGGCCTGATGACCGTGCTGAACGGCGCCTACCTCGCCACGGGGCGCTGGACGAGCCGACGGCTCCACTGACCTTCCAGAACCGGCCACCCTCCGGTCCCAGCGGCGCGCGACCCCATGAATGCCCCGAGCCCGGCAACAAATCACCGATCGAATCACCCGATTGGCGTTGGCATTTCCCAACAAGTTCGAGGAGTTGACCTCAAGTAGGGGCCCCTTGGTAACCGATTCGACCTAGGCGACTCTCACTCAGGCGCCGGAGGGACCCATGGTCGATCCCAGCGCGGATCTCGATCCCGAAAGGGACATCGATCCGCAGGAAACCGAGGAATGGATCGAGGCTCTCGATTCCGCAATTCGCGCCGAGGGTGTGGGGCGCGGCCACTATCTGATCGAGCGCCTGATCGACAAGGCGCGGCGTTCTGGCGTACACCTGCCCTACTCGGCCAACACCGCGTACCTGAACACGATCCACCAGAGCGATGAGCCCCAGATGCCCGGTGAGCCGGGGCTCGAGCACCGCATCCGCTCGATCATCCGCTGGAATGCGATGGCGATGGTGGTGCAGGCAAACAGGGAAGTCTCCGAGCTCGGTGGACACATCGCGAGTTTCGCCAGTGCGGCAACGCTCTACGACGTCGGCTTCAACCACTTCTTCAAGGGGCCGGATCATCCAGACGGACCGGACCTGCTCTTCATCCAGGGGCATTGCTCGCCGGGCATCTATTCCCGGGCGTTCCTGGAGGGGCGCCTCGACGAGGCCCAGTTGCTCGACTTCCGCCGCGAGGTAGACCGCGACGGGCTCACCTCCTATCCGCACCCGTGGCTGATGCCGGACTTCTGGCAGTTCCCCACGGTCTCGATGGGCCTGGGGCCGATTTCTGCCATCTACCAGGCGCGCTTCATGAAATACCTGGAGAACCGCGGCCTGGCCGAGATGGGCCAGCGCAAGGTCTGGGCGTTCATGGGCGACGGCGAAATGGACGAGCCCGAATCTCTCGGTGCAATCGGCCTGGCCGCCCGCGAGAACCTCGACAACCTGATCTTCGTGGTGAACTGCAACTTGCAGCGGCTCGACGGGCCGGTGCGCGGCAACGGCAAGATCATCCAGGAGCTCGAAGGCACGTTCCGCGGCGCGGGCTGGAACGTGATCAAGGTGATCTGGGGCGGCCGTTGGGACCCGCTCTTCGCGCGCGACAAGAAGAACCTGCTGCTCGAGCGCATGGAGCAGGCGGTCGACGGTGACTACCAGAACTACAAGGCACGCGGCGGCGCCTACGTCCGAGAGCACTTCTTCGGCGCCCATCCCGAGCTCGAGGCGATGGTGGCCAACATGACCGATGACGACATCTGGCAGCTGAACCGGGGCGGCCACGATCCGGCCAAGATCTACGCCGCCTACCATGCCGCAGTGAACACGACGGGCCAGCCCACGGTGATCCTCGCAAAGACGGTCAAGGGCTACGGGATGGGCGAAGCGGGCGAGGGCAAGAACTTCACCCATCAGCAGAAGAAGCTCGGCGAGGAGTCCCTGAAGAAGTTCCGCGATCGCTATCGCATCCCGATCCCCGACGACAAGATCACCGAAACGCCCTTCTACAAGCCGGATCCGAACAGCCCGGAGCTCCGCTACCTGCAGGAGCGGCGCCAGGCGCTGGGCGGGTCGCTGCCGGCGCGCGCGTCCGCGATGCCGAGGCTCGAGATCCCACCGCTCGAGACCTTCCGATCCCTTCTCGAGGGTTCGGGTGAGCGCGAGATCTCCACCACGATGGCGTTCGTGCGGATACTCTCGGCGTTGACCAAGGACAAGAAGATCGGCCCGAACATCGTGCCGATCGTGCCCGACGAATCGCGCACTTTCGGCATGGAGGGGCTCTTCCGACAGCTCGGCATCTATGCCTCGGAAGGTCAGCTCTACGAGCCGGTCGATTCGGACACGATCGCCTACTACCACGAGGATCAGAGCGGCCAGATCCTCCAGGAGGGGATCAACGAGGCCGGCGGTCTCGCTTCCTGGATCGCCGCGGGCACGTCGTACTCGAACCACGGCCTGCCGATGATCCCGTTCTTCATCTTCTACTCGATGTTCGGCTTCCAGCGCGTCGGCGACTTGATCTGGGCCGCCGCGGATTCCCAGGTGCGAGGTTTCCTGCTCGGCGGCACCGCCGGACGAACCACTCTATCGGGCGAGGGCCTCCAGCATCAGGACGGCCATAGCCCGCTGCTCGCCGCGACCGTTCCGAACTGCCGTACCTACGACCCGACCTATGCCTACGAGCTGGCCGTGATCCTCCAGGACGGCTTGCAACGGATGTACGCAGACGGAGAGAACGTCTTCTACTACCTGACGGTGATGAACGAGAACTACGTCCAACCCGCGATGCCCGAGGGCTCCCGGGAAGGCATCCTGCAGGGGATGTACCGGCTGCGCGAGGCGCCGGCCGGAGACGGGCCCAAGGTGCGTCTGCTCGGCAGCGGCACGATCCTTCGCGAGGTCCTGGCAGCTGCCGAGCTGCTCGAAAACGATCATCAGGTGCGAAGCGAGGTCTGGAGCGTCACGTCGTGGAACCAGCTGCGGCGCGATGGAATGGAAGCCGAGCGCTGGAACGGCCTGAACCCGGGGGAGCCCCAGCGCAAGAGCTACGTCGAGCAGAGCCTCGGCGATTCCCGCGAGCCCGTGGTCGCGGCCACGGATTACCTGCGCGCTCTTCCGGACCAGATCCGCCCCTTCGTGAACGGGCGTTTCCGCAGCCTCGGCACTGACGGCTTCGGCCGTTCCGACACACGCGAGCGGCTGCGCCACTTCTTCGAGGTGAACCGCTTCTTCGTTGCAACGGCAGCGCTGAAGGCACTCTCGGACGAGGGGCACCTGCCGCCGAGCCACGTCCGGGCCGCGCTCGAGAAGTACGGCATCGATTCCTCCAAGCCACACCCGTGGACCGTCTAGAACCATGGCCGACCTTCACGAATTCCATCTTCCGGACATCGGCGATTTCAAGGACGTCGATGTCGTCGAGCTGCTGGTCGCCCCGGGCGATACGGTGGAGAAAGAGCAGGCGATCGCCGTGCTCGAGAGCGACAAGGCATCGATGGAGCTGCCCTCCCCGTGCGCAGGTGTGATCCGGGAGCTGCACATCGCGGCAGGCGGCCTGGTCAGCGAAGGGGATCTGATCGCGGTCATCGAGCCCTCCGACGAGGGGGTATCAAGCTCCGTGCCGCCTCCGCAGCCCCAGACATCGAAGGCTTCGGAAACCCCCGCGCTCGGCACTCCCAACGCAATGGCCGTACCTACCGTTCTCGACGAGGACGAGGAGCCGCCCGAGGCGTGGAAGCCGCCCAGGGCCCACGCCAGCCCTTCGGTACGCAGGCTCGCAAGAGAGCTCGGCGTCGACCTGACCCTCGTACCGGGTACCGGGCGCAAGGGCCGAATCCTGAGAGAGGATGTCCAGGCCTTCGTGAAAGCATCGCTAGGCCGCGGTTCGGACGGCGGTGTTCCGATCGCCGGAGTCCAGGTGGCGGCCCCGCTCGAGATCGATTTCACGAAGTTCGGCGAAACCGAACTGCAGCCGCTGAACCGCATCCGCAAGCTCTCTGCCGCCAACCTGCATCGCAGCTGGGTCACGGTCCCGCATGTCACCCAGTTCGACGAGGCGGACATCACCGAACTCGACGCGTTCCGGAAGGGCCAGAAGTCCGAGGCCGAGCGCCGCGGCGTGAAGCTCACCTTCCTGCCCTTCGTGGTCAAGGCCGTGACGACGGCGCTGCGCGACTTTCCCCACTTCAATGCCTCCCTCGACGTGACGGGCGAGAACCTGGTGCTGAAGCGCTACTTCAACATCGGTGTAGCCGTGGAGACGGAGAACGGGCTCGTCGTACCGGTGATCCGGGCTGCGGAGAGCAAGGGCTTGTTCGAGCTGGCCGGTGAGCTCGGAGACATCTCCGAACGCGCGCGCACTCGCAAACTGCGCCCGTCGGATCTCCAGGGCGGAAGCTTCAGCATCTCGAGCCTCGGCGGAATCGGCGGAACCTTCTTCACACCGATCGTGAACCATCCGGAGGTCGCAATCCTGGGCATCTCGCGAATGGAGTGGAAGCCCGTGCACGAACAGGGCGCATTCATCCCGCGGCTCATCCTGCCGCTCTCTCTCTCGTACGACCACCGGGTGATCGACGGTGCCGACGCGGTGCGCTTCACCAGCCATCTGTCGGCGCTGCTCTCGGACCTCAGGCGCCTGCTGCTCTGATGCCGGAATCCGTCGCAGAGGTGCTCGTGCTGGGCGGCGGCCCGGGCGGCTACACCGCCGCCTTCCGAGCGGCAGATCTCGGCAAGAAGGTCACGCTGGTCGAGCGCTACCCGACGCTTGGCGGCGTCTGTCTGAACGTCGGCTGCATCCCGTCGAAGACCCTGCTGCACATGGCCGACGTGATCGAACAGGCAGCCGCACTGCGCGAGCACGGAGTGGATTTCGGCACTCCGAAGCTCGACCCGGAACGCATCCGTGCTCGCAAGAACGAGGTGGTCCAGGGTCTGACCCGGGGCCTCTCGGGCCTTGCGAAGCAGCGTCACGTGAAAGTCGTGGTTGGCGAGGGACGCTTCGTCGGAAGCCACGAACTCGAGGTGACGGGAAGCGAAGGCGCGCGCCGCATCCGCTTCGAGAACGCGATCATCGCGGCGGGCTCTCGCGGAATGACCCTGCCGGGAGTTCCGGACGATCCACGCGTGCTCGATTCGACATCTGCGCTCGAACTGGGATCCGTCGCTGGTCGCCTGCTGGTCATCGGCGGCGGCATCATCGGTCTCGAGATGGCCACCGTCTACTCGGGCTTCGGCGCACAGGTCTGCGTCGTCGAGATCTTCGACCGGTTGATGACCGGCACCGACCGCGACCTGGTGCGGCCACTCGAGCGACGCTTGAAGCAACGCCTCGAAGCGATCTGGCTGGGAATCCGGGTGGAAGCCATCGATGCGACGGACGACGGCCTGCTCGTATCGTTCTCCGGGGACGGAGCGCCCGCACAACAATCCTTCGACCAGGTGCTCGTCGCGGTCGGCCGAAAGCCCAACGGCGACAGGATCGGAGCCGAAGCCGCAGGCCTTCGCGTCGACGAACGCGGTTTCATCCCGGTGGACGCCAGACAACGCACCAACCTGGCCCACGTCTACGCGATCGGCGACATCACCGGCCAACCCATGCTCGCCCACAAGGCCACCCATGAGGGCAAGACTGCCGCGGAAGTCATCGCAGGCCTTCCCGCCTGCTTCGATGCACACGCGATCCCCTCGGTCGCCTACACCGACCCCGAGGTGGCGTGGACCGGTCTCACCGAGGAGACGGCCAAGGCGGAGGGCATCGCAGTGCGCAAAGCCGTCTTCCCCTGGGTCGCAAGCGGCCGCGCTCTCGGCATCGGCCGCAGTGAAGGGCTCACCAAGCTGCTCTTCTCCGAGCAGGACGGCCGACTGCTCGGTGCGGGCATCACCGGCCCCGGCGCCGGTGACCTGATCGCCGAAGCCACGCTGGCACTCGAACTGGGCGCGGACGCCGAAGACATCGGCCTCACCGTGCATCCCCATCCGACCCTCTCGGAAACCATCGCCATGGCCGCCGAGCTGGAAGCCGGGACGATCACGGATTTGCTTCCGCCGAAGCGCTGACGACCCGGAAAATCTCGAAATCCGGTCGATCGGGAGCCGACCGCGGATCCAATGGCTCGGCCTCGGCGCGCTGGTGGGTGTGGAGCCTGGAGCTTGATCGAAAGCGCCGGGCCCGCCACCATCCTGGGCGCAATGAATGAACTCGCCAAGCCGCAAAATGGACCCGCGCTCGATTCCCTGCTTCCGCCCGAAATGGCCGCCAAGGCGGAACGGATCGGCGTACAGAAGGCGGGCATGGACGCCATGACCGTGTTCGCTCTGGCGGTCCTGGCGGGCGCATTCATCTCCCTCGGTGCCGTCTTCGCGACCACCGTGGCGGCCAGTACCGGCGACGCGCTGCCCTACGGCGTGACCCGGCTACTCACCGGTCTGGTCTTCTCCCTGGGCCTGATCCTCGTGATCATCGGCGGGGCCGAGCTCTTCACGGGCAACAACCTGATCGTGATGGCCTGGGCGAGCGGGCGCGTCCCCACCCTCCGACTGCTTCGCAACTGGTTCATCGTCTACCTGGGAAATTTCGTCGGCGCCGTGGCCACCGCCGCACTGGTATTCGCGAGCGGCCATTACCGCTTCGGCGGCGGAAGCGTCGGCGAGACCGCGCTGGCCATCGCGGCGGCCAAGCTCTCCATCCCGTTCGTCGAGGCGGTGGCGCTCGGAGCCCTCTGCAACGTGCTCGTCTGCCTGGCCGTGTGGCTGACCTTCAGCGCTCGAACCGTCACCGATCGGGTCATGGTGATCGTGCCGCCGATCACCGCGTTCGTAGCCTGCGGCTTCGAGCATTGCGTCGCGAACATGTATTTCATTCCGATCGGCTTGTTCATTCGCAATCAGGGCACCGGAATCGATCTCGGTGCGGGCGCCAGCGGGCTCAGCTGGAGCGGGTTCTTCATCGACAATCTGCTGCCGGTGACGATCGGAAACATCATCGGAGGCGCCGTGATGGTCGGCGGCATCTACTGGTTCATCTACCTTCGCAAAGCTCCCGCTGCCTGACCGCCCGGCCGTGCAATCCGACCCGGAGTGCCTAGAATCGAGCCATCCCTCGACCCCCCCCCTGGCCTATCTGCATTCGAGGATTCCGATGCTCCAGCTCCGAGGCGGGCCCGCGCTCAGTGAGGCGCGTGCCGCCAGGGCCCTGGCGCTGATTCGCACCCGGCTTCCGGGCGTGCACCAGCTCTCGGCCGAGTTCGTCTACTTCGTGGAGATCCGGGGGACGCTTGCGCCCGCCGAGCGGGAGCGGCTCGAACGCCTGCTCGGGCAGGCTCCGGTGGAGCCCCCGCCGAGCGAGGCGACACCGCAGCTGTGGGTCGTCCCGCGGCCCGGCACCCGCTCGCCCTGGTCCTCCAAGGCGACCGACATCCTGCACATCTGCGGGCTCGAGCGGGTTCGTCGCATCGAGCGGGGCACCCGCTACCTGCTGCCCGGCGCGGAGCCGGACGCCCTCCCCGAGGCCGGAGCCCTGCTTCACGACCGGATGACCGAGGCGGTGCTCAGCGAAGCCAGCCAGGCCGATCGCTTGTTCGAGAGCCTCCCGCCCCGCCCCCTGGACCGGGTCGGCGTGCTCGCTCGCGGCCACGAAGCGCTCGAGGAAGCCGACACCCGGCTCGGGCTGGCGCTGGCCAAGGACGAGGTGGACTACCTGGCCCAGGCCTTCCGCGATCTGGGCCGGGACCCGACCGACGTCGAACTGATGATGTTCGCCCAGGCCAACTCGGAGCATTGCCGGCACAAGATCTTCAACGCCGAGTGGTTCGTGGACGGACAGCAACAGGCCCGCTCACTGTTCCAGATGATCCGCCACACCACCGATCGCTCACCCGATGGCGTGCTGTCGGCCTATCACGACAACTCGTCGGTCATCACCGGAGTCCAGGCGTCGCGTTTCTTCCCCGATCCGAAGAGCCGCGTCTACACGACACACCCGGAGTCCGTCCCGATCCTGATGAAGGTCGAGACCCACAACCACCCGACCGCCATCTCACCCTTTCCCGGTGCCGCGACTGGCTCCGGCGGAGAGATCCGAGACGAAGGCGCCACCGGCCGCGGCGCCAAGCCGAAGGCCGGACTCACGGGCTACTCCGTCTCGAACCTGCGCATCCCGGACGCCCTCCAACCCTGGGAGCACGATTTCGGCAAACCCGCCCGCATCGCCTCGGCCCTCGAGATCATGCTCGAGGGCCCGATCGGCGGCGCCGCGTTCAACAACGAGTTCGGGCGGCCGAACGTCTGCGGCTACTTCCGGACCTTCGAAGAAGAAGTGGTCGGCCCCGCCGGCCGAGAGGTCCGCGGCTACCACAAACCGATCATGATCGCGGGCGGCCTCGGCAACATTCGAGCCGAGCATGTGGACAAGCTGGAGATCCCGCCCGCGGCACCGATCGTCGTGCTCGGTGGACCGGCCATGCTGATCGGCCTGGGCGGCGGCGCGGCCTCGTCGGTGGCGAGCGGCACGAGCACCGAAGATCTCGATTTCGCATCGGTGCAGCGCGGCAATCCGGAAATGGAGCGCCGCTGCCAGGAGGTGATCGATCGCTGCTGGGCCCAGGGCGAGGCCAATCCGATCCTGTCGATCCACGATGTCGGGGCCGGCGGCCTGTCGAATGCACTGCCGGAACTGGTCGACCAGAGCGACCGCGGAGCGCACTTCGAGCTGCGCCGGATCCCGAATGACGATCCGGGCATGTCGCCGCTCGAAATCTGGTGCAACGAGGCCCAGGAGCGCTACGTCCTGGCGATCGAGCCTGGGCGTGTGGCCGACTTCGAAGCCATCTGCCAACGCGAGCGCTGCCCGTTTGCATGGCTAGGCGAAGCCAGCGATGACGGCCGACTTCGACTCACCGACGAGACCCTCGGCGAGACACCGATCGACCTGCCCCTGCAGATCGTCCTCGGAAAGGCGCCGCGCATGCAGCGCCATGCAGAGCGTCTGGCCTTCGAGCCCGAAGCCCTCGACCTGTCCGGCGTGGAGCTTCGCGATGCGATCCAACGCGTCCTTCACCTTCCCGCGGTTGCAGACAAGACCTTCCTGATCTCGATCGGCGACCGCACCGTCACCGGCCTGATCGCTCGCGATCCGATGGTCGGCCGCTGGCAGGTACCGGTCGCCGATGCCGCTGTCACGACGGCCAGCTACGACACGCGAGCGGGCGAGGCGATGGCGATGGGCGAACGCACTCCGGTAGCACTGCTCGACCCGGCCGCCTCGGCGCGCATGGCCGTCGGCGAGGCGCTCACGAACCTGCTCTCCGCAGATGTGCCCGGGCTTGGCCACGTGAAGCTCTCCTGCAACTGGATGGCCGCCGCGGGGCATCCAGGCGAAGACGCGGGCTTGTTCGATGCGGTGCAGGCCGTGGGCGAGCAATTGTGCCCGGCTCTCGGCATCGCGGTACCGGTCGGGAAGGACTCGCTCTCGATGCGCAGTGTCTGGCAGGAAGCCGATGGCGAGCGAAGCGTCACCTCGCCGCTCTCGTTGATCGTCAGCGCATTCGCGCCGGTCGGCGATGCGGGCGCCAGCCTCACGCCGGAGCTGCGGCGCGACGCGGGCGACTCTGTGTTGCTGCTGGTGGATCTGGCCGGCGGCCGCATGCGACTGGGGGCATCGGCCCTCGCGCAGGTCTACCGCCAGGTGGGCGACGAAGCGCCCGACCTCGACGACCCGGCCCGCCTCCGCAACTTCGCTGCCGCATTGGTCGAGTGCAAAGCTGCGAACCAGATCCTCGCCTACCACGACCGCTCGGATGGAGGCCTGTGGACCACTCTTCTCGAGATGGCCTTCGCCGGCGGATGCGGCCTGCGAATCGATCTCGACGCAGATCCGGAAGATCGGCTGCCCAGTTTGTTTGCCGAGGAGCTCGGCGTCGTGCTTCAGGTGCGGCGCCAGGATGCGGCGGAGGTGGCAGCGAGCTTTGCCCGCCACGGCCTTTCGGATGCGGTCTCCCAGGTCGGATCTCCTTGCGACGACCCGACCATCTCGATCGCCTGTGCCGGGCAAGAGATCTTCCGGGAATCCCGAGCCACGCTGCGTGGCTGGTGGTCCGCCACCACCCACGCCCTCCAGAGCCTGCGCGACGACGCGACCTGTGCAGACGAAGAGCAGGCGACACGGATCGACCTGGAAGACCCGGGTTTGTGCGTCGCCCTGCCTCCCACCTTCCCTTCCAGTACCCCCACCTACGCCGGCGCACGGCCTCGGATCGCGATCCTTCGCGAGCAGGGCGTGAACGGTCAGATCGAGATGGCCGCAGCCTTCGACCGGGCTGGCTTCGAATGCGTCGACGTCCATACGAGTGATCTGTTGGCGGGAGAAGCCGACCTCGCGAGCTTCCGTGGGCTGGTCGCCTGCGGTGGTTTCTCCTACGGCGATGTGCTCGGCGCCGGTGCGGGCTGGGCCAGATCGATCCTGTTTCACCCGCGCGCCCGCGAAGCCTTCCGAGCCTTCTTCGAGCGCGAGGACAGCTTCGGGCTCGGCGTCTGCAACGGCTGCCAGATGCTCTCGATGCTGGCAGAGCTGATCCCCGGTGCAGACGCATGGCCGCGCTTCTTGCGCAATCGCTCCGAACAATTCGAAGCCCGACTGGCGCTGGTCGAAGTCACCGCGAGCCCGTCCATCCTGCTGGCGGACATGCAGGGAGCACGCCTGCCGATCGCCGTGGCCCACGGAGAGGGCCGTGCAGCGGTGGAGGGCGAGCCCGAAGGCGTGGCCCTGCGCTTCGTCGATGGCCACGGGCACCCGACAGAGCGCTACCCGGCCAACCCGAATGGCTCGCCAGGCGGCACTACCGGGCTCACCAGCCGCGACGGGCGCTTCACGATCATGATGCCCCACCCGGAGCGCGTATTCCGTACCGTCCAGCACTCCTGGGCGCCTCCGGAATGGACGGCGGAAGACGGGCCCTGGATGCAGCTCTTCCACAACGCGCGGCGTTGGGTCGGGTAAGCTGAGCAAGGAGGACGAATGCAGCTTTCGACCCTGACAGCGGTATCGCCCCTCGACGGGCGCTATGGCAACAAGACCGAAGCACTTCGGGCACTTGCCAGCGAGTACGGATTGATCCGCTACCGCGTGCAGGTGGAGATCGCGTGGCTCGGGGCATTGGCCGCGCAGCCAGGGATCCAGGAGGTTCCGCCGCTCTCCGACGCCGCCCGGGCTCACCTCGAGGCGGTCGCGGATGATTTCGACGAGGCAGCTGCGCAACGCGTGAAGGCCATCGAGGCCACCACCAACCACGACGTGAAGGCGGTCGAGTACTACCTGAAGGAGCGCCTCGACGAGCTGCCGGAGCTCGGAGCCATCAAGGAGTTCGTCCACTTCGGCTGCACATCCGAGGACATCAACAACCTGGCCTACGGCCTGATGCTGCGGAACCTGCGCGAGCAGGTGCTGTTGCCCGAGCTCGACGGCTGGCTGGACGAGCTCCGGCTGCGAGCCGAAGCCCTGGCCGACACGCCGATGCTCTCCCGCACCCATGGTCAGCCCGCCACGCCGACCACCCTCGGCAAGGAGTTGGCGAACGTGGTGGCCCGCCTGGCGCGGGCCCGCCAGCAGCTCGCGGGCACCGAGATCCTCGGCAAGCTGAACGGTGCGGTCGGCAACTACAACGCGCACCTGGCCGCCTACCCGGAGATCGATTGGGAATCCGTCTCGCGTGGTTTCGTCGAGGCCCTGGGGCTCGTCTGGAACCCGACCACCACGCAGATCGAGCCCCACGATGCGATGGCCGAGTTCTTCCACGCGCTGGCCCGGTTGAACACGATCGGAATCGATTTCGCACGTGACGTCTGGGGCTACATCTCCCTCGGCTACTTCCGGCAGAAGACGAAAGCCGGTGAGGTCGGCTCCTCGACCATGCCTCACAAGGTGAACCCGATCGATTTCGAGAACGCAGAAGGCAACCTGGGAGTGGCGAACGCGCTGCTGCTGCACCTGGCCGAGAAGCTCCCGATCTCGCGCTGGCAGCGGGATCTCTCGGACTCGACCGTGCTTCGCAACGTCGGCTCTGCCGTGGGCTACGTGGTCGTGGGCCTCCAGGCGATGCGTCGGGGCCAGGCCAAGCTCGAGGTCGATGAGGTGCGGCTGCTCGCGGATCTGGACCAGAACTGGGAAGTGCTTGCCGAAGCCATCCAGACGGTGATGCGGCGCCATGGCGTGCCGGAGCCCTACGAGAAGCTGAAGCAGCTGACCCGGGGCCAAACGGTCGATCGCGACGTGCTGATCGCCTTCGTCGACGGGCTCGACTTGCCGGAAGACGCCAAGGCCAGGCTCCGCGAGCTGCGACCCGAGAACTACCTGGGCAACGCGGCAGGACAGGCCCGCAAGCCGCGCGGCGACTGAGCATGCACGATCCGCAGGCCGGGCAAGTCTCGCTGCTCGAAATCCGCGTACAGAGTGTCTGCCTGGTGATTCTCGCAACGGTCGCATCGGCGGGCGCACTGTACTGGCTCCGACCCGTGATGATCCCGTTCGTGTTGGCCCTGTTCATCGCGCTGGGCCTCGACATGATGCGCGACCAGCTGATGCTTCGCGCCCGCGTACCACGGGCGCTTGCACTGCCCGTCACGTTGATCGGCGGCGTGCTCGCGCTGGCCGGCCTGGGTGCACTGGTCTCGGCCTCTCTCGGCCAGCTCAGCCAGAACGCCGGGATCTATACCGAGCAGCTGCAGAAGCTGATCGTGCAGACCATCGCGATCCTGCCAGGCCCCTTGCAAGAAGCCGCGGAAGCCCTCGACCTGGAAGCCCTGACGAACATTCCGGTCTCATCGGTCACGGGAATGCTCGGGCGCACGACCAGCGCCATCGCCAACCTGCTCTCCCAGTCGACACTGGTGCTGATCTTCGTGCTGTTCCTGGTTCTCGGCGGCCCGCAGGCCCAACCCCAAGAAGGCACATGGGGCCAGGTCGTCTCCCGCGTCCAGACCTACTTGCTGAGCAAGATCGTGGTCTCCGCGGTGACGGGTTTCCTGGTCGGGCTGACCCTGCTGATCCTCGACATCCCGCTGGCGATGGTCTTCGGCCTGCTCGCCTTCCTGTTGAATTTCATCCCGAACGTCGGCTCGGCGATCGCCACCCTGCTTCCGCTGCCGGTCGTACTGGTCGATCCGAGCGTTTCCAGCCTGGCGGCGATACTGGCGCTCGCGATTCCAGCCGGAATCCAGGGAGTGGTGGGCAACGTGATCGAGCCGCGCATGATGGGCGACTCACTCGACCTGCACCCGATCAGCATCCTGATGAGCCTGATCTTCTGGGGGATGCTCTGGGGCATCATTGGCATGCTGCTGGCGACGCCGATCACTGCGGTGCTGAAGATCTTCCTCGACCGCTTCGAGGGCAGCCGGCCCGTGGCCGAACTGATGGCGGGGCGGATGGGCGCGCTTACGAGCCAGGTGGCGGCGCCACCGGCGGCGGACCCTCCGGCGTGAGCAGCTCGCTGAGCCCCGAAAAACTGCCATGAAGCACGGACGGTGCGGCCGGCTGCAGCTCGACTTCGAAACCAGGCAAGGGGCCGTTCACGACGATCACGACCGGCAGTGCGAGAAGCTGATTGGCCGTCCCGACGACGCGGCCTAGCATATCCAGCGGAACCATGGCCCGAAGACTCGGACCAAGACGCGGATTGATCACCAGATCGACATCCTGGAGTCCGACCTCACCCGTGGCCACCAGGTGCACGGCGGCACCGTCGAGGCGCAGCTCGTCGATCAGTACCCGGCCATTCTCGATCGGATAGTCCCCGTCCACTTCGTCGTAATCGATCACCGCAAATTGCGCGATCTCGGCCACCTGCGTCAGCAACTGCTGGGCCACAAGGCCCTCGGCGCGGCCCTCGCTGAGTTCGAACGAGACCCTCCCATTCGGTGCGGTCAACAGGTCTTCGCCAGGAGCAGCCACGCCCTCCGCACGGCTCTCCAACGAGAGCCGCCCGCTCAGCTGCCTCTCGCCGTCGGGTGAGACCGCTGCCAGCCATGCCGCCACATCCACATCCGCGATCACGAGATTCCAGCCGACCCGCTCTCCGCCTCCATGCGGGCCCCCGTAGGCCTCGAAATCCACGAGACCTTCTGCCACGCCAAGTTCCTCGACCCGGACCTCCCAGCTTCCACCTCCGAACTGGCCGCGCACACGGCCACCGCGCACTGGAAGCTCCCGGAGCTGGAGCGCTCCGACCGAGACATCCAGATCGACCAGGCCTTCGCGTCGGTCGTCCGAGGTGTCTAGAGAATCCGGAATGCGGACAGGAGCGGAATCTCCAGCCTCGGGACCTTGCATCTCGTCCGCAGAACCCTCCCATAGCGTTGCGACAGAAGTCAGATCGAAGGAGGCGATGTCCCCGCGCACCCGCGTCTGCACCTGTTCGCCCGTCAATTCACTTTCCCAGGTGAGTCCGGCACTCCCAGCCACACCCGAGGCACCAGGCCCCTGGAGCGTCGCACGACCTTCGAACTGCGGCCCCGAATCTCCGGTGGTCTGTCGATTCTGCAGATTCAATCGCAGCGGTGGCCCAGCAGCACTCTGCCCAGCATCTGCAGGGGCAGCGAGCACCGTGAGTTCGAGGTCGGCTTCGACCGTCGTTTCGTCGGGGGTCTGCCGCAGTGCCACCGAGCCCTGGATGGGTCCGCGCACGAGGGCAACGCCTGAAGCACCCGTCGCGAGGCGTAGCCATGGCAGCACGTCGAAGGCCTCGGCACGGATGGCGAGCTCCCCTCCGAGCCCTGACTGGAGGGTGCCCTCCAGCGAGAGCGCCCCAAGCCCCTCGGCCGAGCCACCCGTGAGTTCGAGGGGCTCCAGCAAGAGCGCCTGCTTGCGACGCAGCCACGTCATCCGACCCTTCACCTGGAGTGGCTCGGAGAGCGGCGTCGAGGCGTCCGGGGTCGCACGCAGCTCACCGACGACCAGGGCCGGTTCGATCACGAGCTCATCGAAGCTGCCCTCGACGTGTACGTCTCCCTCGATCCTGGCCTCGAGAGACGACTCGCCTAGCAAGCTCGCAACAAGACCAGCCTCAGCCATGACCAGATGTGCATCGAGCATGGGCTCTGGCGACAACGTGCCCGAACCAGTCAATTCGAGCACCGGGCTTCCCGCCACCCGCCAGTCGACCTCGACCCCGGTGAGTTCGACTCGCTCGCCTGCGGTGCGGCCTTCGCCGTGGAGCTTCAAGACGATCGGACTTCGCGTCTGCGAATCGAGGGCCAGATCCAGGTTTCCGTCGAAGGTGCCCTGGTCGGTGTCGGACTCACCGGAAGAGAACTCCAGCGCGGAGGTCAGCCGACCCCGGAGCTCGTCCCCCTCCGCCAGCAGTTCGACCGGAACCTCGACGGAGAGCTTGCGGCCTTCGGAACCCTCGATACGAGCCGTCAACGGGCCAAGCACGAGAGCGTAGGCTCCGGCTTCGGTACGAATCCATGTGTCATCGACGCGCGCCTGCTCGATCACCGGCCAATTGAACGAGAAAGGACCCCGATCCGAGGATCGCGTGTCCGGCCCGGCATCTGCCGCGTCCGCGGCTTCGCGCAAATTCAGATCGGCCCCGGCGACCTGAATTTGCTCGATCACCGCGGCCCCCCGCCACAGGGAGGCCCACGGGCGCAGCTTCAATTGCACCCTCTCGACCACACCCTGGCCGAGATCGGGTGCAACGAAACGAAGCCCATCGGCCTCGAAGGTCCCATCCAGGCCGAGCCGCCCCTGCTCGGCGCTCCAGGTGCCGCCCAGCAACTGCGCCGTCAGCGGGAGCCATAGCCGCTGGAAGGCATCCTGGGTCTGCATCCAACCGCCGGCACCCGCTGTGAAGAGCAGGAACACGAGAGCTGCCGCGATCCACCGAGGGTAACGGGTGGGAAGTGCCACCCGGGCAGGGTAACGACACGTCTCATCCTCTCCCACACTGGGCTTCGGCGACCAGGGATCGGGTAGTATCCGCGCTCCCCTGCCACTGGAGCTCGCATGATCCTCGACCGCTTCAAACTCGACAACCAGGTCGCGATCATCACCGGCGCGGGCCGGGGCATCGGCCGCGCCATCGCATTGGCCTACGCGGAGGCCGGTGCCGATGTCGCACTTGCCGCGCGAACCCCGGCTGACATCGAAGACACCGCAGATCAGGTGCGCAAGCTTGGACGCCGCGCCCTGCCCGTCCCCTGCGACGTACTGGAGCGCGCGCAGCTGGAGCATCTGGTCGATGCCACGCTGGGTGAGTTCGGCAAGATCGACATCCTGGTCAACAACGCCGGCGGCTTCCCTCCGAAGCCGGCGCTCCGCACCAGTGAGAAGGAATTCGAAGGCGCCTTCCGCTTCAACGTGACGAGCGCGTTCGTGTTGACGCGACTCTCGGTGCCGAAAATGGTCGAAACGGCGGGGGGCGGCTCGGTGGTGAACATCTCGTCCGTCGCAGGGCGCGAAGTCTCTCCCGGATTCGTGGCCTATGGCACGGCCAAGGCCGCACTCTGCTACATGACCCGCGAGCTGGCTCAGGATTTCGCTCCCAAGGTGCGGGTGAACGCGATCGCCGTCGGCTCGATCGAAACCGATGCGCTGGCGACCGTGCTCACCGATGAGATCCGGAAGGAGATGATCCGCCTGACACCGATGGCCAGATTGGGCGAGGTCGAGGATATCGCGGCTTGCGCACTCTACCTGGCCTCACCCGCGGCCAGCTATGTCACCGGCGAGATCTACGGCGTGAACGGCGGCCTGGCGGCGCTGAACCTGCCGATGCCGCGGGCCTTCGAATAGACCCTGCTAGTCGTTCCGGCGAGAGGATCGGAGCCAGCGACCGAATCCGCGGGTGAGAAGCTCCACGTGGTCCCGGGCGATCCGCCACTCGTTCTCGCGCATCGCGCCTAGAATCTCCTCCACCGGGCGGTCGTCGCTCTTGTAGATCTCCACCTCGACCCGGCGGCCCAGATGGTCGAGCACGCCGTGGGTGATCAGCTTGCGCAATGTCCGCGTCGGCAGGACATGGCTCGGAACCAGCGGCAGCCATTCCCCGTGGTCATCGATCCGAACCTGGGCCGCGCGGCCGATCACCTGGCAGGCCGAGTGGGCGCAGGTAAAGGTGCGATGCTCCCGACC
>JAAELW010000425.1 GCA_024226235.1 bacterium
AAGCCCAGAAGACATCCGCGCCCTCGAAGGCTGCGCTCGATTGCAGGAGCAGCTGGATGAGCAGGCGAACCTTTGCGCCAGCCTCGAACGCCTCGATCCCCTTCTCTCGGGCAGCGAGCAGGCCAAGAACCGCAAGCGTCTGGCGTCTCTGTGGACCGAATCGGGCGATCGAACGCGGGCGCTCGATGCCACCCGGGCTCTGCTCGAGCTGACCCCGGACGATCTTGAAACCCTGTGGGAACTCGATGCGCTGTTGGCGCGGGAAGGCCACACCGATGAGCTGATCGAGGTGCGTCGCAACCTGGCCTCACTGCTCCAGGGGCCGGAGCGGTCCACATGCCTCGAGGCCCTGGCGGATCTCTTGATCGCCAAGGGGCGACCCGAGGACGCGCTGGATGCTCTCACCCAATCATTCGACGCCGGAAACGCGCCTCCTCACATCTCCCAGCAACGCGAAGCCCTGCTGCGAGAACTCGGCCGTTGGGACGACCTCTGCGATGAGCTTGTCAGGCGACGTGAAGGGCTGGACCCGCTCGACCCGCGTGCGTTCGAGCTCGACGTGGAATGCGCGGAGATCCTGCTCGACCGGATCGGCGATGTCGATCGTGCTGTCGAGCTCTTCGACCTCGCCCGCGAGGCGGCGCCTCAATCGGAACGGGCGCGCACGGGCCTCGAAGCCGCATTGCGCCGAGCTGGACGCAACGATCGGCTCGTGGCCGTGCTGGAAGAAAAGGCCCGCGAAGAGGCCGATGCCGAGCAACGCGCCGAGTTGACCCTCGAACGTGCACTGCTGTTGGAAGAATCTCTAGAGCAGCTGCCCGAGGCCAAGACGGTGTTGGCGGAGATCGCAGATGGAACATCGGCACTGGCCGGTGACGCAGAGCAGCGCCTGGTCGCCCTGTTCGAGCGGACGGAAGATTGGGCTGCGCTGCGCGAGCATCGGGCGCGTCAGCTCGGTGGAGGCGACGCGGCTGCCGATTGTGCGCTTCAGCTCGAGCTGGCCGACCTCTCGCTCGAGCGCCTGAACGACCCGACCCAGGCACTCGACCACCTGGAGAACGCCGGGAAACTGGCTCCGGAGCGTGCCGAGATCTGGCAACGCCTGGCCAGTTTGCACGAGCAACAGGGAAATGGGGAAGCCGCACTGGCGGCATTCGAAGCCGAGCTGGCGACGGATCCCGACGAATCCCGCGCCGCACTGCTGCACGGACGTGCCGCGGAGCTTGCCCTCGCTGGGCTCGAAGACGAGGCACGAGCCGAGGCTCACTTCGCGTCGCTACTCGAGCTGGATGCGACGCACGCCGGAGCCGCCCAGTTCCTGACCGACCGCTACGAACGCGAAGCCCGACACGCCGAGTTGGTGGAGTTGCTCGAACGCCGAGTGGCCCATCTCGCGCCGGCCGATCTCGAGGCCGGGGGGGACGCCTCCCTGCGCCTGCGCATGGCCGCATTGCAGGCGGGTCCGCTGGATCGACTGGACGACGCGATTGCGAACCTGGAGATTCCGGCCGCCCGGGATCTGACTCTCGCCGTGGTGGCGGAGCCGCTGGCCGACCTCTACGAGCACGCGGGGCGCGGTGACGACCTCGTTGCTCTCGCCCGCCGTGCGGCCGGGCAATGCGATGTGGCGGAAGAGCGCGCCAGTTGGAACCTGCTGATCGCCGACGCTCTGCGTCGAGACGGCAACGAATCCGACGCCGCCTACGCCTACCGCCAGGCGCTGACGGATCGCCCCAACGACCGCGCCGCTGAAAGCGCACTGCGCGAGCTCTACCGCCAGCTCGGAGAGACCGACCCGCTGGTCCGCTTGCTCGAAGCCGAACTTTCACGGGTCGGCGGACCCGCCGAGGTTCCGCTGCGCATGGAACTCGCGGGCCTGCTGGCCGGAGATCCCGAGCGCGCAGCCGATGCACTCGTCCACCTGCGCCGCGTGGTCGAGCTGGAGCCGGAGCAGACCCGGGCGCTCGACCAGGCCATCGGACTCGCCTCCGACTGCGAGCTTCACGAGGAAACCCTGGAGTTCTTGTCCCTGGCATTGAAGCGCACCCGCAGTCCGTTGCCCCGCGCCAGGTTGCTGGCTCAGCGCGGTCGGATCGAAGCGGATGCCGTGGCACGGCCGGGCGATGCGTTGGTCACCTTCCAGCAGGCCGCCGCATTGGACCCCTCCGACGGGGAACTGCGAGCTCGTATTCGTCAGTTGCTCGAGCAGCAGGGCGACTGGCTGGGCGTCCTCGAGTGCATCGAGAGAGAGACGAGCCGCCTGCCCGCATCGGAAGAAGCCGAACGCGTCCACCTGCTCGAAGAAGGCGCCAGCCTGGCAGCCGCCCACTGCAGCTTGGAGGCCTCGCTGCCATGGCTGACGCGCCTGCGCAGTCTGCGCCCCGAAGACACCTCCGTACTCACTCGCCTCGCCGAGGTCCACCGCGCCGCCGGCCGCACCGACGCTCTTCTGCGCGCGATCGAGGACGAGATCGCCACGGGTCCCGAAGCGGAGCGCCGGGCCACCCTTCAATGCGAACGCGCCCGACTCTTCGAGCGGGAGCTCGGAGCCCCGGGTCGTGCGATCAGCGCACTGGAGGCCGCACGGGACGCCGACCCCCAGGCAACCCCTGTACTCACGGACCTGGCGCGCCTCTACAAGGAAGCCGGTCGTACCCGCGAACGGGCCGATGTCCTCTCCGCACTCATCCTGTGTTGTGAAGACGACACCCGGCTCGCCTGGCGTCGTGCGGCGGCTACTGCCTCACGTGATCTCGGCGAGCTTCGCACCAGCGTGAGCCAGTTGTGGGAAGCACTTCCCGATGCCGGTGAGGGCATCGACCGGATCGAGATCCTTCGCGAACTCGAGGACCTGTTGCCGCGACTCGGCCGTCGCGACTTGTGGGCCCGGGTGGCCGAAGCCGAACTCGCCTGCCTCGATCCCCAGGCACCCGTCTTCATCGAGCGACGACTGGAGCTGCACTGGTTGATGGCCGAGAGCTATCGCAAGGAACTCGCACGCCCGGATCTGGCGTTGCGACACCTGCGCGAGCTGCTCGACCACGAGAGCGCCGGCGAAGCACAGGCTCATCTGCGTCCCGCAGAGGACGCACTGCTCGACTTGTTGCGCCATTTCGGTGAAGCCGTCGAACTCGAGTCACGCCTGGGCCGTCGTCTCTCGGAAGACCCCACCACCGATGCCAATGCGTGGTTCGAACTCGGCCAGTTGCGCCTCGAGCGGTTGCATCGCTTGAGCCGGGCTGCGGAAGCGTTCGAACGAGCCCTCGGTGTGGACCCGGAGCATCTGGATGCGTTGCGTGGCCTTCGGTCCAGCGCAGCGCGACTCGGACGCCACCGCGACGTGGCGCGCACTCTCGAACGCGAACTCGAACTCCGATTGGATGCTTCCGCCCACGAGCGAGCTGCACTGCACCGCGCACTGGGCGAGCTGTGCTGGCGCGAGCTCGATTCGACCACGCGCGCGAGCCGCGCGTTTGCGGAGGCATTGGAAGCCGACCCCCAGGACCTGACCTCGCTCCGTTCCCTCCAGACCCTGTTCGAAACAATGGAAGATTGGCGCGGCGCAGCAGATCTCTACGAAAGCGAGATCTCTGTGCTCGGCGAACGTGAGGCGACTCGGCGTCAGGAAGCCTGGCTCCGAGTTGGCGCCATCGCCCGCGATCGCTTGAATGACCTGGACCGCGCCCTGGCCGCATTCAAATCGGCCAGCGAGGTCGCCACATTGACGCTCGCGGCCCGTCACGAGCTGGCTCGCCTGCATGCCCAGGCCGACCAACCGGAGCGCTTCGTCGAGGTCTATGCGGATTGGGTCGATGCCAATGGCTCCGGTGCGTCGGTAGCCGAGCACCTCGAGCTGGCCTTTGCCTTGGAATCACTCGGACGAGACGAGGCCGCCCTGGCCCGTGTCGAGCGTGCGATGGCACTCGACCAGGAACACCTCGAGGCCTGGGACGCCGCGGCCCGGCTGCGCGACCGGCTGGGCCGAGACGATGCCGGGGACGCATTTGCCCGGGCCGCATCTTGCACCCACGGGCACGAGGCTGCCAGACGGCGGTTTGAAGCGGCCTCGCGGACGAGCTCCATGGAGGAACGCGCCCAATTGCTCGACCGCGCCGTCGCGGACGATCCGGCACTCGGCGAGGCCCAGGCCGCGCTGGCCGTGGTCGCGGCGGAGCTCGGGCGGAGCGCCCAGGCCGAGCGAGCAGCCCTGCGCGCAGTAGAACTCGACGACAGCCAGGCGCTTGGTCGCGAGATGCTCTGCGAAGCTGCATTGGCCGGCGGCCTGGCGGCAAAGGAGCAGGGCCATCGTCCCGAGGCATTGTCGCTGTTCGACGTGGTGCTGACGATCGATCCCGACCATTCGACCGCGCTGGCTGCACACGGCGAGACCGCACTCGATGAAGGCGACGCGGCGCTGGCGCGGGCATCTCTCGAGCGTCTGCTCGATCAGGCTGACGAGGGGCCGGACCGCGGCGTCCAGCTGGCCCAGCTCGGTCGAGCGTTCGAGATGGAGAACGAGGTTCAGAAGGCGCTGCAGCGCTTCCGGGAGGCTCTGGAACTCGATCCGAAACTCGACGTTGCCCACCGCGGGCTGACCGAAGTGCTCGAGCGCGAAGGCCAGATCGACGAGGCGGTGGACGCACTCCAGGCCTGGGCCATCCGCGCCTCCGACGCACCGGTGCGGGCCGAGCGCTTGCTCCATGCGGCCCAGCTCGAGCTGGCGAGGCCCGGACGCGAGGAGCCCGCCGAAGCCCTGCTCCGCGAAGCCGTCGACCATGGCCCGCAGAGCAGCGAGGCCTGGACCCTGCTCTCCGAACTGCTCTGGAAGCAAGACCGCGGCAACGAGGCACTCGAGCAAGCCACCCGCGGCATCGAGACCCTTGGCGAGGTCCAGGGGGCCGCTCGCCTATCACTGGTTCGCGGCCGTGCGCTCGAAGCGCGAGGTGACAGCAGGGCCGCCGCGAACAGTTTCCGCACCGCAGCCAACTGCGACCCGGGTTGCGCCGAAGGGGCGCTGTCCGCAGCGCGATTGCTTCGCGCCCTGGGTGAGTGGCGAGAATCGGCGGAGGCACTCCGCAGCTTCATCGACACTGCACCAGAAGAAGCCACGGGCGAAGTCGCTCCGGCGCTCCTCCAGCTGGGCAGACTACTCGCCGGTCCGCTCGAGGATGTCGACGGTGCCATCGACGTCTACCAACGCGCTCTGATCGCGGATCCGAGCCTCACGGTGGCCGAAGAAGCCCTGGCCGACCTGCTGGTGCACCGTTCCGACCACTGGAACGAAGCCGTATCGCGCCATCTGGCTCTTCTCGAACGCGATCCGGTGCGACTGGCTTCACTGCGCGGACTGCTCAAGATCGCGCGTGGGCGCGAGCAGGAGAAGGCTACGGCCATCGGCCTGGCACTGCTGCGCGCATTGGGTTGTGCAACCGCCGAAGAACGGGTCGAGGCCCCGGCGAGGATGCCTTCCTGTACCGGCGGCGCGCCCTTGCAGGATGCGACGTTCGAAGCCCTTCGCCAGTTGGCCATCGAGGCCGCCGATGAAATCGGCGAGGCGCTCGGCGTCGGCGCGGCCGGTGACGGACCACCGGTCACACCAGGAGCCGACCCGGTCACGCGACTGCGTTCTGCACTGATCGAGGCCGAGGGCGAGCTCTCGGCGCCGGCCCTGGTGCCGCTTTCCAACCAGGAGGCGGGCCAGGCCCTGAGCCTCGTCGCCGCACTCACACTGGATGTCGATTCGGTCCAGGGCGATGGCAACCTGGTCAACGAGCTGTCCCGAACACTCGGACGCCGTACCCGCAGACGACTGCGCAAGAACCTGGGCCAGCTCACACCCGAAGCCCTGAACGAGGTGGACTGGGACGCCTGGCGGATGCAGCTACGCGCCGAGGCCGCTGGGCTCGCTCTCGAACGGGTCGACGGCGAGCTGCGCAGCGCCTTTCTCGCATGGCTCGAACTGGAAGACGGTGCACCGTCGGAAACCCTTCCGCCGGAATCCGATCTGCGTGATCGCGTCGCTGCACACCCTCAGGTGCGACTCTTCCTGCGTCGATTGATCGACACCTGGAGCAAGAACCTATGAGCGCCCGAAGACGTGACCCGTTGGAGAATCTCGACGAGAACCGATGCGCGCGCCGCTTTCGGCGCCGAACGATGCGGGTGATGGTCGACTACATCACGGACGGAAGGGCCTGCTGTGAGTACGCCACGACTCTCGGCGCCGGGGGCATGTTCATCCAGTCCGAATCGCCTCTTCCCAAGGGCAGCCTGCTCAAGGTGCGCTTCCGGTTGAATGAAGATCCGGCCGAGCTGGTCGAGATGGAGGCCCGGGTGGTCTGGAGCCAACCTCCCGCTGCGAACGACGTACGCCGCGACCCCGGCATGGGCATCCAATTCACCGACAAACCCGCAATCGCGGAACTCGGGCGACGGCTGGAAGGCATGGCCGACGAGTAGAGCCCTTCCCCAGGGCTCGACTGTGTGAAGAGAAGAGAGGGCCCCTCTCTTCGAACTCTACGCCGAGGCTTGCGCGGGGGCTCGGAGCGGAAGGGGCTCGGGGGCGGCCGTGTCGGCTCCACTTCCCTCCAGCACCCAGGCATCCGGGTTCGCGAGGATCTTCTCGACGAGGGCTTGATGCAGCGCGTGACCGCCCCGCACGGCGGTCAAATGACCTGCAACGGGAACGCCTAGCAGGGAGAGATCGCCTATCAAATCGAGGACCTTGTGGCGCACGAACTCGTCCGGCCAGCGCAGGCCGTCTTCGTTGAGAACGCGGTGGTCGTCCATGATGACGGTGTTGTCGAGGTTTCCGCCGCGGCCCAGGCCGTTGCGCCAAAGCGTCTCCACCTCGCGCAGGAAGCCGAACGTGCGAGCGCGGCCGATCTCGCGCTCGAAGGTCTCGCCATCCACGTCGATGTCCTGGAGGCTCTGCCGACCGATGGCCGGATGGACGAAATCGACGGAGTAGCTGACGCGCAGGGAGCGGGCCGGTTCGATGCGAATCGAGCGATCGCCGTCACGTATTTCCAGCGCGTCGCGGATGCGCAGCAGCCGGCGGGGCGCGCTCTGCTCGAACAAGCCAGCTGCGCGAATCAGGAATACGAAGGAAGCGGCACTGCCATCCATCACGGGGATCTCGGGGCCATCCACCTCGATCCGGACGTTGTCTACGCCCAGGCTGCAGAGGGCCGCCAGCAGATGCTCGACGGTACTGACTGTGGCATCACCGCACCCCAGCGTGGTCGCCATCACGGTGGAGGTCACCGCCTCGCGCCGGGCCGGGATCTCGACTGGATGCGCCAGATCGCTGCGGACGAATACGATGCCGCTGCCAACCCGCGCCGGATGCAACGTCAGCTGGACCGGTGCGCCTGTGTGCAGACCGATCCCGGTGCAGGAAATCTTCTCTGCGATGGTTTGCTGACTCAATCCGCCCCCTCATGCGGCTTAGGAGCCGCTCCCCGGGGCAGTCAAAAGCAAGCGTCGTGCCAAAGGACCAAGAAAACAGGGAATCCAAGATGAAGATCTGATTGATGAGTGAAACCGGATCGTTAGCGTGACGAATCTCACAAATCAGCCCTTCGGAGCGAGCATCCCCAGGCCTACCTGCCTGAATTCAGTGATATTTCGGTCACGAGTGTGACCTGAAGATCACGATTGTGTCGGGGTGAGGTCCGACACGGCCAGGGGCGAACCCCCGAAACCAAGCGGCGTCGGGCTCGGATTGGGTCGCGTCTAGCTCGCGGGCCGGCTCATCAGGCCCCGGATCAGCTCGACCATTTCGTCGGCCAGTTGGAATCGATCTGCCGGGTCCTTGCACAGACACCGGGAGATCAGCTCCGCCAGGGGCTGCGGGAGCTTCGGATTGGCCTCGCGGGGGTCGGGCGGCGGGGTGTGAACGTGGTGGTAGGGCACATTGCCTTCCTTGAACGGCAACGTACCCGTGGCCAACTCGAACAGGGTGACGCCCAGGCTGTAGATATCGGTCCTGTGGTCGACGTTCTTGCCCAGGGTCTGTTCCGGGCTCATGTAGTAGGGCGTGCCGCTCACCAGAGTGGTGTGGTTGCGCACTTCTTCCACCACCTTGGCCAGGCCGAAGTCCATGATCTTGGCCTTCTTCTCCCGGGTCCACATGGTATTGGCGGTCTTGATGTCCCGATGCACGACCTTCTGGGAGTGGGCATAGCGAAGCCCCTCACACATCTGGAGGGCTACGTGGAGCACACCTGTCGGCGCAATCAGACCACGCCGCCGCACGATTTCCTTGAGGGTCGTTCCGTCGACATACTCCATCGCGATGTAGTAGCGACCCTGCTGTTCACCGGCGTCGTACACGGTGACGATGTTCGGATGGTTCAGCTTGGCAGCGCTCTTGGCCTCGCGCAGGAAATTCTTGAGCGCCTGGGGATTGTCCTTCAGCGCGTCCGGCAGCACCTTGAATGCGACGCTGCGGTCGAGCACGCTGTCGATGGCCTTGTAGACGATCCCCATGCCTCCGCGACCGAGTTCCGACACGATCTGGTAGCGGACCGATTCGGACGGCTCACCGGCGGATTCGAATCCGGAACCTGTTCCCGCTCCGCGCGGAGGCAGGCTCTCCTCCAGGTCCCGCAAGCGATGCAGGCGCGCTTCGACATCCTCGTAGTTGTACTGGGAGCCGTGAATCTGCTCGAGGACCTGGCGAGCGTCACCCAGATCGCCGGCCTCTTCCAGGCAAACCGCCAACGTGTAGAAGAGGGCCACCGAATCCGGACCCACATCGAGGGAGGCCGTGGCCTGCTTCAAGCGCGCAACCGCCAGCCCGGGTTGACTCCGGGTGCGGAAGGTCTGCGCCAACAGGAGGCTGGCAGCCGCAAAATCTTCGTGGTCCGCGGGCACCTGCTGCAGGGCCTCGATCACCTGCTCGTCCCGACCTTCGGCATGCAAGACGCGTCCGGAGCGAAGATACAGCCCGGCCTCCTGCAGGGCCTTCGCCTGGGCTTCGGCATCTCCGATTTGCGCATGGCAATCCGCGGCCTCCTCATGGTGCCCCCCACGGCCGTAGTTCCCTGCCGCGCGAGCCCATTCCCCGCCGAGCCGAAGCATCTCACCGGCTTGTTGGAATTCGCTGCAGCGTTCGTAGCACTCGCCCGCGGAAGAGAACGCCTCGAGGCTGCGATAGATGTCTCCGGCCTCGTGGAAGTCACCGGCTTGAACCAGCATCCGAGCTGCTTCCTCGGGATCGCCCTGATCCCTCAGATGCTCGCCCAGGATCTGAGCGGCAGCCGTCTCCTCACCGACGCTGCGCAGGGCCTCCGCAGCGCGCGGAGCATCGCCAGCGCGCTGGAAGAACTCGGCGGCCTTGGTGATCTCGTCTCGCTGCAACGCCAACTCGGCGGCAGCCGACCAGCACTCCCCGCGTTCGAGGACGCGTCCGGCAGCCTTCAGATCGTCGGCCCGCTCGTAGAGCTTCGCCGTCTGCAGCACCAGCTTGCGCAATTCCTCGCTCTTCCGGGGATCGTTCTGTTGCACACCTTCCTCGCGCACGACATCCTCGAGGCTCTTGGCCGCACGAGCCCAATCCTGGGCCTGGATGAAAGAGCGCGCGGCATAGCGATGGAATTCGCAGGCGGCGTAACACTCGCCGGCCTTCCTGGAGTTCCCGGCCTTCTCGTACATTTCCGCTGCAACACTCATGCGGCCGGCCTTGTCGTAGCACTCGGCGGCTTCGGCGTAGGCGTCCTGGGCGGCGTAGATCGTCCCGGCGGTATCGTGCTGTCCAGCGCGAACGTAGAGAGCTGCAGATTCCTGGAATCGGTTCTGGTCGTGGCGGATCTCGGCAGCCCGGACGTATTCGTCGGCTTGCTCGAAGAGCTCAGCTGCACGTTCGTTCAGGCCACTCCCGAAGCAGAGCTCGGCGGCCTCGACCAGACTGCCTCGCTTCGCCATGCGATTGGCCTGCTTCTCCATCTTTCGCGCCAGCCGGGGATCGCTGGCCGCCAGATCGTCGGCCATCGGCTCGCTCGGATCAGCGCTGACACCGCCGGAGCGGGCGCCGAAGGCCACCAGAGCCAGACCCACCGCAAGCAGCCCGCCACCGGGCACCAAGCCGACCAGGACAGCCAGCTGGTCCGCCATTCCGATGGGCGCCGCAATGGCCCCCATGAGGCTCCCCAGCGCGGCAATTGCCGGCTGGTCCGGAGCGAGGGCCGTCCCGAGCCCGTAGGCTCCGACCAATGCGAAGAGAGCCCCGAGGAAGATGAGTAGTACGCGCTTCATGGTTGGGTCGAATCCGCGACTCGTATCGGCTGGAAGGGCCCATAGGCTGAGCGCCGGAGGCCTGGCCTGTGCACTGGCCGGGCTGCTGCTTCAAGCGGGGGCGGCTCGGGCTGAGGTCGATGCCTTCGATCTCCACACGGTTCGAGTCCCTGGCCGACCTGTCGAGGCCTTCTCCGTGGGCGAGAAGGCGGGAGAATGGCTCGTGGTCCTCTCGGTCGAGGGCACCCCACCGGATGAGGTGCGACACCTCTCGGCGCTGCCACCCGGCCTGGCCGGGGAATCCCGGGAAAAGCCGCGCCCGCGGACGGGCTTCGTCGTGCCGGACGAAGTCTTCGCCATCGATGTCGGAGATTTCGATCCGGCGCCGGGCCTCGAGGCCCTGTCGATCACACCCCGAGGGCTCCGCATCCAGCGCCTGATCGATGGAGCGGAGCTGCGCCGGATTGCCCTGCGGCCCGCCCTCCCGCTACCGCGCCGGACCCGCCAGCTCTCTCGACTCGAGGCAGTCCGAAACTGGGAGGGCAACGGGAAGCTGTCTGCGTTGGTCCCCACCTGGAATGGCGCGCTGCTGATCCCGTTGGACACGAGGCCCCCCCGGTTGCTGCCCCTGCCCGTGCTCAGCGAGTACGAGACGCTGTCGCCCGGGCGCCCGATCTACGAAGGCTACGCCACCGCCCGCTTCGTCTGGCCGGAAATCGTCCGAGCCGATGACAATGGCGACGGCGTCCCCGACCTGTTCGCGTCCAATCGGTTCCATCTCTGGGTCTTTCACGCGGGCCCCCCCGGCCTGGACAGCCAACCGACCCGTCGGGCCCGTTTTCGACCCTTCTCGTTCAACGACGAGCGGCGCCACGAGACCCATCGGCTGCGCACTTTCATAGGAGATCTCGACAGCGATGGGCATGCCGAAGTGATCGAGCATCGAAGTGTCGGCACCCTGCTCGAGAGCCGGACCGTGACCCGGATTCACTCGGGGGGCCTTACCGGAGCGGACCCCTCCGGCCCCGCCATGGCGGAGTTTGCGAATGAGAGCGGCTTCGGAGGGCTCGAGATCTTCGATCTGGAGGGGAACGGACGCAAGGAGATCTTCGAGACCGTGGTGCCCTTCGGCATTCTGCAGCTGGCCCGGGTACTGACCACACGCCACGTGACCGCGGATCTGCGCGTGTTGCACTTCCCCGAGGCAGAGCTCGGATCCCCGGTCGAGAGCTGGGCCACGACACTCCGTGTCCCACTGGATTTCAGCACCCAACGGGTCCAGGGGCTGCTGCCCGATCTGGGCGGAGACTGGAATGGTGACGGGCTCCGCGACCTGATCCATGGCGACGGCCCCGATGCGGTGCGGATCCGTCTGGGGCAGATCGGCGATGCCGGCCCCGGCTTCGGCCCGCCGGTCGCCCGCCAGACCCTTCCCTTCTCCGACCTGGCACTGATCACCGACCTCGACAGCGATGGCCTCGACGACCTGATCACCTACGACACGCTCGATCTCGAGGGCCATGTCTACATCGCGATCAACCAGGGCCGCCTACCGGGAACCCGCCCGGTGATCAGAAGCCGGCCGACGGGGCGCTAGAGCCCGAAGTGGCTGAAGGCGCGGCGGGTGGCGACGCGCCCGCGGGGGGTGCGGTCGAGAAAGCCTCCCTGGATCAGGAAGGGCTCGACCAGATCTTCGAGGGTGCCTCTGTCCTCGCCAATGGCTGCGGCCAATGTGTCGAGGCCGACCGGACCGCCTTCGAACTTCTGGATCAGCGTCAGAAGCAGCGCGCGATCGAGCTTGTCGAAGCCTTCGTCGTCTACGTCCAGACGCTCGAGGGCGTAGCGCGCGAGTTCACCGTCGATGCCGTCGTCGTCTCCATCGCGAACCGCAGCGAAATCCCGTACCCGCCGCAGCAGCCGGTTGGCGATACGGGGCGTTCCGCGAGAGCGTCGGGCAATTTCAGCCCCGGCTTCGGCGCCGAGGGCGACACCCAGCAGCCGGGCCGAGCGGCTGAGCACTGCCTCCAGCTGCTCGGCTGGGTAGAAATCCAGGCGCGCCGACCAGCCGAAGCGATCGCGGAGCGGCGAGGTGAGCAGCCCGGCGCGAGTCGTCGCTCCGACCAGCGTGAAGCGCGGCAGATCGATGCGGATCGAGCGGGCGCTCGGACCCTGGCCGATCAGCAGGTCGAGCTGGAAGTCCTCCATCGCCGGATAGAGGATCTCCTCGACGGCGGCCGGAAGCCTGTGGATCTCGTCGATGAACAACACATCACCGAGTTCCAGGTTGGTGAGAAGCGCGGCGAGATCGCCGGCGCGTTCGAGCACGGGGCCGCTGGTGGCACGAAACTCGGCACCCATCTCACGAGAGACGATCCGCGCCAGGGACGTCTTGCCGAGGCCCGGCGGCCCGTAGAAGAGCAGGTGATCGAGGGATTCGCCGCGACCCCGCGCCGCGGCAATGAAGACGGCAAGGTTCTCGCGCAGACGATCCTGGCCGACCATTTCGGCCAGCGAGCCAGGGCGCAGTGCGTCTTCGAGGCTTCGCTCGCCCGGCTTGGCCTCGCCACCCAGATCGATTCGCTGGCTCGCTTCCGGCTCGCTCGGATTCTCCCCTGCAAAGGGATCTTCCATGCCCGTCATCGTGCGAGCCTCCGCAGGGCCGCACGCACCAGTTCCTCGATCGGCGCTTCCACGCCCTCGGAGTCGACGACCTCGTCTGCGACACGCTCCGCCCTGGCTTTCGGTGTCTGCAAGTTGAGCAGAGCCGACACCAGTTGGTGTCTGGCGCCGTTCTCGCTTGCCACCGGGTGAAGCCGCTCGGCGGGTACGAACTCGATCTCGAGTTCCGCAGCCCGATCGCGAAGCTCTACGACGATTCGCTCGGCCATCTTGGCACCGACCCCGGGCGCCGCGCGCAGTACGGCCACCTGGCCGGACCGGATCGCTTCGATGAGCTCACCCGCCTCGACGCCTGAAAGGATCGTCTGGGCCAGCTTCGGCCCGACCCGGCTCGCGTGCAGCAACAGCTCGAAGACCGCCTTCTCCCTGGCCGTCGCGAACCCGTAGAGCAGGAAGGCCTCCTGACGCACGTGGGTATGCACGCGCAGGGCCACGGTCTTTCCCTCGTCGGGCAGCGCCGAGAAAGTGGAAAGCGGCACCAGCAGCTCGTAGCCCACACCGCCGACATCGATCACGACGCGGGTCGGGGACTTCTCGAGCAGATTGCCTTCGATTCTCGAAATCATCGGATCTCTCCGGAGGGAAAGGCGTACATCATCGCGGCAGTCGGACGGTAAGAGAAATTCCGCTCATCGCGCACGCCGCACAACGTACTCACTTCGGGGGCGTCGACCTCGGGGACGAGGCCCCCGTGCGAGTCCCGCCAGCCGCCCGACGTGACCCCGACAGATCGCAGCGGCCAGCGCATCGGCGGCGTCCTCTGCTGGCTCGGTGTCGAGCCCGAGCAGACGCTTCACCATCTTCTGCACCTGGGACTTGTCGGCGCCACCCGTCCCGGCCACGGCCCGCTTGATCTCCTGGGGCGTCAACTCGTCGATGGTCAGCCCGGCGGCACCCAGCACGGCCAGTGCTGCGCCTCGGGCCTGTCCCAACGCCAGCGCAGTACGCGGGTTCGAGCCAACGAAGGCCTTTTCCACGACCACCAACTCGGGCTCGTATGACGCCACGACTTCCGAGAGTCCGCGATGGATGAACGCGAGGCGGCTCGCCAGGCCTTCGGTCCGCGGCGGGCGCAGGGTCCCGTGGGCGACGTGGTGTACCGCGCTGCCCACCCTCTCCACCACGCCGAAGCCGGTTACAAGGGAGCCCGGATCGATTCCAAGGATCCGCAGCGTTTGCTCACCCACGGCCTGCCTCCACGTCGTTCAGGTTCCCAGCACACTGATGCCTCGATCCGATACCTCGGGAAAGCGGTGGAGGGGACGACTTTCGCGAGGAATTCGCTGGGGAACAACCGCAGGGTAGGAAAGTCAGCCGAGGAAACCAGCGGTTTCGCGGATCAAGAGGCGAGCTCCGCCAGAACCTCGTCCGCGATGTCGTAGTTTGCGTAGACGGCCTGGATATCGTCCAGATCCTCCAGCGCATCGACCAGCTTCAGCATGGCCTCCGCGTCGCCGCCAGCGAGCTCGACCGTGGAGCTGGGCTCCATGGTGATCTCCGCCTGCTGGGGCTCGAAGCCCGCGGAGGTCACGGCCTGCTTCACGCCATCGAAGTCGGCCGGGCTCGTCACCACCGAGATCCCGTCCGCAGCCTCGACGACGTCTTCAGCGCCACCTTCAAGTGCCGCCTCCATCAGCGCGTCGGCATCCACACCGGCGGCATCGAACGCCAGCAGGCCGCGCTTCTCGAACAAGTAGGCCACGCAGCCGTTTTCTCCGAGGTTGCCACCAGCCTTGCTGAAGACGTGACGCACCTCACTCACGGTCCGGTTCCGGTTGTCCGTGAGCACGTGGACGAGCACCGCCGTCCCCCCGGGGCCATAGCCTTCGTAGCTGGCCTCCTCATAGGCCTCGCCTTCCCCCCCCCCGGTGCCCTTCTGGATGGCTCGCTCGATGTTGTCCTTGGGCATGTTGGCCGAGCGGGCCTTGTCCACGGCCAGCCGCAGCCGAGGGTTGGCATCGACCTCTCCCCCACCGATCCGGGCCGCTGTGGCGATCTCACGGATCAGTTTGGTGAAGACCTTGCCGCGTTTGGCATCCGCTGCGCCCTTCTTGCGCTTGATGGTCGACCACTTCGAGTGACCGGACATGCTTACAGACCTCCTCCAGAACGGATGTAGCGCACCCGCCGGGGCCGGGAAACGGCTCAGGAATCAGCTGATTCGACCGATACGCAGCAGGTCGAGGTGGGCTCGCCACACGGGGTGGCGCGCCACGACCCCGGCTGCGGGAGACTCATCCATGGCGGAACTCGCCATCGGAATCGATCTGGGCACCAGCAATTCCTGCGTGGCCATCGCGCGCAGCGGAAGCGTCGAAGTGCTTCCGAATCCGTTCGGCGAGGGTATCTCCGCCAGCGTGGTCGCCTTCAAGGAAGACAGCGCCGTCCAGGTTGGCAATGCCGCCAGGGCAAACGTCATCCACGATCCGATGAGCACGGTCTCGTCGGCGAAGCGCTTGATCGGTCGCTTCTTCTTTTCCGAGGAAGTGAAGAAGGCCCAGGCGATCTGTTCCTACAAGATCGTCGAAGGCCCGAACCACTCCGTCCGCATCCAGGTGCGAGACGAACAGTTCTCACTGCCGGAGATTTCGGCGATGGTGCTGCGGGAGATGAAGTCGATCGCCGAGGAACAACTCGGCCAGGAGGTGCGCAAGGCGGTGATCACCGTACCGGCGTACTTCAACGACAATCAGCGTCAGGCCACGAAGGACGCGGGCCGGATTGCGGGACTCGAAGTCCTGCGCTTGTTGAACGAACCGACCGCAGCCGCCCTCGCCTACGGCTTCGGCCGAGGCCTCTCACAACGCGTGGCGGTCTACGATCTGGGCGGTGGCACCTTCGATATCTCGATCCTCGAGATCGGACGCGATGTCTTCGAGGTGCTCTCCACCTGCGGCGATACCTACCTCGGTGGGGATGACTTCGACGATCGGCTGATCGACCTGCTCGCAGACGAGTTCGTCAGCCAGTTCGGAATCAATCTGCGCGGCGACCCCTTTGCCTTCGAAAAGCTGAAGCTCGGCGCGGAGAACGCGAAGAAAGGGCTCTCGCAAGACGACGAGGTCGAGGTCCGGATCCCGGACATCACGACCGACGCCGAAGGCAACAACCTGACCCTTCAGCGGGTGGTGACGATCCAGGAATTCACCGCCCTGGTGATGGACCTGATCCAGCGATCCTTCAAGGTCTGCGACGAGGCCCTGCAGCAGGCGGGTCTGGTGGCTCGAGATCTGGACGGTGTGATCCTGGTCGGCGGCCCCACCCGGCTGCCGCTCGTGCGGGACGCCGTCGCGCAGTACTTCCAGCAGGAGCCCAAGGCTGACGTCGATCCGGATGAGGTCGTGGCCCTCGGCGCTGCGATCCACGCCAACTCACTGATCGGAGGCGTCGAAGAGGGAGATGCATTCCTGCTGGACGTGACACCGCTCTCGCTGCGGATCGGAGTGGCCGGTGGACTCGCCGAGACCGTCATCGAGCGAAACACCCCGGTGCCGATCGAGCAGGCGCGCACCTTCACGACCTATCAGGACTTCCAGGAGTCCGTGCAGATCAAGATCTATCAGGGCGAATCCAGACAGGCCGAAGAAAACGAGCTGCTCGGGCAGTTCGAATTCGGTGGCTTCAGGAAGGCACGGCGAGGCGAGGTGCAGATCGACGTCACCTTCGAGATCAATGCCGACGGTCTGGTGAACGTCACCGCACGCGACCAGGAAACGGGCCAGGAGGCCACGACGGCCATTGCGCTCTCCTCTGGTCTCTCGCCCGAAGAGATGGAGAAGATCCTCGAGGCCAGCCCCGCCGAGCGTGTCCAGACGATGGACGCGCCGAATGAAGCTGTGACTCAGCCCGCGGATGAGCTCGTACTCGCCGAACCTTCGACTGCGGGCGATGCGCATCAGCCTGCGATCGATCCAAACGAAGAAACGGGGCGCGACCTGAAAGTCGACCTCCAGCAGCGCGATTCGGGCGAGACTCCTCTCTCGGAGGAGACCGAGCCATCGGACACCGATGACATCGAATCCCTCGAAGTCGACGACGACCTCTTTGAGCAGGCTGGTGTCGACCTCACCGATCTAACCGACAGCGACGATCTGGAGGGTTGACGCATGGCCCCGCTGGCCGAGGCAGAGATCCGGGCGCTGGCGGACCTTCTCGACGAACTCGACTACTACCAGTTGCTGGAAATCGATCCGTCCGCGCAGGGCTCCCAGATCAAGCAGGCCTACTACGCCGCGTCCCGTCGCTACCACCCGGATGCCAACCGCCTCCTCGAAGGCGAGATCTCGGACCACGTGCACGCAATCTCCAAACGCATCACCGAGGCCTACCAGGTGCTGCGCGACCCGCGCCGCCGTCGCGCCTACGATGCGATGCGCAATGAAGGTGGCGGAGCCAGAATCCAGCTGGTCGACGCGGCCGCGCGTGCAGACAAGCAGGCACGCGACCAGCACGAAGGCACGACGCCCAACGGGCGTCGGTTCTTTTCGCTGGCCAGACTCGACGTGGAGCGCGGCGACAAGGATGCGGCGATTCGGAATGTGAAGATGGCGATGACGTTCGAGCCGAAGAACACGCACTTCAAGGCAATGCTGGTGGAGCTACGCGGGGCGTAGCGCGAGGAGGCCCTGCGCGCGGCTTCTCGTAGAGAATCCGGCCCGGTCGGCGGATCAGGAATCGTCGGGCGGAAGCCGGCTGAAATCGGGCTTGCGCTTCTCGCGGAACGCGGCGATCGCTTCCCTGTTCGCGGGTCCTCGCGCCAGTTTCTCGAAGGTCACGTTCTCACGCGCACGAGCTGCACGCACGGCATCGAGGCGCGCACCCTGCAGCAGCTTCTTCGTACCCACCAGGGAGGCGATGGGCATCGAGGCGATCTCGGCCGCCACCTCCATGGCTTCCTCGAGCAGGCGCTCGCCCGGACACGACCGCCAGGCGAGACCCGACTCGACCGCCTGCGCAGCGTCGATCCATGAGGCCGTGTAGAGCAGATGGGCGGTCTGCTGCCAGCCGATCGTCTCGGGCAAGAGATGGGTACTGCCCGCTTCTGCGGTGACACCGAGGCTCACAAAAGGCGCGCGCAGGCGTGCCTCGTCGGCAATCAGCACCAGGTCGCAGTGCGGGAGCAGGGTGAGCCCGATCCCGACCCCGATCCCGTTCACCGCCGCAACAAGCGGCTTCGGGAACGCTTCGAGCATTTCGATGAACGGAGCGAAGCCATGTCGAGAGCCGTCCTCGTGACGGCGCGGACGATCGAGCTCAGCGAGATCCTGCCCCGCGCTGAAAGCACGTCCCTGCCCAGTGACCACGACCACCGCGACATCTGGGCTGGCGGAGGCATCGGCGAGCGCCCGACAAACCGCATCGTAGAGATCGTCGTTGAACGCGTTCAGCGCCTCCGGGCGATCGAGAGTAAGCAGACGGACGCGCCCGACGTCCTCCACACGAAGCACCGGATTCTTCACTTCGTCAGTTTCCCGCCGCGGGCTTCACGCGCTCGGGGTGCCCGGACCACTGCCAGGCCTGGGTGGGACGCGACAGTCCGAGCATCATCCCGCCGAGCGCATCCGGGTGGAGGAAGACCGTATTGGCCCCACCTTCGCGTCCCTCGGTCGGCGGCTCGGGCGTGTGCCCGACACCCAGCTCGCGAGCGCGGGCCTCGATCGCACCCAGCGCGGGGGACTCGGCAAACGCCATGTAGAAGGCCTCGCCGAAACGCGAGAAGAAGCGCCCCATCGTCTTGCGGGGATCGTTGGGCGTGATCACCTCGAAGCGCCCCAGCTGATCGGGATCGAAGAGGGTGAGCGTGCCCGCGTATCCGTAGTGTTTCGAGTCGATCGGCACGAATGCGTCCGCGTCGAGCGCGAAGAGGCTGGCACAGCGCTCGGTGGCAGCGACCGCGTCGCCGACCAGCAGGGTCGTTTCGTAGAAGTAATCGATGTCGCCCACGGGTGTGAGCTCCTCGTCGCGGCTCACCACCACCCGGTAGCTCACGTCGCCGGAGGAAGCCGGATCGACGAACGCCTGGCCTCCCTCCTCCGAAGGCTCGATGCCCTGGCTACGCAGCTGAGCCGCCAGCGCGGCGACGTCGTCCGTCGCAACGCCTGCCGCATAGAGGTGCGCACCGCGCTTGGCCACGGCATCCCCAATGCGACCCGCACCATCGGGTTCGAGCAACTCCAGGAAGCCGTTTCCCAGGCGAAGACGCGTCCGCAGCGCCCCGAGGCACCCGACGCGGTCCTCTCCCGCCGGCTCGGCTCCGAGCAATTCGATCCAACGGGCGGCTACAGCGCCCCGATCCGGCACGGCCATCTGCAGTCGATCGATGCGCTTCAGCATGGGAATCCTCCGAGCGGATGCTACCACGCACCTTCTCCCCTCCCCGGCCGGAAACCCGACGTTGACAGAGACCACCCCTCCCTGGCATCTTGCCGGCCCGGATTGACACGGGAGTCAATCCGCCCTTCCCTCTTCTATTCCTTCTTTCCCAGAGGACCCCCATATGTCCGAGGAAAACGCGGCCCAAGGGCCGCTCCCGGTGGTCGACTTCCTGAAGCTGCCCGACGGCAGCGATCCGTATCTGGAAGGCCACAAGTGCAAGAGCTGCGACGCCATCTACCTGGGTGAGCGGAACGTGTGCTCGAAGTGCGGCGCCCGCGACCAGATCGAGCCGGTGAAGCTCGGCAACACCGGGTCGTTGTATGTGTACTCGATCGTGCACCGCTCCTTCCCGGGCATCGAAGTGCCCTACGTTTCTGCAATCGTCGACCTCGACGGGGGCGGCACGGTGAAGGGCAACTTGATCGGGATCGACCCTGACCCGGAGAAGATCGAGTTCGGTATGCCGGTCGAGGTCGTCTACAAGGACGCCCTGGGCCGCAAGGACAAGGACGGCAACTCCTACACCTCCTACTTTTTCCAGCCGCGGTCGTAGACCGGGCTTCGAGGACACAGCATGACGGACGCATACGTCGTCGGAATCGACATGATCAAATTCGGCCGCTTTCCGGAGCGTTCGGTACCGGATCTGGGCTCGGAAGCAGCGCTGATGGCGTTGGACGATTGCGGCCTGAAGATCCAGGACATGCAAGCCCTGTATTGCGGCAACCTGGGCCAGGCGAACGCGATGGTCGGCCAACGGGTCCTGCAGGAGATCGGCCAGACCGGCATCCCGGTCGTGAACTGCGCCAACGCCTGCGCGACTGGCGCCACGGCATTTCGCGAGGCCTGGATGTCGATCAAGGCCGGCGTCTATGACGTGGTACTGGCTGTCGGCGTCGAACAGATGGGCCGCGGCTTGCTGGGCGGCGGTGGTGGCGGGAAGGGCATCCCCAAGGAGGGTCTGCTCGGCTCGGGCACCATGCCGGCCGTGTTTGCCGAAGCCGGGCAGGAGCATGCCCGCAAGTACGGCACCACCTTCGAGCAATTCGCCAAGGTATCGGTCAAGAACCATCACCATTCGACGCTCAACCCCAAGGCCATGTACCAGATCGAGACGCCTCTCGAGACGGTGATGAACGCAGAGATGATCGCGTACCCGAACACCAAGCTGATGTGCTCGGTCAACGTGGATGGCTCGGCGGCCGCGGTCCTTTGCAGCGAGAAGAAGGCCAAGGAGCTCGGGCTGATGGGCCGTGCGGTCAAGGTCTCCGCCAGCGTGCTGACCAGCGATCCGTGGCAAGAACGCGACCTGGTGATGCCCGACGTGAACAGTTGCACGCGTCAGGCAGCGGCCATGGCCTACGAAATGGCCGGGGTCGGGCCGGAAGACGTCAACCTGGTGGAGCTGCACGATTGCTTCGCGACCGCGGAGATCCTCCACTACGAGAACCTGGGCCTGTGCAAGGATGGCGAAGCCGGTCGATTGATCGACGAGGGCGAGACGGCTCTCGGCGGCCGGGTTCCGGTGAACGTCTCCGGCGGCTTGCTCTCGAAGGGCCATCCGCTCGGCGCGACCGGAATCGCCAACATCTACGAGGTATCGACACACCTGCGCGGGGAAGCCGGCAAGCGACAGGTCGAGGGCGCGTCCGTGGGGCTCACCCACGTAATCGGCCTCGGCAGCGCCTGCGCGCTACATGTGCTCGAGAAGGTGTCCTAGCGAGGCCGCGCCTCGTACTTCCCTCATGGAAGGCCCGCCGGACTTGTGGTCCGGCGGGCTTTCGCTTTTTCGAGGCCGCTCCTACCCTCCTCGCGTGCTGCCCAACCTCCGACCGCTGGCGGCGATTGCCGCGCTCTTCTTCCTGTTCGCCCTGGCCTGCGCCGAGGCGGAACCCACCGCGGAAGCCAGCTCCAGCTCGGCTCCCGCGGCGACCAGCGAAGCGGCCGCCGCGGAGACCGTGCCCGCGGCCGCACGCAAGCGCTCCGAGCGCCCGCTGCCGGCCTTCGAAGGCACGACCCTCGAGGGGCAGCCGCTCTCGGTATCGTCCTTCATCGGGCGGCGCCTGCTGCTCGTATTCTTCAACCCCGACGTCCCGAGTTCCGCCATCCTGGCGGACGCCCTCGTGGCGCTTTCGGCGGAGAGCGAGGCCCACAACTTCCAGATCCTGGGCGTAGCCCAGGGCACGAGTGCGGATAAGGCCAGCCAGTTCATGGGCGATCGCGGGCTTTCGTTTCCCACCCTGTATGACGCATCGGGATCGTTCATTCGCAAGATCGCGGGCAAGGGAGCACCGACCGTGGCAGCGCTCGCGGATGGTGAAGGCAACCTGGTGAACGCAAGCGCCAGCTTCCCGAGCGACGGCGACGATCCGGCGGGTGCCGTAGAGCAGCTACTGCGCGGCTGGCTGCGGCTTCACACCGACGATCCAACTTCCACGGCCTACGGTGAACGACCGGCAGCCCCACTGTTCAGCGCGCCAATGCTCGAGAGCGAGGGTCGCTTCGACCTTTCCGCCCAGCGTGGCCAGCCGCTCGTGTTGATCTTCTTCCTGCATACCTGCCCGCATTGTCACCACGCTCTCGAGTCCATGAAGGAGATCCTGGACGCGTTGCCGGAAGCCACGCGGCCGAAGCTGGTCGGCATCTCGGTCGATCACAAACCGTACGCGGTACGGGCCGCGATGAAAGAGGCCGAACTCGACTTCTTCCCCATCCTCTTCGATCCGGACGAGTCGATCCGAGCGTCCTACGGTGCGGTCGCAGGAGTACCGGTCACCTTCCTGATCGACGCAGAGGGCCGCATCGCGGCTCGGGTCAATGGCTGGCGAGACGAACGCGATCCGGCGTTGATGAAGATGCGTCTGGCCAAGCTCGCGGGTGAGTCCGTGCCGATGCTCCTTCACAGCACCGGCTACAGCGGAAATGAGTTCTGCGGCGTATGCCACGAGGAAGAGCACACCACCTGGCAGCTCACGAACCACGCGGGCGCCTTCGACACCCTCGTGCGACACGGGGACGATGGCGACGGCGAGTGTGTCTCATGTCACGTCGTCGGCTACGGCAAGAAGGGGGGCTGGACGTTCGATACGCCTGAGCGGCAGCTCGAGGGCGTCGGATGCGAAACTTGTCACGGTCGTGGTGGGCCCCATCGCTCGCCAGATTTCGAGAAGCTTGCCAACTACGAGAGCATCTGCGCGACCTGCCACAACCCGACCCATTCGCTGGGCTTCGACTACGCGAGCTTTCTTCCCAAGATCTCCCACTCCGCCAACCGGCAGTTCGCGTCGCTCTCGGAGGCCGAGCGCTCGGCATTCATGGCCGAGCGCCGCAAGCCGCGCGAAGACCTGCTTCCGACCCAGGCCGCGTTCGTCGGCTCCGATGCCTGCCAGAGCTGCCATGCACAGGAGTTCGAGACCTGGTCGGGCCACGCCCACGCCCGGGCATTTGCGAGCCTGGAATCCGAACGGGAATCGCCGAACCCTGAGACGGCAACCGCGGAGGCGGGATCGGCGGACTGCTTGAAGTGCCACACCACGGGCCTTGGCAAGCCCGGTGGTTTCGAACCCCCCACGGGCGGCTCCCATCCTGACCAGGCCGCGGTGGGCTGCGAGTCCTGTCATGGTCCGGGTGGCGACCACGTCGGCGAAGATGCGCTCCGGCGCGGAACAATCCTCTCGCTGGGCGACAAATGTGATTCCTGCGTGATCCTGCAGATCTGCGGCGGCTGCCACGACGACGCCAATGATCCGGGCTTCGAATTCGAGGTGCAGGACAAGATCGATGCCCAACGCCACGGCACGATCCCGCCGAGCACGGATGGGTCCACCTCCGAGGCCAGGTTGCCAGCCAGCACGCTGATCGGCCTGCTCGAATCAGCGTTTTCGGACGACGCCTCTTGAACGTATCCGTCGCAACCCGGAGCGGGGTGCGTACCCTGACCATCGATCGGGAGACCAAGCGCAACGCTCTCGACCGGGCGACCCTCGAAGAGCTGGAGAGCGCCTTCGAAGAGGCCGACCGGGACACATCGGTTCGGGTGATCGTACTGCGCGGTGCTGGCGATCGGGCCTTCTGTGCAGGTGCCGACCTGAAGGAAGTCCTCGGGCACGAGAGCATCCAACAGAGCCGCCGGCACTTCGATGGGGTAGCGCGCGTCATCACCGCGATGCAGAACTGCGCCCAACCCGTCATCAGTCGGGTATCCGGCTTCGCGTTGGCCGGTGGCTGCGGGCTGGCCGTCGCGGCCGATTTTTCACTCGCGAGCGAAGATGCGGTCCTCGGCCTGCCGGAGATTGCGCTGGGCCTGCTTCCACTGATGGTCTCCGTGCCGATCCTTCGGGCCACTGGCTCCCGCAAAGTGCTTCTCGATCTCGTGCTGACTGGCCGCCGAGTCGCTTCAGACGAAGCCTTGAAATTGGGCCTCGTCACGCGGGTGGTGCCCAAAGAGAGCCTCGACGCAGAGATCGAAGCACTCTGCACGACCCTCGCCGCACACTCGCCCGAGGCCCTGCGCGCGGGCAAGGAGGCCATCTACACGATGACCGAGATGGAGTCCGGCGCGGCCTTGCGCTATTTGCGTGAGGCCATCGTTCTCACTTCACGAAGCGAAGACGCCCAGGAGGGGATCCGGGCGTTCTTCGAGAAACGGGAGCCCGAGTGGACGGGACGCTAGGCGAAGAAGCTCGGCAGATCTTGCGAACGGCACGAGGCTGGATCGAAGAGCTGGCCGAGGAGGGCGTGACCTCGTTCGAAGTCGCGTCGGCAGAGCCCATTCCGCCGCAGACCCCTCCCATCGAGGCGAAGAGCGCCAGCGATGGCACCACACTCGAAGCCGTCCGCGCGGAACTCGGCGATTGCACGCGCTGCGGCCTGGCCGAGGGCCGCACGAAAATCGTTTTCGGCGACGGCAATCCGAACGCGAACCTGATGTTCGTCGGTGAAGGACCGGGCGAGCAGGAGGATCTGTCGGGCCTGCCTTTCGTCGGCCGCGCCGGTGAACTGCTGACCCGGATGATCGAGCGCGGGATCGACCTGCCACGCTCCGAGGTCTACATCTGCAACATCGTGAAGTGCCGACCACCGGGGAACCGCACACCGCTCGCCACGGAAGTGAGCGCCTGCCGCCACTTCCTGGATCGCCAGATCGATGCTGTCGAGCCCAAGGTGATCGTGACTCTCGGCAAACCAGCTTCCAGCCTGCTGCTAGGCCGCGACATCGCGATCACCCGCGTGCGCGGCACATGGCACGAGTACCGGGGCATCCCGGTCATGCCGACCTTCCACCCCGCCTACATCCTGCGCCAGTACACTGAACAGAACCGCCGACTCGTCTGGGAAGATCTGAAGGCCGCCTCCGCACGCACCCAGCAGTAGCGAAAGCGGGGACGTTCTTTCCGCTTTCTACGGACCTAGAACGGCCTGTCGGGCACCTTGCTGGCCTGATCTTCGCGGAACTTGACGAGGCGTTTGCGAACTTCGGGATCGCTGGCACCCAGGATCGCAGCAGCGAAGAGGCCGGCGTTCTTCGCTCCCGAGCGGCCGATGCCGAAGGTCGCAACGGGGATCCCGCCAGGCATTTGAACGGTCGAAAGCAGAGCGTCGAAGCCGTTCATGGGAGAGCTGTCTATCGGTACGCCGAGCACGGGAAGCAGGGTGTGGGCAGCGGTCATACCCGCTAGATGGGCGGACATTCCCGCACCGCAGATCACGACACCGATGTCCTCCGCCTCGGCCGTTTCGAGGAACCGCCCGAGCCGCTCCGGCGTACGGTGGGCCGAGATCACCCTGACGTCGGTCTCCACCCCGAGCTGCTTGAGCACATCGCGAGCGCTCTCCATGACATCCCAGTCATTCGCGCTTCCCATCAAGATTCCGACACGTTTTGCCACGCTTCCGCTCCTCCGAGTGACCGTCCATGAGTCAGGCCGCTGAGTGTAGTGTACGCTCCCGGGCCACCGGAGGTCCCATGCAAGCCGTCATCGTCCGCGCACCTGGGGCGCTGTCCGTCGCGGACGTGCCGGATCCGACCCCGACGGAGGGCCAGGCCGTGCTCCGGGTGACGGCCTGCGGAATCTGCGGCACCGACCTGCGCCTGCACGAGGCCGGCGCGCTGGCACCCGGCACCGTGATGGGCCATGAGTTTTGCGGGGAGGTCGTCGAAGCCGCCGGCCAACTGCGAGTCGGCCAGCGCGTGACCGCGCTACCGGTCCACAGCTGTGGCCGCTGCGAGCGCTGCCGTAGCGGGCTGGGTGCCTACTGCGCCGAGCAACGGTCGATCGGCCTGGGCGACCGGCCGGGGGCCTATGCCGAGTTCGTCGCGGTGGCCGCCCACGAGACGGTTCAGCTTCCCGACGGCGTCGACGACGATCACGGTGCTCTGGTGGAACCTCTCGCCGTCGCTCTCCACGCAGTGAATGTCGGACGCATCCGACGTGGCGAGAGTTGCCTGGTGATCGGTGCCGGTCCGATCGGGCTCGGCGTCGCGCTCTGGGCTCGGCACTTCGGCGCCCACGACGTGATCGTCGCCGAGCGCTGTCCGAGCCGCCGGGCGCTGGCCGAGCAAATGGGCGCCACGCATCTGATCGATCCGGATTCGGAAGAACTGCCGACCTCACTCCAACGAATCACCGCAGAAGGACCCAATGTGGTGTTCGAGGCGGTCGGCGTGCCGGGGCTGATCCAGCAAGCCATCGGACACGTGCGGTTCCGCGGAAGGCTCGTCGTGACCGGCATGTGCGTCGCGCCGGACCAGATCCAACCGGCACTCGCCCTGACGAAGGAAACCTCGATCTTCTTTGCGCTCTCCTACGAGAAGGACGACTTCCAGTACACGGTCGACATGATCGATCAGGAGCGCATCGCTCCAGCGCCAATGATCACCGATCGCGTCGGCCTGGACGGAGTGGGAAGCGCCTTCCAGGCCCTCGAGAAGCCGGACCAGCAGTGCAAGGTGCTGATCGAGCCGGGCCTCTGAGCCCATGCCCGAGGCTCCGACGACGCTCCCCCTGCCCCGCCCGACGACCGAGCTCTGTGCGGTGCTGCTGCACCCGTCTGCGCACACCCGCTCACCTGCAATGCACAACGCCGCGTTCTCGGCCCTGGGCCTCGATGCTGTCTTTCTCGCGTTCGACGTGCCGCCGGACGCGCTCGGTGATGCGCTGGCCGGCGCCCGTGCTCTGGGCGTTCGCCAGTTGGCGATTTCCATTCCCCACAAGCAGGCGGTCGCGAAGTATTGCGACGAACTGGACGAAACAGCGCACGCAATCGGCGCCGTCAACACGATCACCCGCGTGGGTGACCGGCTGGTGGGGGCCAACACGGATTGGATCGGCGCAGTGAAGGCCCTGGAGCGCGAGGGGCCGATCGAGGGCGCAGACGCAGTGGTGCTCGGCGCTGGTGGAACGGCACGGGCCGTCACCTACGGCCTGCTCCGCGAGGGAGCCCGGGTCACGGTGCTCAATCGGACACAGGAGAAGGCCAGAGCGCTCGCGGCAGAACTCGGCGCCCAGGCCTCGGGTGGCCTCGAAACCCTCTCGGAGCTGGAGCACGACGTGCTGGTGAACACGACGAGCGTGGGCCTTCGCGAGGCGCGCTCACCGGTTCCGGCGGCCGCGCTGCGTGCTGGCAGCCGAGTGCTCGACGCCGTCTACGACCCCGCCGAAACCATCCTGCTGCGAGACGCCCGTGCAGCCGGCGCCACTCCGATCGGCGGCAAGTGGATGCTCGTACTGCAGGCGATGGAGCAGATCCGCCTGTGGACGGGAAAGACGCCGCCCGGTGAGCTGCTCGCTGCGGCGTTCGATCGAGCTACTTGAGCTTGGTCTCTTTGTAGACCACGTGCTTGCGAGCCTTCGGGTCGTACTTCTTGAACTCGAGCTTGTGAGGCGTGTTGGTCTTGTTCTTGGTCGTAGTATAGAAGTGACCGGTCCCCGCCGTGGACTCCAGCTTGATCTTCTCGCGTTTGCCCTTCTTGGCCATGGCAACCTCACTCAGACGTTCTGGGGCTCGGGAACAGGCTCGCCGCTGCGCACGAATACTCGTACGCGCTGACCATCCCGCTCCTCGATTCGCACCCGACTCGGCTTGTTGTCCCCCGGATCGACGAGCATCACGTTGGAGAGATCGATGAAGCCCTCCTGCTCGACGATGCCACCCGCCCGGGAGCTGGCGCGTACGCCGGGTTTCAGGTGCCGCTTCTGCATGCGAATCCCCTGAACCCGGATCTTGCCCTTCTCACGATCGATGCCGAGCACACGGCCCTGCCGGCCGCTATCGACCTTCTTGCCGGTCATGACCTGGACCAGGTCACCCTTCTTGATTCGCGTCGCCATGGGTCTCCAATCCCCGGAGGAGCGCACATAGATGCCTCCTGGAAGCCGCTCCGTCAAGGGCAACCCCCCAGGGGAGCACCTGGCCCTCCAGAGTGCTCCGCTATCGTGCCCCTTCATGTCTCAGCTGAGCCGCATCCTGCTCGTCGTCCTCGTCGTTTGCGGAGGAACCTGTGCGGCTTGCAGCATCATGCTGCCCGAGCGCTGGGCGGTCAACGCCCCGATGCTGAGCTCGATCTTCGGCTGGGGAGCCGACCCGCCAGACGCCGAGACCTTCCGGCAGCGGATCCAGGTCGCCGCGAGCTACGGCGTGGGAATCTTCGCCGAGGTCCCCCAGGCACGCTGGCTCGAACCCACCGCGGCCGGCGATCTGCTGGTGAGCCTGCCGCGCCAGGGTCGCATCCTTCTGCTCGAACGCGACGCGGATGGGGATGGCCGGGCCGACGGCCAGCGCGAGTTGCTCACGGATCTCGACCGCCCCCACGGGATGGATCTGCACAACGGCTGGCTCTACGTGGCCGAGGCCAGCGCCGTGTTCCGCATCCGCTTCGACGAAACCCAAGGCCAGGTTTCAGGCGAACCGGAATCGCTCGTCGAGGGGCTCCCCGAAGGCGGCAACCACTGGACCCGCACGGTCGGGATCGGGCCCGACGGCGACATGTACGTGAGTGTGGGATCGAGCTGCAATGTGTGCATCGAGCAGGACGAAAGGCGGGCTGCAATCCTGCGCTTCCCGGCAGAGGGGGGCACTGGCGTGATCCATGCTCGGGGCCTGCGCAACGCGGTGGGTTTCGCCTGGCAGCCTTCGACCGGAGACCTCTATGCGACCGACAACGGCCGTGATCTGCTCGGAGACGACATCCCGCCCGGCGAGCTGGACCTCGTCGTCGCGGGTGGCGACTACGGCTGGCCCTTTGCGCATGGGTACCGGGTCGTGGACCCGGACGTTGGCGCAGGCCATGAAGCCCGGGTCGAAGCGTCGATTCCTCCCGCCCACGCTTTCGCCGCCCACAATGCTCCGCTCGGCCTCACTTTCCTCGGAAAGGACGAGCCCGACGACTACGCA
>JAAELW010000426.1 GCA_024226235.1 bacterium
AGTTAAGAATTCACTTGTTGAAAGGGGGCAAAGCCCCCTTTCAACAAGTGAATTCTTAACTCCGACCCCGCTTCTTAACTGTCCGGCCCCGCTTCTTCACGTCCGGGTGGTGGATCAAGGTGTCTTCCGCCTGCTCGTCGTCGCCCCGCTCGGGATGGTCCAGGGTGTAGTGGAGGCCGCGGCTCTCCTTGCGCTGGCTGGCGCAGGAGATCACGAGTTGGGCCACCGTGGCGAGGTTTCGCAGCTCCAGGAGCGGCGGTGTGATTCGGAAGTTCCAGTAGTACTCGGTGATCTCGTCCTGGAGCAGAACGATTCGCCGTTGCGCGCGTGCCAGGCGCTTGTCGGTACGCACGATGCTGACGTAGTTCCACATGAACCGGCGGATTTCGTCCCAGTTCTGGGTGATCACGACGGCTTCCGAACTCTCGGTCGCTGCGCCTTCATGCCAGGGTGCGATGGGGCTGTCGACCGCGGGCAGGTCCGGAAGGCGCGTGAGTGTTTCGCTTGCGGCCGCATCCGCGAAGACCACTCCTTCGAGCAGCGAGTTGGAGGCCAGCCGGTTCGCACCGTGCAAGCCGGTGCAGGTGACCTCACCCGCCGCGAACAGGTTCTGCACGTCGGTCTCTCCGCGCAGGTCGGTCACGACTCCGCCGCAGCAGTAGTGCGCAGCCGGCACCACCGGAATCGGATCGCGTGTGAGATCGATGCCGAGTTCCAGGCAGCGCTGATGGATGGTGGGGAAACGCTCGCGCAGCCAGCGGGCATCGCGCTGGGTGATATCGAGGAAGACCGAGTCGTCACCCGTGCGCTTCAGCTCGGTATCGATGGCCCGGGCCACCACGTCCCGCGGCGCCAGATCGGCCATCGGATGGTAGGGCTCCATGAACGCTGCGCCCGCGGCGTTGCGCAGGACGCCGCCCTCGCCGCGTACTGCTTCGCTGATCAGGAACGACTTGGCTTGGGAATGGAAGAGGCATGTCGGGTGGAACTGGAAGAACTCCATGTTTGCGATCGTCGCGCCCGCCCGGTACGCCATCGCGATCCCGTCGCCCGACGCGATGTCCGGGTTGCTCGTGTAGAGGTACACCTTGCCCGCGCCCCCGGTCGCCAGAAAGGTGGCCCGGGCTGGAAAGCGGTGGACCGTGCCGCGGTGGGCATCGAGCACGTAGGCGCCAAGCGCCCGGTTGGGCCCCGGCAGGCCCGCGCGCTGAGAGGTGAGCAGATCCACCGCCATGAAGTCTTCGAGCAGTGTGATGTTCGGGTGCCTGCGGGCGGCGGCCAGCAACGCCCGCTCGATCTCGCGGCCAGTGGCGTCCCGGTGGTGGAGTACCCGCCGTCGGTTGTGGCCGCCCTCGCGACCCAGAGCGAATTCGCCGTCGTCTTCCCGGTCGAACTCGACACCGAGTCCGAGCAGGGATTCGATTGCGTCCGCCCCCCGTTCGATGACGAAGCGGACGACTTCCTCCTGGCAGAGCCCAGCTCC
>JAAELW010000427.1 GCA_024226235.1 bacterium
AATGGGACCGGCCCCTATCTTAACAACCCTACCTTCACAGCCCTTGTTGGCAGCTGGGCTAGAAGCGTTGGGTGATGTGGAGGTAGAAGTTTCGGCCTTGTCCGGGGAGCCTTGCGCCGGGTGCTACGTCGCTCATTGCGATTCGGTTGAGGCCGGACAGATGGTCTGTGTAGTCCTTGTCGAGCAGGTTTCCGATTCCGGCGCGGACCTCTGTATTGGTGGGGAAGCGGTAGCTCGCGGAGAGGTTCAGGATGGCCCATCCCGCCGTCGCTGATTCTCCGTTCGTTCGTGAGATCTTGGTCTGCTTTGCGGCCGCGACGGCCTCCACCGCGGCGTCGAACCGCTCGGTCCGGTAGCTCAGGGCGAGAGTTCCGTTCAGTGGGCTGATGCGGAAGAGATCGTCACGGGTGTCGCGCCGCGTTCCACGCACCCAGCTCACGACGCCGTCCAGATGCACGCCGCCGAACAGACGGGCCCCGAAAGAGGCATCGGCACCGAAGAACTCGGCATCCACGTTCGCGAATTGGAGAGGTGTCGAATCGCCGCCCATCGTACTCACCATGATCGTCGCCATGTCGGTGGACGGAATTCCCTGGATGTAGTCGTCGACGCGACGATAGAATGCCCGGGGCGAGAAGTACGCGCGTTCCGTGCGCCAGTCCAATCCGAGTTCAACGTCCCAGGATTCCTCCGGCTCGAGGCTGACGTCTCCGATGTAGTTGTTGCCGTCGGCCAGGCCGGCCGTAGCCTGGGACGGGAGCCACAGGTAGCGCTCGAGGTAGCTCGGTGACCGTGTCTTGTGGGCCAGGCCGAGTTCCAGGCGGATCTCCGGGTTCAGGTCGTATTCGAGCTTCAGTACGCCGTCGATGTTGTCGTCCGAGTGGCTTCGGTCCGAGCTGTTGAAGCGATTCCGGAGCACGGCCGGCATGGTCATCGTCTGGGCGGGGAGGGCATCGATCTTCTGGGAATCCATCTCGACGCGCGTGTAGCGGATCCCCGCCTCGAGGCCGAAGTCCGCACCGAGGGGGGTGTGCCACTCGGCAAAGGCGCTGTAGCGGTCGCGCTCGACGCCGTTGAAGGCCTCCGCAAAGAACGCAGGAACGTTCGGGTTACGGACGGTCGCGTCGTGGCGGGCGCGTTGGCTGTCGAAGCCCACCACGAGGTCTCCTTCTCCCACCAGGAAGGTCGCGGCCAAGTCGAAGCCCAGGGCGTGGCTCTTGGCGTGGTTCTCCCGGAAAGACATCGGGCTGGCGGGAGCATCGCGCAGATCGAAGTTGTTCATCCCGTGGTCTACGTCGTTGTAGTAGAGGCTGCCACGGAGCCCCGTCTCCCCGAGTTGGCCGCCGTAGTGAAGCCGGGCGATCTCCGTGTTGATGAACATGATGTCCATTGGCAGGGCGGGTGTGCCGGTGGGATCGGTGTCGTTGTGCCGGTAGTCGAATCCGAGTTCATGGCCGTCGCGGTCGCCAGTCCGGCCGAACCGAAGGGCGTAGCCGAGCCCGTAGTGGTCGCGCTCGTACTCGGAGAAGCGGATGCGACCGGAGCCGAAGTCCGAGTCTCGTCCATCTTGCCGACTGCCGAGCAGGTGCATCCGATGCGTGTCGTTGGCAAGGGAGACGACGCCGCCGAGGGAGTAGCCATTGTCCACGCTGCTGGCGCCGGCTCCCACGCTTCCGTGCAATTCGAAGGCCCCGCTCTCGGTGAACTCGCTGGTCTTGGAGCGTGCATTCACTGTTCCGCCGAAGGTCTCGGCGCCCGTGCTGACCGAGGCGATACCACGATCCATCACGATGGATTCCAGCTGGGGGCGGGGGAGATAGTGGAGCGGCGGGTCCATCCAGTTCGGCCCCCCGGAGGTGATCTGCATGCCGTCCACCCGAACGTTCATGCGGGGACCGAACATTCCGCGGTAATGCACCTGGCGCGTGATGGGACCGTTGGTGTTCACGTTGCCTCCGGGCGTCCCGCGAAGCAGGGCAGCGCTGCTGGGAGCGGTGCCGGCTACGTCCTTCGGCTCCACGACGTGCTGATTGGTGCCCTCCAGGGGCTCCGCCGTGATCACGATCGGTGGAAGCCTGGCCGGCTCGGTTGCGCTCTGGGTGTCTTCTGTCGTCCCGCTCGCTGTTGCCGACGGCGGATCGTCGGCACTCGAGCCCGGAGCCGCGGCCAGCAGGGTCAACAGGGTCGCAAGCAGGGTCGGCGAGAGCCGGTGCATCCTATTCGGGTCCTTCGCATGCAGTTCCGGGAACGGAGGTGCTCACGGATAGCGGAAGGACCGCGTGGCGGGGATGCGGCAAATCGTCGCGCTTCGGGCAGGCCGCGAGGTCAGTGCGAAACCGGGTACTTCGCGAGCTTGCGCTGGAGGGAGCGCCTGTGGATGCCCAGCAGACGAGCTGCCTTGGAGATGTTGCCGTCGCAGTCGGCCAGGACCCGGTGGATGTGCTCCCATTCGGTGCGAGCCAGGGAGGGCACAGTCTCCGGGTCTTCTCCCAATGCTGCCGGAGTGTCCGGATCCCGGTCGAACGCAGCAAGGATTTCGTCCGCGTCCGCCGGTTTGGTGAGGTAGTGGGCCGCGCCGCGCCGGACCGCCTCCAGTGCGGTGGCGATGCTGCCGTACCCGGTGAGCACGACGATTCGAGGCGGTGGCTCGAGGGCGGCCAATTCGACCACCAGATCGAGACCCGGCATCCCGGGCATGCGCAAGTCCACCAGAGCCAGGTCCGGAGCCTCCGTTCGGGAGATCTCGAGGGCCGCCCCGCCGTTTCCGGCGGCATGCACGCGCAATCCGCGATCCTCGAAGGCTCGCACCAGCCGCTCTCGGAAGATTTCATCGTCGTCGACTACCAGGATGGAGCGGGGCGTGTTCTTGCCGGCCGGCATCGTCATTCGCCTGTCGCCCCGGTTTCAGCCATCGCGATCGGGAGCTCCAGGATCGCGCGTGTTCCGTGTCCCGGTTCGGAGTCGATCCTCAGCGCGCCACCCATCTGCTCTGCAAGTGTGCGCGCCAGAAACAGGCCGAGCCCCTGTCCGCGTCCGGGCGGCTTGGTCGTGAAGAACGGCTCTCCCATCTTGCGCATCACCTCCGGCGATACGCCAGTGCCGAAATCCTCGATCACGAGAATCAGGGTCGCTCCTTCTCGTCGCGCGGCGAGTCGGACCTTCGCCCCGACCGGGCTGGCGTCGAAGCCGTTACGCAACAGGCTCACGAGCGACCGCACGAGTGCCCGGCGCGGCGCTCGAACCGCCATTCCATCCTCTTCGGCCTCGGGAGCGGCCTCCGGAGCGGCCTCGAGAGTGACATCGAGACGCGACCAGAGATCCTCCCCCAGCTCTGCATGAAGCTCTTCGATCAGATCCGCCAACATGAGGCACTCGATCGACTCGGTGGGGTTCTCGCCCGCGTCGACGCTCATCTGGTCCAGGATCGTGCGACAGCGGTCGACCTCCGATCGGATCAACAGGGCTTCTTCGCGCAGCGGCGCGCCGGACGGATCGGAGGCCAGGTTTCGCTCCAGCTCCTTCGCGACGACGGCGATGGTCGCCAACGGCGTGCCCAACTCGTGGGCCGTGCCCGCTGCAAGCGACGCGAGTGCGGCCAGGCGCTCGATGCGCACACCGCGTTCCCGGGCCTCGGCCAACTCGGCCTGGTGTCGGCGCAGCTCATCCGAAACCCGCGTGACGAAGAAGGCGATCAGCAGCGTCGCCAGTGTGAACGCGATCCACATCCCGTACAAATGCAACTGGAAGCCCTCTCCGTCGTGGACTCCATGGGCGGTGAAGGGCTCGCTCAGTGGCACGTGGCTCACGAAGAGCACGCCGAAGCCGCAGACGGCGAGAGCGGCAAGGCTCCACGTCCAGACTCCGGGCAGCACGGCCGCAGCGAGCGTGAGGTACACCAGATAGAGGAACGTGAATGGATTACTGGGGCCTCCGCTCCAGTAGAGCAGCCCCGTGAGAATGGCCAGGTCGAGCGTCAGCAGGGAGCCCGCATGGGCCTCCGTGGCCCGGCCGCCGCGCTGCATCCACCAGAGCATCGCCAGATTGCTCACCACCGTGGTGGCCACCAGGGCGCCCAGCGGGGCCAGCGGAAGCGGCAGCCCGAAACCCCAACGCGCAACGCCGACTGCCAGCATCTGGCCGAGCGCAGCGGCCCAGCGCAGCCTTAGCAACCAGGAGAAACGGATTCGGGGGCCACCTTCGATCGGGTGGAGGGGGTCTTCGTGCACCGGGAACCTCGGACACCCATCGCAATCGCGGAGCTTCCCGCCGATCGCCTCGAGATCCGGGGAGCTTATCCAACGGGCAACCAGGCGACCATTCCTTTGGGGTCGAGGTTTCGCGGCTGTGGAACGTCTGTTACGGTGCCGCGGCCTCGGCTGCGGAGCGTCTGTTGCGATCCACGGCCCCCAACACCCCCACCCGGTCGGAGTCGATACCGAGCGGATCGCCGGCGCGGATCCCCAAAACGCGGCGGCAACTCTGGCGACGAGTTCGATGGAAGAGCAACCCATTCTTCAGCAGGCCGTGAGCGGCGATTCTGCATCGGTCGCATCCAGCCTGGAGCAGGCCCTGGAGATGCTGCGTCTGGGCGGCCCGGTCATGATGGTGCTCGCTGTCGTTTCGGTCGTCGGACTCGCGATCGTCTTGATCAAGCTCTACCAGTTCTGGTCCCTGCAGGTCGGGGCGAGGCACTTCGCCACTGAGGCGATTGCCAGCTGGCGAGCAGGCCGGATGCAAGAGGCGGTGCAGATTCTGGCGGCCTCACGCAGTCCGTTGGCTCGCGTGCTCGAGGTGGCCATTCGCGGTAAGCACCGAGCTGGGTCGAGTGACTATGTGCTCCGCGAAGAGGTCGCTCGTGTGGGCGCCTTGCATCTCGAACGGCTTCGGAGCTACCTCCGGGCGCTGGAGGCGATCGCCACGCTGAGCCCCCTGCTCGGCCTGCTCGGCACCGTGCTCGGTATGATCGAAGCCTTCCGTCAGCTCGAGCATGCTGGCAACCGCGCGAGCCCGGCCATTCTTTCCGGCGGTATCTGGGAGGCGTTGTTGACGACGGCCGTGGGGCTCTCGGTTGCGATCCCCGCCGTCGCCGCACTCAACTGGCTGGAAGGGCGGGTCGGCCGTCTGGGCCACGCGATGGAGGATGCGGCCACCTCCGTGTTCACCGCCGAGCTGGTCGGGGAGATGCCACAGGACGATCGCGCAAAGAGCCTTCGGCCCGCCCGAGTTCAGGGTGCGGATTGACACCACGCCCCGCGGCCCGATCCGGATCGGGCTCACGCCACTGATCGACGTGGTGTTCATCCTGCTCGTGTTCTTCATGCTCGCGACGAGCTACCTGGATTGGAGCGGGATCACGATCGACGCGCCCGTCGTCGTCGAAGAGCAGGCCGACGACGAGGCCATCGTAGTCCGGGTGAGCAGGGATGGAGGGCTCGAACTCGCGGGAACCCGCCTGTCGATGCGAGAGCTGGAGGAATCGCTGACGCTGCTTTTCGCAAATGCTCCCGACCGTCGCATAGCGGTCGAGCCCCACCCGGAGGCCCCTCTCCAGTATGTCGTCGATGCGCTCGACCGTATTGCGGCAGCCGGTGGGGGGAGTGCTTCGTTGGCGCGGGGTCCGGGAGGGCAGCGATGAAATTCGAGCCCCGTCCGCACTCCCGGAGCGTCGACGAGGGCGTGATCCCGCTGGTCAATGTCGTGTTTCTGTTGCTGCTGTTCTTCGTCCTGACGGGAACCCTGGTTCCGCCCGAGCCCCTCCAGGTGTCACCACCCGAGAGCAGCTCTGGAGCCCACTTGGCTCGAGAAGAAGTGGTGATGCTGTTGTCAGCGGACGGGCGGATCGCGATGCGGGGAGAGGAGGTCCCGGTCGAAGACTTCGGCGAGGTGATCGCGAATCGGTTTGCGATCGAGCCGAGCTCCGTGGTTCATCTCCGAGCGGATCGCAGCGTCGAGGCGCGGGTGTTGCTCGACGTCCTGGACGTGCTGCGGGACGTCGGGATCGAGCGCGTCGTATTGCAGACCGAGATGATGGCGGGGTCGTGACGGAGATCCGTCCCCGACACTGGACCGCGGCGCTATGCGTGGCGGTGATCCTCCACGTCGGCGGATCGGTGCTGATCGCCAGAGCCTCGGCGCGGGCCGTTCCCGAGGTGCACACGCTGGCGCTGACACTTGGTGCGCCCGCTGGCTCGTCGGAGCGGCCGGAGCCCATCCCTGCCGAGCCGCTTCCACTGCCCGCACCACCCCCGCCCGACCCAGCGCCTCCCGAGCCCGAGCCAAGCCCGGTGCCTGAGCCGGCCCCCCAGCTCGATGAGACGGTGGCTCCGATGCAAGCCGATGCCCCGGCTTCACCGGAGCCCCTGCGATCGACACCTGCACCGCCCCGTTCCGCGGCTCCTGTGCCTGCGACTCCAGCCTCGGCTGGGGGAATGGCAGTTGGAGACAGGGAGGACGCGAGCTTGGAGGCGCACTACCTGGACGTTGTCGGGCGAAAACTGGCCCGGCAGCGTCGCTACCCGCGGCGCGCGCGGGTCAGGCGGCTCGAGGGCGTGGCGACCATTCGCTTCGAGCTCGATCGTCAGGGGCGCGTGCTCTGGAAACGCCTCCAGCGCAGTTCCGGACACATCGTCCTCGACCGCGAGGCTCTCGCCATGGTCGATCGCGCCGAGCCGTTCCCGCCCATGCCCGACGCCATCGACAAGCATACCCTCGAGTTCATGGCCCCGGTCGAGTTCGCGCTGCACTGACGATCAACCGGGCAGGGCTCCCACATGGGTTCCCTGCCGATCAAGCCGATTGGATGCATCCCCTTCAGGAGAGGCTGGCGACCTCAGGCCTCCAGTTCGGATACGAACGCTTCGAGCGGGCTCTTCTCGCTGGCGATTCCGCTGACGCGGCGCCGAGCCGCATGTTCGTCGGCGAAGCGACGGAAGAGCGCGGTCACCTGCGGCACTGCCGCTCCGGCCTCGCTTCGGCTTCCGGCCGTCAGCAGGGCAAGGTTCGAAAAGAACAGAGGTGATCCCAGCAGGCCGACGAGAGTGTTCTCCACCTCGTCGAGGTGGTCCCGGAGGCCCGTCGCCACGTGTGGGCGCTGCTCGATCAGGTACTGCATGTGCCCGATCCCGTAGGCGAGCGATCGCGAGACATCCTGGACGCTGAAATGCGCGATCGTCTGATCTGCAGCATTCGTCGAGACTGCGCCCACGTGGCGCAACACCGTTTGCATCAACCCGGATAGGAGAATGTTCGCGGAGGCGGACGCGCACGGATAGTTCCCCGCATCGAATACGCTCTTCACCAACTCACCTAGCGCTGCGTGGTCGCGACCGAGGCCTGCGCCGCCCGCGATGGCCCGCTTGCGGAATACGTCTGCCAGCCTGGCCGCATCGAACATCTGGGTGCATAGCCACATCTTGAGTTCGACGAGTTCCTGGTTGATATGCCACACCCATTTGGAGGGCATGTCGCCGAGTAGAGAGGCCATGACCGTCAGGTCGGTATAGACCTGTGCCAGCCCGAGTTCGACTTCCTGGCCGTGCTCGAGGTTCTCGACAGCATCCCAGGGCACTTCACGCGCCGGGATCCAATGGCGTGCTTTCGACTCCTCGTAGAGTTCCGGTGCGTTCTCCGACCAGACTTCGCTCTTGCGGTTGATGTCGTAGCCGAGATGCGGAAGGCCGTCCGGCAATTGGGCGCCACGCGGTGCCATCGAGTAGTTGTGCCGGATCTTCTCGGGGATCTTGTCCCAGCCGTACCCGCCGACGTTCGTGTCGCCGAAGGTCAGCCCGCGGCGCGCATCCTTCGGCCGGCACTGAACCCGTTCGACGTCGATGCCCATCCACTCCAATTCGAGGTTCCCCTTCAGGATCTCGACGGTGCGCTCCAGGACTTCAGGATTGTTGAAGAAGTCATCTCGTGCGTAGTAGCTCATGGTTTTTCGTCTCCCTGCTCAGCCCGTGATCCCGGCGATCATCCGCTGCTGCAGCTCCAGCAGGGGGCTCCGCTCGCGACGCTCGGGCAGGCCTGCCCGTTCGGCCCGGTGGAAATACTCTTCGATCTGCTTGCCCTGGAATGCGCCCACGACCTCGATGCCGTGGCGGATGCATTCGGGGGTCGTGCCCTTGCCTCCCAGTACGATCATGCTTTCGAGCTGATCGGGGTTGAACAGCCCTGTGAGATGACGCTCGGCCTCGTCGAGGAAGCCGTTGATCTGCGGGCGAACTTCTGGACAGTTGTCCATCAAGTACTTGAGGTGCTGCAATCCGTAGGAGACGTGGCGCGCCTCGTCCTGCATCACGAGCTGGAACATGCGCTGCTCCACCGGAGTCGGCGAAATGAATTCGCTCGAACGGAAGAGAGTCAAGATGAAGCCTTCGCCCAGCACGTGGAGGAAGACGCTGCCCTCGCTGTAGCTGTCGGCTTCGAGGATCCCCTTGAGTGCATGCTCGCCGCGCACACTCGCTCGGAAGAGTCCCGCTCCGGCCAGCGCTCGTTTTCGGAAGACCTCCGCGTGGCGGGCCTCGTCGATGGCCTGCGTCGCAATGAAGCCCTTCACCTCCTGGAAGTAGCTGTTCATGTGGTGGCTCCACTTCGCAGGCAGATCCGTGGCGATCATCTCGACCTCGGAGAGCAGCGTGCAGAGCTGACAGAATGCGATCTCGACCTCATCGGGGATTTCGTGCTTGTCCATGTCCTGCCAGGGGACGTCCGTCGATACGTTCCATTGGCGGCTCATGGCCTCTTCCCAGTAGCGTTGGACGCGGTATCCCCAGACGTCGCTCTTCTTGTTCAGCGACGGTCCGAGATCCGGCTGCTCGCTTCCCTCGGCCAGGATGGCGCCGCGCGGTGCCAGGCCCCGGTTCTCCCGAACGATCTCCGGCGTGTTTTCGATCGAATAGGGTCCCACCTCGCAATCTTCGACAGTCAGGCCACGTCGCGGGTCCTTCCGTCGCACCTTCACCGTTTCGCGGGCATCATCGAGCCAACTGAAATCCAGATTGCCCTTCTTGATGTCGCGAACGCGAAGGTTGAAGTCGGAGTTGTAGGAGAAGTCGTTCGTTCCGTAGTAGCTCATCGGGATGGATCCTCCGGTGCGGGCTTCAGGCCCATTCGATTTCGAGATCCGACGCCTGGTTCACGAAGGCCTGGATCGTCGCCATGAATCGGTAGAACTTGTCGTGTCCTTCCGGGTCGTCGTAGACCACCTTCATGCGGTCGCCGACGTGGGAAAGGCTGTTCAACGTATAGGCCGGCTCGGGCTGGCCATGCTTCTGGATCGACTCGAGTGATTCCCGCCACAGCGAGAGCGGCGCTTCGAGCATGAAATCGAATTCTGCTCCTTCAGGGCTCGAAAGCTCACGTACATCGGAGCAGTCGAAGATGTCGAAGGTCAGCGAATAGAGATGTGAGGTATCTCCGTCCACCTTCACCCCCATCACGGTGTCGCAGAACCCCAGTTTCTCGAACTCCGCTGGGTTCGCATTCATGCGATTAGCGAGCTCCTGGAAGAAGTCGAGTGAAGGAAACTTGATCGCCATGGTCTTCTCCTCATTTCAGTCTGTTGCGTATGCCGTCGTGCTGGTCGACGGCCAATCATTCAGGTCGAGATAGGCCAGGTAGGCCCTCGATAGCTCGCGAGCGAGTTGTTCATCCGAGGTGGGTCCCCCGTAGGCACCCGTCTCTTCGAACAGGATCACCTGTTCGAGCGTTGCGAAGACGAATCCCAATCCGAAGCGTACAGCCGTCGCGGGATCCGGATGCCCGATCCTGTCGGACTGCGCCAGCAGCAACGCCTCCACGTGCTGGCCGATATGGGTCGCCAGGCGTGCTTTACGTTCTGTCATCGCCACGTCACTCATCGATCGGACCGACAGCTCGCGAAGGACTCCGCGACGCTCCCGGTGGATCTCGACCAGAAAGCCGACTAGCTCGCAGATGATCTCTTCGAGGCTGGCGCCCTGCCAACGATCGAGGTCGAGCGTCATGGCGGCGGTCAGGGTGGCTTCGTCGACGAAGCGATCCTGCAGACTGTGCAGCACGCCCTGCTTGTCCCGGAACCGGGAGTAGACCGCACCGACCGAACAGTCCGCACGAGAGGCGATCTCTGCAACCGTGATGTCGTCGAATCCCTTGTCCGCGATCAGCGCCTCAGCGCTGTCGAGCAGGCGTTCGAGGGTCTGTTGGCTCCGCGCCTGCTGGACAGGCCGGATCCATTGGAAATGGGGTTCACTGTTCAATCTATTGGAAACCCGATGGATTTTCGAGAACCATAATTCGTATTCGGTTTCTGTCAACCTCTTTCTCGTCCAGATCAGTCCAGCTCGAGGGATCTGACCGGGCCGCCTGTCCGGGGGCCGGGCGCGAGGGTTCTCGTGCGCCAAGTGAGTGTTCCAACAGGGAAAGATCACCAAGTCGCGGTGTGGCCCTTATAGATAGGCGCCCAATCTGTAGGCCTCTGGGTATTGCGCCGTATGCGCCCTCCGGCACCCTCGGGCAGATCGGACATGAGGAGAGAATGATGTGGATTCGAAATCCGATGCGCGACGCGGGGATGCAGCTGATCTGCCTGCTTCTGTTCCTGCAGGCCGCTCTTGTCGCAGGACCTTCGCTAGCGGGGACTGCGAACGCCGGGAGCTTCTCGGACGCGGAAGGCTCACGGATCGACTACGCCCTCGCAGAGTTGAAACCGGTGATCACCTGCAAGAGCCTGATCCGTCAGGATGATTTCACGTTCACGATCATTTCCTCGCGGCTGATATCGGCTCGGAACGAAACACCCGAACATTGTGAGGTGGACGGGCTGATCCTGCCGCAGGTCCGTTTCCGTTTGAGGCTCCCGACGAAGTGGAACGGCCGGATCTACATGGTTGGAAACGGAGGATTCGCCGGTCAACAGCCGGATGAACCGCTCTTCGTCCGCGACACGGATGCCGGGCTTCGGAACGGCTTTGCGACCCTGTCCACCGATACAGGCCACAACGACAGGATCCATCCGCTGGGTTCCTTCGCGGATGACAACCTCGCCGCTCTCGTGGATTTTGGTTACCGGGCCGTCCACGTTTCCATCATTCTGGCCAAACGTCTGGTCGGCCAGTACTACGGTCAGGCAGCGGCCTACAGCTATCGCAATGGGTGCTCGGGTGGTGGGCTCCAGGGGCTCATGTCAGCGCAGCGCTTCCCGAGCGATTTCGACGGAATCATCGCAGCAGCGCCGATGTTCGGGCCCACGGACAGTTTCATCTGGTCGGCGCATGTTCAGAAGGCTCTCGCCGGAGCTGGCATCAGCAAGGCGGAAGTAATGCTGGTTGGCGAGGCTGTGTATGCCAAGTGCGATGAGCAGGACGGTCTGAAGGACGGCCTCATCGATGATCCAGGCTCTTGTGATTTCGATCCGTTCCAGGACGTCGAGGCGTGCTCGGACGGAGGTTCCGGCCCTTGCCTCACAGCCGCCCAGGCAGAGGCCTTTGCCAGGGTGTACGCACCTTTCACGAGCAACGGTACGCAGGTTCGGCCAGGGTTGCTGGTCGGTGCTGAGCTTGGAGATCCGGAGGGGGATGATTTCGGGCCCTTCTCGACAAAGGAAACCGGCTGGAACGGGCCACTGATTCGCGATGACGGTGGCCCGCCCATCCTCCTTCTCTTCTCACGCACGTTCTTTCGCTACATGATTCGCGACAAAGCCTCGCCAGCCCTGGAGTTGAAGGACGTAGACCTGGAAGAACTTGCGGTTCGAGATCTGGACCAGGTACGCAAGATTTCCGACGATACGGACCCGGACCTCTCCGATTTCAAGAAGGAGGGTGGCAAGATCATCAGCTATTTCGGGCTGGCCGATGGATTCCTGAGCCCTGTCGCATACCGTGACTACTACGAATTGGTCGACAAGACAGTGCCCGGTACTCACGACTTCTTTCGTCTGTTCATGGTCCCCGGCATGTACCACTGCAGCGGCGGGCGGGGAGTCGACTTCATCGACGCAATGACGCCACTGATCGAATGGGTCGAAGCTGGCGTCGCACCCGATCGCATCACGGGCCACCGGATTCGTGGCGGCAAGCATCGAATGAGTCGCCCCCTGTGCCCCCACCCCTTGGTAGCCCGGTACAACGGTGAGGGTGATACCCATGACGCCGCCAACTTTGCTTGTGTCGGTGGCTGACCTCTCGAGCCTCGGAGGCTTTCGCAGAAGTGCGGCCTCCGATGAGCTGGCGTAGACTGCTCGGGTGTCAGAGGTTGAGCCGAGGATCCGCGGGCAGCAAGCCTGGCACCGGCTCACGCGCCGGGCATTCCTGCGCAGCACGGGCCTGGCGACGAGCCTGACCGCTCTTTCCGGACTGAGCGCGGTACCTGCGCTCACTTCAGAGGGAGCCTCCGGATCGGCTCCCTTCCTCTCCGAGGACGACACCGAGGTCCTGACGCAGATCGTCGAGCGCATGGTCGCGAGTGATGCTTCCGGCGCGCCCCCCGTTCGCGAGACGGGCGCGATCGCCGCGATCGAGCGGTTGCTCCAACAGCTCGATCCTTCCCTTACACAGGATCTGCCGCTCGCGATCCGTCTCTTCGACTGGGGACCGATCGTCTTCGACTTCACGTTTACGCGCTTCGTGAACATGGATGCAGAGGCGCAGGACGAGTCGATTCGCTGCTGGATGAGCAGCCGCATCTCGCTTCGTCGCGAGGCGTACGCCGCCCTCCGCAATCTGGCCTTGCTGGGCTACTACAGCCAGGACGAAGTCTGGCCGGGCATTGGCTATCGGGGCCCGTTGTTGAAGGAGGGCGTCGGCTCGTGATCGTCTCGTTGTCCGAGCGAGGAGGTGATCTCGCCCTGACGGCTGACGTCTGCGTGATCGGTTCCGGGGCCGGCGGTGCGGTGGCCGCCGCCGAGTTGGCAGAGGGCGGTCGTTCCGTGGTCGTGCTCGAACAGGGCCCGCACTGGGCGGCCCGGGATTTCAGTCAACGCGAAGACGAGATGCTTCCGAAGCTCTTCGAGGAAGGGGGCATGCGCCAGACCCTGGACGGTGCGGTCCAGATCCTCCAGGGGCGCAACGTGGGCGGCTCGACCGTTCACAACCTCTGCTACTGCTTCCGCACCCCGGATGCCATCTTGCGGATGTGGCGCGAAGAGCACGGCCTCGAGGAACTCACCCCCGAGGCGTTGGAGCCCTCCTTTGCCCGCGTCGAGAAGGAGCTCGGGGTCGTTCAGATCCGGGAGGACGAAGTCAACGAGTTGAATAGGATTGCACGCCGAGGTGCCGAGAAGCTCGGCTACTCGGGCTTCGTCACGAAGCACAACCGCAAGGGCTGCGTGCAATCCGGCTACTGCCTGCTCGGCTGCAGCTACGACGCGAAACAATCGATGCTGATCACCTACGTGCCTCGTGCCGATGCCGCGGGTGCCCGTATCTACACCGGCGCTCGTGTGGCGCGCATCGAAGCCCCGGGCGGCCGTATGAAGCGCGTCGTGGGGCACGCAATCGGCCCGGATGGCTCGCTCCGCGGCTCATTCGAGGTGAAGGCCAACGTCGTGGTGCTTGCGGCGGGTGCGGTGAACTCGCCCGATCTGCTGCTTCGAAGCGGACTCGCGAACGGGGGAGGTCAGGTCGGCGAGAACCTCCATCTCCATCCTTCCGTGATCGCCACTGGAATCTTCGACGAGGAGGTCCACGGCTACCGCGGCATCCCCCAGAGCTACTACATCGACGAGTTCATCGACCTCGAAAGCGATCCCCATTCGGGCGCGATCCTGATGCCGATCATCGAGTTTCCGGGCATGGCGGCGGCGACCACGCCGGGCTTCGGCCGGGCACATAGCGCGCTGATGCGCGACTACGGAAAGACCGCCGGGCTGCTCGTTCTGCTCCATGATCAAACCTCGGGTCGTGTGCGAAGCGGCGACTCGCTCTCCAAACCGAGCATCGAGTACGAACTCGAAGAGCGCGACGCCCAGCAGATTGCGGAGGGCCTACTGCATTGCGCAGAAGTGCTGTTTGCAGCCGGCGCACGGCAGGTCTTGATCCCCTACAAGCCCGAGCCTCTGATGCTGGAGCGAGGCGACGACATCACTGAAATCACCAGACGGGGTGCCCGCCACGGGCAGCTCGTCACCGCCTCCACCCACCCCCAGTCGACCTGCCGCATGGGAGGAGATCCCGGATCGTCGGTGGTCGGCCCGTTCGGCGAGTGCCACGACGTCGAGGGCCTCTTCGTGGCCGACATGAGTGTCTTTCCGACGTCTCTGGGTGCTCCGCCCCAGATCACGACCGCGATGTTCGGCGACCGCACGGCTCATCACATTCTCGAAAACTGGAAGAGGTTCACGACGTGAGCATGGCACCCGAAACCGCGATGAAGCGCCTGTCGATCTTCATGGTGTTTCTCGGTGCAGCTCTGATCCTGACGATTCCCTTTGCATTCGAGGTCTGGCCGGCGGGCTTTCGTTGGGGGCATCCGCACGGACACGCTCCCTATGAGCGCATGATCATCTCGATCTACGTTTCGCTCGGGATCTGCATGATCGTGGCCTCACGTGACCCGCTGAAGAACGCGATCATCATCGATTTCGCCATCCTCTCGAGCATTCTCCACGGTGGCGTGATGACCTACGACTCGTTTGCCCAGGATGGCGAGTTGATGCACATGCTAGGTGATGTGCCTTTGCTCTTCGCCGTCGCAGCGCTGCTGTGGTTCTATCATCCACGTCGCCTGGTCCGAGGAGACGGTCCGGGCTCGACGCGAACCACCACGGACTGACGAACCTCGCGAAGGACGTCTTCCTCGTTCGGTGTTCCGTCCTTTGCAACGTTCACGTGGTAGAGAAGCGTCGCAGTTCCCGGGTACCGGGCCAGGAATGCCCTGAAGCCCGCCAAGGCTTCCTCGCTCGAGGTGTCGAGCACGGTGGCGCAGGCGGGGAGGGGTTCTCCGCGCCATACGATCTCGATTGGCACGCCCTCGCGCATGTTCTTCCACCAGTTCGCCCCTTCCGGACGCGTGCAGAGGTAGAGATTGCCATCCACCTCGACGTAGCTCAGTGGGGTGCTGAACGGTTTCCCGGATTTCCGGCCGCGGAAGTTCGCGACCAGCAGATCGCGGCTCATCAGGAAGTGCAGGCGGGAGCCCAGCAGCTTCAGGGCCAGCGGATTGGCAGCCCGCAACAGGTGGATCCGGAACGGGATCTTTTCCGTCGG
>JAAELW010000428.1 GCA_024226235.1 bacterium
CCCACAATCGGCCCTGGGAGACCAGGGTCCGCGTTGAGAACCGAGAGGACACGTCAACGATGTACGAGCGTGGGAAGTCGGACAGTCCCATAGTACCTGGGAAGCCCCCGAACAACGGCGCGGGTGCGCCCGCGCCGGCGGAGGGGGTGGAGGAAAGGGGACTGGCCAAGGGGAATCCGCATCAGCCTCCCCAAACCCGGACTCTGAGCCGGAAAGCTTTGATGTTGAAGCTGAGGCGGATACGGCAGGTAGCGATCCTATCCGGATCAACGCCTGCGCGTCAGTACCTGAGGCAGGAGCCCGGTGCGGTAGTTCCGCCCGCCGGGATCTGCGCGGGGGCCGGGGGGCGACCCTCGGTCCTACCGCGACCCGAGGGAGGCGCCGATCGATTGAGCGGAGGGCAACGATCCCGATGTCGAATGTCGGTAGGCTGGTAGACTGAGCCTGGATCGAACCGATCCCCACATGATGAGGACAGAGTGCGCGTCATCGAGATCATCTGGTCGCCGGCCGTCGTCGACAAGCTCGCCTGGAAGCACGAGGTCGAGCCCTATGAAGTCGAGGAGGTGCTCTTTGGCCGGCCCATTTATCGAAAAGTGCAACGAGGACACGTTCCTGGCGAGCATGTGTATGCCGGTCTGGGTCAGACCGAGGCAGGGCGCTATCTGATCGTGTTCTTCATCTACAAGTCGGACCGGAGAGCCTTCATACTCAGCGCGCGAGACATGGACGACGCGGAAAGGAGACGTCTGTGAGCAAGGACAAGATTCCACACGGCCAGAGCTACGAAGAGATCGCGGACTTCTGGGATACCCATAGCCTCGCGGACTACTGGGCCCAGACAGAGCCCGCCGAGTTCGAGCTCTCCGAGCAGGCGCGGCGGCACTACCTGGTCTCGGTGGATCGCGATTTGTTGAGTCGGGTTCAGAAGCTCGCCAGGATCCGGGGCATCAGCACCGAGAGCCTGGTGAATCTCCTGTTGGCACAGAGCCTGGGCAAGCTCGAGGGATCGAGCGCGGCTTGATGAAGGCAGGCGCCGCTGGCGCCTGTCTCGGATCAAAGGGAACAGTATGGCGGAGAATGCGTTCGGGAAGTGGTTGAAGAAGAATCGCAAGGCGCTGGGCTTCTCCCAGGCGGAGCTGGCTGAGTTTCTGAAGACGTATCAGGTCAAGATCTCGCACTGGGAGACGGGCGAGGATCGGCCGGCGGAGGAGACGGTGCGGGAGTTGGAGGAGCTCTTCGAGCCGCGGCGGGCGTGACCGGAGTGGGTGGCACCCCGGTTGGCGCATGCCTGGGTTCAGGCCCAGCTAACCGAGGTCTCTGGCACCCCGAGCGAGCACCCTCGCTGCGCTATTCGTCACCGGTAGATGTCGCCGCGGTGGCCGATGTCGAGCACGGTGACGATGCGGCGCACGGCGCAGAATGCGGATCGAGTAGCTCACACGATTCCTTGCTCGATTTCCGCGATGGCCTGCTCAAGAGGGATAGCTTCGTCGCCGCTCGCTTTGGCCGCGTCGTAGGCGCGGATCGCGTCGAGCTCCTCAGCGGCTTCGAGGAGCACGCGATACTGCTCGATGTCGACGAGAACCGCGACTTGCTTCCCGTCGTCATCTACCAGGTAGCGTGGCTGTGCTACGGCTTCCGGCATCGATTCATCCTCCACGGTGGTGAGCTGTCTACAACAGCCTATGCAGACAGCCTAACACGGGTGCCTGCGCCGGCCCGGGCCGGCTCCCTCGACGAGATCGACGCGACGGATTTCTGCACCATAGTGCTAGGATTCCTCAAAAGCAGCCGCCATCGCTTCTTGCTCCCACCTCGGAATCCCGTGATCCTTCGCCTCTTCGCGCCAGCAGCCTACCGCCTCACGCACCTCATCCACGATGCGCGCGGCACCTTCCCGCGTCAGGCCGTAATCGTCGCATGCCTCCATGGCGATGGCAACGTCGCACCGGGTCTCCACTTCGTTGATCGCCAGCGACAGATCGCGACGTTCCACGGAAGGGTTGAGGTCGAATGCCGGGGAGAGGCGCAAGCCCGTGGAATCGAGAAGAAAGCCATGGTTTCGCAGGTGGTCGTCGGTGTTGTGGATCAAGATCGAGAAAACGACCCGACGAAAGAGCTGCCGGCAGTCCGTCGCGGTCGCCGCCCCACGGGACTGCAAGAGATCCACGAGCTCGAGATAGCTCCCACCCGGCTCGCCATCGACCCGTTGGGTCAGAGTCATCGCCGAGGCATAGGCCACGCGACCTCGGTCCGGGGTGCGGTCGAATCGCTTCGAGAGGAACGTCGTGTAGGAGCTGCCGGGCAGCCGAAGCCCGCGTGCCTCGGGCACGACGACACCCGCGCGAGAAGCCAGGCGACTGGCAACCAACTCCCACGCCCCGATATTGCGGGTGTCCTTCCGGCTCGGAAACTTGGCCATGCAAAGGACACCGGACTCGTCGCGGACACAGGCCTTGGGCCGTGCTCCCCCGAGTGAGGTGCCCGGTGCGAAGAGCTGCGACAGCCATTGCTCGAGCTCCGGGTGGTCGTCGTCGTCGCAGTGTTCCTCGAAGGCCAGGCTTGCTGCCTGAAGCTGCCGAAGCGAGGCGATCGGCGGTGCAGCGAGTTGCGGATCGGCTTCGATGAAGGGCTGGTCGGCCGCCCGGCGGAAGCGCAGCGCCCCCAGGCGAGTCTCGTCATGTACGCCCAGCAGATAGTCCCATTCGGAGAGGGCGCGGACACGCCGATTCTCGCGACGAGCCCGCAACGCTTCGCGTCGCTGCATCAGAACGCGGCCCCAGCGGTCCGGCGAGGAGTCCAGGAAAATCCCGAACGACTCAGAGCGCGCGGGCGGGTATTGCGGCCCGGAAACGAGCGCAAGGTCGGGATCTAATTCGAAGAGGTCACCGCGCTCGAACCAGTGCCCGGCGTACTCAAAGGAGAAGACATCGCCCGAGCGCGACAACTGGCGGCGGAGCCAGCCCATGGGAATCGCTTCCCCAAGGCGTTCAAGATCGAGACAAACCTCGACTTCGTCCCAGCGTGTCACGACGGCGCTTCCGGATCGCTCTTTTCGTCGGACCGGGGAGGCGGACGCTTTGGTGCTCGGCGAGGAGTGGTCAGCCCGGCGTCCTGGAGCTTGCGCCCGAGCTCGTCGTCCGCGGCGAG
>JAAELW010000429.1 GCA_024226235.1 bacterium
GAGTGAGGCCGGCGAGCCGCGGTCGCAGCAACGAAGACCCGACGGTCTCGAGCCCTGAATGCCCGCTCGTGGGTCGAGCGGAAGTCCACTCGAGGCAACAGACGCCGGATCGTAACCGACGCGTCCGAGAAGGCCTCGCGCAGGGCGCCCCGGACTTCATCTTCGCTGGCATCCTGCGTCACGGAGGTCCATGCGTCCGGGCGTACGACACCACCTGGTTCGATGCTCTGCGTGCTCCCCAACCGGTCCAGGGCACTGGCCACTCGATCGCGCCAGTCCCCCAGGTCGTCGGGGATCGGGTAGATCGGCAGATTGCGCCACCGACCCCCCACAGATCCCACCGTGCGGAACTACCGCAATGGGCTCCTCGGCATCACAGGTTCGCCCAAGGAAGTGCCAGCTGCCTCGGCTTCGGGGGACAAGTGAAATAAGCGACTTCCTGCGAATACGGGTGCCCCCTGGTCTTCGCGCCCGCACAGTTTTCGTCCAGCGAGGCCGCCCATCTGCCCGCTGCAGGGCACGCCAGGGCGCATCGGCTCGTCCAAATCTGTTTCCACCGGCCGGATAGGCCAGAAATCTGCGCGCTGGCGAGCCCTGAACGCACCACCCCATGCCGAGCTCGACGACTTGGCTGCACCCGCCGGGACCCAGCCCTCATGGCGGCACCTTCATTGGGTGCACATTGCCGAAGCTGCGGAGCCACCGAAGCACATCCCACGCTCGACCATGCCCCTGAAGCGTCTGAACCCGCCTCATCGGTGACCCGCACACCGGGCACAGGCCGGCGATGCGATCGAACACCCGC
>JAAELW010000430.1 GCA_024226235.1 bacterium
AAGGTGTGGCCCTGGAAGGACTCGATCCCGGGGATGCCCGGCAACTTCGGGCGCGTCATCGGCCCTGTGCCCATGGCGACGAATCGCGCCCGGAAGCGGTCACCGCGGTCAGTCTCGATCACCCAGCGTGATGACGCGTCGTCCCACTCCAGGCTGGTTACCTGGGTCGAGAAAAGCGCCTTGTCAGTCAGATCGAACGTCTTGGCGATGCGTTTTGCGTGTTCGAAGATCTCTTTGCCGTAGATGTACTTCTTGCTGGGCATATACCCGGTCTCTTCGAGTAGAGGCAGGTAGACCATCGCCGCGGTGTCGCACATCGCACCCGGATAGCGGTTCCAATACCAGACGCCGCCGACGTCACCGGCGCCGTCGATGATGCGGACATCGGTCACACCGAGCTTGTGCAACTGGGCTCCAGTGCAGAGGCCGGAAAAGCCGCCGCCGATCAGTGCCACGGTGACCTCGTCGGTCACGGGCTCGCGTTCGACATCACCGACCCAGGGGTCGTCGGCCAGGTCGGCGAAGCGGCCGCTCGGCTCCAGGTACTGATCTGCGCCGTCTGCACGGAAGCGCTTGTCTCTTTCAGCCTGGTATTTCTCACGGAGGGCTTCATGGTCAGACTGACCGGAGGGATTGATGGCTGACATGCAGGTCTCCAATGGGGTGTGAACAACCAGGATACTGTAGGTGACCAATATATCTGAGAGCCACCCACAATTCGAGAATGCAGAGAATATTGGCTCAGGCCCGTCGACTCCAACTTGGAAGGTGGGCGACAACTGGGGTCGGCTAGGCAACCAGATCAGGCGCTACCTCTTTGAGTATGGGATGGATTTCGACGAAGCCTTCTCGCATAGCAGCTAGCACCGCATGGATCTCTTTCTCCGATATCGGAGTGGATATCCTCAGAGCCATCAGATTGTCGAGTGTGCGCACCCCCTTGTTGATGAGCGAACGCCGATAGAGTGCCATCGCGTCCTTCAATCCTGGCGTATTGGCGGCGCCCAAATAGGCCACCGGATCGACTACTTCATCGGCGGTCGTCATGTGAACACTCTGATGGTTGCCATAGCCTATGACCTGCCCCCGGATTCCCAGTTCCTCGAGAATGCTTCGGATGCCATCAGCCAACGATTCGCCCATGGCATTGATGCGCGCGATTTCATCGGCGGTCATGACATTGAGACAAGCAGTGCTGGCAGCAACACCCATCGGATCACCCTGGTGAGCGACGATGGCCGCTACCCGGAACTTCTCCCCCTGGCTGAACAACTTCATGATGTCGCTACGGCCACCGATGAGGCCCATGGGTAGGCCGCCCCCGATGCCTTTGCCATAGCAGCTCAAATCGGGCTTTACGTCGTACAGCTCTCCGGTTCCGCCATGAGCTAGCCAGAAATTCACGATTTCATCGAAAATGAGGACGACACCGTACTTGGAGGTGATCTCCCTCAGGAACGTCAGGTACCCATCTCTAGGGGGGATCGTACCCCCGGTCTGGAGCCCTTCAGTGAGTACTGCCGCCAGGTCATCCTTGTGTTCCCGAATGGCTTTCTCAGTTCCCTCTTTGTCGTTCCAATTGGCAAAAAGCACATTGTCCAGCGTATTCCTGGGCAATCCAGGCGGCCCCATGGGTTGCAGGTCATTAGGTGGGGTAGCCATTGCGTCGTCGTACGTGCCGTTGTATCCGCCACGAATCTTCAGGATCTTGTCCCTGCCAGTGAAGGCTCTGGCCGCGCGTATGGCCCACATGAAGGCCTGAGACCCACACAATGCGAACCACACCTTCTCTACCGACGGAACTCTCTTGCACATCATTTCCGCCAACGCGTCTTTGCCGAGCTCGGGCATGAAAGACACCAGGCCCTTCGGCACCTGCTCTTGAACGGCCCGTGCTACCTCTGGGTGATTGTGTCCAATGATGCTGGTCATGCCCAAAGCGAGGTCGATATAGCGGTTCCCGTCGACATCGTACTGGTAGCATCCGTCCACCCGCTCACCATAAGAGGGGTAGGTTCCGGTGGAGTGAGAGCGCAGTGCGCCACCGGGTATGTACTTTTCTGCTCGCTCGCACAGTTCCCGGGACTTGGGGGTCATCCTGCGCCATGTCGCCTCGACCTCCTTCTCGTAGTTGGCGAGAAGCTCTTCTCCTTTGGACATGACTAACGCCCCTCCTCAGTGTTCAACGCGGTATGAGTACACGTCGTCAATCTCATCGTTCACGGTGACTCGGCTGTCTCGCTGAAGAAATCTGCACGCGCACGGCCCTGGGGGTCGTAGACGGGCTCGACGCGTCCGACCTCCACCTTGGCGACGTCGACCCCGCGAATCCCGTGAGCGGCGATCGTGTCGCGCATGGCCGGAAAATGCGGGCTCTCGAAATGGGCCGCAAGCGTTGCCTGATCCTGCCAGCGCTCGTACACGTAGATTCGTCCGGGTGTCAGGGGGTCAGCACTCCAGACGTAGTCGAGACATCCAGGTAGCTTCCGGGTCTCCACCATGTGCACGCAGCCAGAGCTCAGCGCTGCTTCGCGCTGCTCCGGGTCGACGTCAACGGTTCCCGCGATGATGATCAACGAGCGTTCCTCCTTCTCACTTCGGGTACGGCTGGAAGCTGCCCGAAAGATCTGCCGGGCCGATGTAGAGAGCGTGAAAGCGACGCTCGGCGAAGTACCACACACCGCCCTCGCACAGGTAGCGATCGTCGTAGATGCCGAGCGTGCTGAGTGCTCCGCCGCCGGCCAACCGGGCGTGCTCGGTAATCGTCCAACGCCCGTGGCCCGTTTCGGCCTCGACCGATACCTGGCCGGTGGAAGGCAGCTGTACGACCGATTCGAAGCCACTCATCATGTTTCGCCTGAGCGTGTTCAGCTCGCTTCGTCCCTGCGCCATCTGGCCGAGGATGTGCCACGAGCCGTTCTCGGTCCAGGTGGCCGTCCAGCAGTCGCCGTCATCCCGCGTCACGGCGTCCGCGTAGCGCGCGACCAGATTCCGGATTGCAAGCTCATCTGTGACGGACATTCGTTGCCTGTACCTCTCGTGGGGTAGACTGGGATTCTACCGTGAACTCCGCCGCCGGGTCATCGAGGCACCACATGTCGACCCATCGCCCGTTTCGCTTCGCCGTCCAGTCCTTCAACGCAAGCTCTGCGAATGAGTGGCGCGAAAGGGCGCGTCGTACCGAGGATCTGGGGTACAGCGCCTTGCACCTGGCCGACCACTTCCTCGGGCCGGGTCCCGCGCTGGAAGCCACCCAGCATCCGCTGCAGGCGCTCGCGGCGGTTCCGGCAATGGCGGTGGCGGCTGAGGCTACCCGGAGCCTGAGGGTGGGTTGCAGGGTCTTCTGCATCGACTACCGGCACCCGGTCATGCTCGCGAAGGAAGCGGCCACGCTGGATCTGCTATCGGAAGGTCGCCTGGAGCTGGGCCTGGGCGCGGGCTGGTTGAAGGGCGAATACGAGGCGGCCGGCATCGGATTCGATGAGGCCCCGATCCGGATCGAACGGCTCACCGAGGTGGTCTCTGCGCTGAAGTCCTTCTTCGGCGGTGAACTCCTCGAACTCCACGGCGAACACGTGCGTTGGCAGGGCTTCGCCGGTGCCCCTCGGCCGGTTCAGCGCCCGCATCCGCCGATCATGATCGGCGGCGGGAGCCGACGCGTGCTGGAGCTGGCCGCGCGGGAGGCTCAGGTCGTCAGCTTGAACTTCAACAACCGCTCGGGCGTGATGGGTGCCGATGGAGTGAAGACCTCGACGGCCGAGGGCACCGCCCGCAAGGTCGAGTGGGTTCGGCGCGCCGCCGGGCATCGCTACTCGGAAATCGAGCTCGAGATCGGTGCCTATTTCACCTTCATCGGTGAAGGCACGGAATCGGTCGCGGCGGGCATGGCGGGAGCGTTTGGCCTCGAGGCCGAGGACATGATCCACCACCCTCACGCGCTCTTCGGGACGACCGATGCCATCTGCGAAGAGTTGCTGCGCCGCCGCGAACTCTACGACCTTTCCTACATCACCGTGGGTGATCACGTGGCCGATGCGTTTGCGCCAGTGGTGAAGCAGCTCACCGGATGCTGAGCGTGAACCTGTAGATCCCACTCATCGCCGGGTTGTTCCTGGCGATCGACCGCATCCCCCGGCGCACCTTGTCAGCCGAGGCCCCGGCGCTTCAGTTCTGCTTCGAGGCGGGTGGTATCCGACTCCTTGGGTTCGCCGAGCCGGCTCTCGTCCAGGTTGCCCTGGCTGTGTTGGAACATCTTGATGCCGTCGTAGGTGATGAACTTCTCGGGCACCACCTCGAGCACCACGCGAAGGGGTGAGTCCAAGCGCTTGCTGAAATCCTCTGCACCCGCGGGATCCGGGTTCAGGTGAGACGCGAAGGTCGGGTAGAACCAACTCTTCGTCTCCGGATCCTCGTGGATGTTGACGCGTCCCTTGATCGTGACGGTCTTGCCGGGCCCAAGCGTCGTCCCCGTGCTCGTCACGACGACGGAGCAGCGGGGATCGCGTCGAAGGGCGGAGACGCGGTGGCGGTTTGCTCCCGCGGTAAGCCACATTCGCCCGTCGTGCCAGAGGCAGGACATGATCACGCCCATTGGCCAGCCGTCCTTCGTGGACCAATTGAAGACGCACTCGATCTGAGTGGAGAGGAGTTCCTCTTTCACCTCGGGATCCAAGGGGTAGATCGAGACCTTCTCGTAGCTCTCAGGCAGTTCGGGCATGGCAGCCTCGCGTTCCTAGCGGCCCTTGGTGAGGCGGCCGACATCGATGTAGCGGCGGATCCGACCCTGGCTTGCCAGGGGCGATCCACTCGCATCCCAGAAGTCGATGCGGTTGCCGGTGCCGGTCTGGACGTTGACGATCATGTCGCCGACCACCCGGAGATCGTTGGGATTCGGAATCTCCGGCCAACCGGGATACCACTCCGGATGATCCTCGCTGAAGCGATGGTTGTGCCAGATGATCTTCCAGAGTTCATTGGTCCGATCGTAAGCGAAGGAGTACAGGGCCGTCAGCGTTTCCTTGTCCAGGTAGATGTCCTTGTGGTCATACGGGTGATCCGAATTCCTCGGAGTGAAGCGGATCTTCACCGCCTTGCGCATCTCCCAGTTGTCGGAGGCATAGGAAACGCCGTAGGGGCCGAAATTGATGTCCTTGCTGTACGGATAGGCCAGGATCTTCGAGTTCATCGGCGCGATGATGTCGAACTCGCCGAGGCATTCCCATTCGTATTGGGGAATGATCCCGGAGAAGCTGCGAAGATCATCCATCGTGAAATCGGTGCCCGAGACCGCGTCGGTCCGCTGGGCCGTCGAGATCCTGCGTACCCGGCGCAGGGCGGGGACGTAGACCCAGGTGTCGTCGTTCTTGGCCTCCGCCTGCGGCTTGTCAGCGGATTTGTAGCGGTAGGTCATCAGGGCGATACCGCGGGCGTCGAAGGGCTGGTTGATCTCGATGCCGAAGGCCTGTTTGCGTAGTTCGGCTCGGAAGACGTCGCCGTCGTGTTCGTCGAGGTACGGCTTCTCGACCCGATGGGAGAGGATGACGCTTCTCGCCGTCCCCTCGTAGAAGAGGGGGAGCTCCTCACCGCGATCCCAGTAGGAGTAGTAGTACTCAGCGGCGCCGCCAGTGCCGCTCCACTGGTAGTCGAAGTTCCAGATGATCTTGGTTCCCGCCTGGGGATCGGCAGCGCAATCGATCTCCTCCATGGGGAAGGGCTGGCCGGCCGTGTAGTTCTCCAGGCTGTTCTCCGGGCCGATGCGAGGCTCGCCCCTGAAACGCTCGGTGGCCGCATGATACTCGGGGGGGGGCGAGTAGGAGCGGTTGAACGGACCGACCATGAGCTCCATCCCCTCGTAGAAGAAGAAGTCGCGGTTCACCCAGAATTCCTTCGGCAGGAAGGGCTTCAGGGAATTGACGTTCTCCAGCGTGATGATGTCGCCTTCCTTGAAGGTCGGAGCTCCGGGGACGACATCCTCCTGTTCGGTGAGTCCCGGTGCAGCAAGCATCAGCATCATCAAAAGAACCGAGAACGGTCTCGAGCGCATTTGGTCTCCTTTTCGCGCTGCATTCTCGGGGGCAGCACGATCCATTTCGTCTACTAGCAAAGTCACGGCGGTCGGGTTCCGAACCGCTCAGCGTGTGGGACGCATCTCCTGGGGGTTCCAGAAGGCTCGCATGCTCGTGATCTTGCCGTCGTCGTTGAATTTCATCACGTCGATTACGTCGATGTAGAGCTTCGTGTCATTCATTGTCAGTTCGGCGAGAAGGGGGGCGGCGCATTCTTGCCCCGCGACACGCACTGGGCCCGTCAGCTCGACCTGGAGGTTCGGGGACGTGGCGGCGTAGAAATCGTGAAGCGCCTCACGTCCCTCGACCACGTGACCACCGACGGGATCCTCGGCAGTCGCGTCAGCGGCGTACAACTCCAGGATGGCGTCGGCGTTGCTCTCGCACATCAACTGGACGTAACGCTCCATCACTTCTCGGATCTCTTCCGGGCTCGGCATCTTTCCCCCTTGCAGTTCCTCGTTCTCGCCGGTCCGAAGGAAGCTGCGTTCTCGGTTTCAGAACGTGTATCGAAGGCGCAGGAAGATCTCGTCGCGATTTCTCAACATGGAGAGGCCGCCCTCTCCGAAGTCCTTGTAGGCATGCTTTCCTACCCGATTCTGAAGCGCGATCTCGTTTATCGGCATGTCGGTCTGCTTGAACCGGCCAAAGAAGCCGGCGACACCGAAGGTCGCGGAGAACCTCCCGGTGTAGCGGTAGGTGACCTGGGACATGAATGCGCCCGAGTTCGAATTGAAGTCGTAGACGGCCGTCGCCGAGGGGAGCAAGCGGTCCTGAAAATATCCCGTCATCACCGTGAGCGTGGCAAGCACGTTCCACGGACCATTGGACGTAAAACTACCCCGGTAGCCGTCGACGTACTGGAAGAACCACTGACTGTTGATGAAGAAAGTGCGATTCGCGTTCAGGAAGTTCACGAAAGTCGGTCGGTCGACGGATACCGTGAGGTTGAAGGTGTCGACATCGCGTAGACCGTCGTATTCGTTGTTGTCCGAGAACGGGAGTCCTTCGAGCCAGGTGGCCTCGATGTTCCAGTTCGTTCCGGTGTAATCCTCGGCGAAGTCCATCGAGAAGCCGAGGACATTGCGCTTCTCGTAGCGGAAGACGACCGGACTTCCCGCGTGCCAGAGGAAATCGCGGCGCCCGTAGCGGCCGTTGCCGCCTGCCTTGACGACGTTCCGGCGTACCCCGATGGGGCTCAGGAAGAAGGAGAAGGCTTTGCAAAGCTGGGGTTTGGCAAAGGAGCAGCCGTTCTTGCGGAGCGGATGGCGCTCGTCGAACTCGTCATACTCAGCCGGCCCTCCGCCGGCTACCGGTGCGGAAAGCGCCACGAAGAGCATCATGAAGTTCCAGGAGAGCGCTGCCACCTCCCGGTCCCACTTCTGTCCGGTGAAGGGGTGGCCGGTCAAGCCGGTAGCCAGACTCGGGAGGGTGTTGGGAGGGGTGCCGTCGACAGCCGGGTTGTAACCCGCGTCACCGGGCCCCCGGCAACCTGGAAGGATGAACGTCCGGCCGCGCTCGTAGCGGGTACATACGGGGCCACCCTCGAAGCCGATGGTTCCAGGCTGGGCGAAGCCGCGGTCGGTCGTGTCCCAATCGATGTTGGACGTGCCGTCCATGCCGACGAAAGACATGCCGAGAGCACTGGCCTCGGCATTCAGCAGGTCGATGCCATCGAGGTCGCAGGACGTCTCGAAGTAGGCTCCGCAGCCAAACAGCGCCTCCTGTTGGTCGGTCAGAGATCCCATCAGGTCGGCACTTACGATGGCGAAGAAGCCGCTGCCGGGGCCATCGTTGGCATCCCTGTTGAGGCGGACCAGGGCCGAGAGGGGGGTTCCACCGTTCGGAAACGCGAAGGCAGGCCATAGAAGCCCACTGCGGTCGCCCGCGAGGATGGTCGCCAGGCTCTCCGCGAGGGTGATCGCAATGGGAGCCGCCGGAGGGATCTCCTTGCTGTTGAACACCGACAGACCGCATGCGGCCGGATCGATGGACATCCCCATGTTGGCGGCGCAGCTCAGATCGAACATCGTCCGGTTGGCCGAGTTGTTGTAGAGGGAGTCTTCTCCGGATCGTAGACAGTCGTCCTCTGCGCCCGTTCTACAGTTTCCTCGGGAACTCAGGCGGCGGGGGCGGCCCGTCTCCGGATCCACGTTCCGCTCGTAGGTCAGCACCTTGTCGATGTAGAACATGTCGTCGTAGCCGTAGAAATCGGTGAGGGCGAAGCTGAAGTTCTTCCAGCGCCACTCGAGCCGCGCCCCGACTTCGATGCCCTTCCAACTGTTCCAGGGGTCCGGAGGGTTCTGAACGCCTGCGATGCCGACCCCCTCGAAACTGTTGATCGCGGTGGCAAAGGAGAGCACGCAGATCAGCGGCAGGGCGTACGGCTCGCCGCAGACCCCGAGGTCGTTGGGCTCGACCTGGTCGTAGTTGACCGCCAACTCCAGGCGCACGTCCTGGAAGGGGCCGACTTCGTAGAAGGACCAGACGCCGCGCGCCGCCCAGAGTGCGATCCGGGATTCCTCGAGGCTCGGAAGCGAGGCCAGCGCAAAATCCTGGGGGTTGAACTGGTCCTGGCTGCGGAAGAGCTCGGTCTTGCCCCAGACGATGGCCTGCTTGCCGAGCCGCAGCCAGAGGCGGGCGTCGAACATCTCGATGTCGAGGTAGAGCTCCTTCAGCTCCTGCTCCGACCCTTGGCTGGCTCCGTGGTTCCAGGCGAGATCGTTCTGACTGAAGTTGAGCTCGGGATCCTCGATCTTGCCGTCGCGAAGCATCTCCGCCATCTCTGCTCGCGGCAGCCAAAGCCCACGTGCGATGTGGTCGGGCGATCCCGCCTTGAAGGCGGTGGGAGGCGCGGGCCGGTAGGGCAGCGCCCATGCGCCGCCGTGCCCGGTGATCGGGTTGATGTCATGGGGTCGGAAGGGATTGGGCCGGTCGATCATGGCCGCGACGCCCGTGACTTCGCAGCCCGGATCGAGGAAGCCGAGAATCTGGGTGGTGGAGCCGTTCGTCGAGCCCTTGACCTGCCGGCTCGAGAGTTTGCACGAGCCGTCTCCTCTGAAGTATCGCGACAGCACGTACGGGGCCGTGTCGTCTTCCGTGCCGAGGACGTCGTCGATCCCGGCGTAGTTGAAGAAGACCCCGAAGGTCGGGGCCGAATCGAGGTGGTACGGTCGGCGCGAGCCACGGGGCATGTCGCGGAAATTGATGCTGGACTGCTCCGGCGGCTCACCGCGGTAGAAACGTGTGTCGTCGTTGAAGACGTTCCAGACGTAGCCGGTCCGCCGCCCGTCGTTGAGGCGCTTGGGCACCTTCTTGGCACCGTCCCCGAAGGCGTTGACGCTGGGGAACACCCCGCATGCGCGGGTCCAGACGCAGTCGTACCGGATCTCGACCCGCGAATAGGCGCTCACGATGTCGAAGGGCCCCCAGCCCTTCTCGACTAGCGATGCCTCGAACTCCAGGTTGAGGACATGGGCCAGCTGGGTGAGGTCAAAATCGTCGGAGGCGTCGAAGTCCCGCGCGATGGCGCGGATCTGGGCCTCGTAGAAGCCGTTGACCTGGAAGCGTCCATCGAAGAACTCGATGGACGCGGCTGGGCCGGCGGCCAGGAACGTCAGCGAAAGGAGGGTGCCTGAAAGAACCCGGTACAGGGCGCGTCCCATTGCTCTCTCCTCGGCAATGCGATGAAATTTAACACGTTCAAGGCCTTGTTTAACACGTTCAAGACGCTCTGTCCCTTCCATCGTGACGATTCGAACGCATAAATGATGGAAGAGCTGTCAGGCGGGCTCGGAAAGAGCTCCAGCAGGAGTCACCGCTTCCGGGTACCCCTGGCGACGAAGAGGGGGTGTCTCTCGCCTGAGCCGGAAAGCAGAAGGGCCGGTCGTCCTGCGAGAGGACGACCGGCCCGGATGCCCTGAAGAGCGCGGAAGCCGCGGCCCTTCACTCGAGGTGCGCTACGACCGCCGTCCAGCGAGGAGCAGGCCGAAGAGGCCCGAACCCAGCAGCAGCATCGTGCCCGGCTCGGGCACGTAGGTGTAGGTGCTCCGAACCTGGCCACCATTGGCGTCCCACGCCTCGACGATCGTGATGGTGTTGGTGGCGATGTTGATCGTGGCACTCGGTGCTCCAAGGGTCGTCCCGGAGGCACCGGTCGGGGGCCAAGGGGCGGTGGCCGCCGGGAAGGCGGCGCAAACCAGGCCACCGAGCCCGCCACCGAGATCGGTGCACGTCGTGTTGCCGGTGGCGGCCGTACCGGTGAGCGCTCCACCGACACCACCCGCGAACGTGCCGGTCTGGCTCCAGCCCGTGGTGTCGAGCTGGGCGTCATCTCCCGGAAGAGCCACGATATCGAGCACGATCGAGAAGTCCGGCAGGCTGAGGCTGTAGGTGCCCGCCGCCTCGTCGATGTCACCCGAACCGTTGAACGGAAGAGACGGTGTGAACGCCTGGGTGCTCGGGAAGCCCGCATCGAACGTTTCGATGCTCAAGTACGTGAGCGTGATGGGGGCCGCCGAGGCTACTCCGGCCCACAACAGGACCAAGGCACCAACGAGAACCGGCCTAGCTATTCTCAACATCTGGATCTCCTATTGCCGATTCCCAGGGGGCACCGTGCCTCGAGCGAACGACTCTTTGATCTGGTTCGACCGATTTGCAAATTGAGTGCCGGAGCAGCGATCCACAACGAATGTCTGAATGGGTATCCAGACCGCTCCGAGGAATGTCAGATCCACCAGAAATGCCTGTTTTCCGCGAGTTTGCAGCCGAGTAGGGCCGCATGGCGCGTGTCGTATCCGGCTAGGAGGGAAGGACTCTTCCGTTGGAACGGAACGAGTTTTCCCTCGGGAGGGGGGATCCGGGTGGGGGACGGTCGCTCAGATCGGAGCGAGGCCCCGTGTGCGAGAGCAACGCTGGTTCCAGCAACGATCGATTTCGATCATTCCAGGGGAAAATGTGTCTAATCCTGCCATGCACGAGTAACATCCGGATCGTGCGATCTCAGGAGAGATTGTATGATATCCCGTCAGCACGAACCGAGACCGAGATGCCTGTACTCCTCCCCAGCCTGGCCGATTCTCTTCACATCCGACTTTTTGCCACGGGCAATCACTCTCTCGGTGCCTGGTGGACCGCGACGGATCACATCCGCAGTATGTGGCGGTTGTGTAGAGCCGACGTCGAGGGAGCGTGGCTCGAATTCGACTCGAAGAGCTATGCGTTTCCCGCCGGCCGCTTCGCAATGGTGCCGCCCGGTCTGAAGTTCGAGGCGCATCTGAACGGCCGGGTTCGGCTCTTCTACATCCACTTCGAAGTCATTGGCTGGCCGACGTCCGCGGTGCGCTCCGTCCTGCCGGAGCCTGTCACGCTGGAAGACGACGAGTTCAGGGACACGCTCGGCCAGGCACTCAGTATCGAGGTCGGCCAGGCCGACCATCTGGGGCTCGCGCTTTCCTGCCGCGTGAAGTCGCTGGCACATCTCGCGCTGGCCACCCTCGAACACGACCTGCCGGAGGAGAAGGTGGAGATGATCCGCCACGTCGCCGACGGCCAGCTCGATCTCGTGGAGGTGCTCCAGTTCATCGACCGCAACATCCGAGAACCGCTCGACAATGCCCGTCTCGCAGAGATCGCCGATTGCAGTGAATCCAGCTTCATTCGCCGCTTTCGCGAAGCCATGGGCGAGACTCCCGCCCGATACGTCCAGGATCGCCGGGTCTCGGCCGCCGCCGAGCTTCTCGTATGCACGAACTACAGCATTGATGAGGTTGCGCAGCGATGCGGCTTTGCGAATCGCTACTACTTCTCCCGGGTCTTCTCGGAGCGCGTGGGACGTCCGCCCGCGCGCTACCGCAATGACCGACCCATCGATCGAGCTTCCGGCACCAAACGAGATTGAGCGGCCCTTTTCCGGACTGCCTGCGGCTGCTTCTTCACTGTGCGGAGGAGGGTCCGCTCGAGGCTTCGTCCGAGCCAGAACGAGAAGGGCCGGTCATCCTGCGAGAGGATGACCGGCCCGGGTTCTGTGGAGAGCGCGGAAGCCGCTCCCCTTCATGCAGTTTGCTACGCGCGCCGTCCGGCGAGGAGCAGGCCGAAGAGGCCCGAGCCCAGCAGCAGCATCGTGCCCGGCTCGGGCACGAAGGCGTAGGTGTAGGTGCTCTGAACCTGGCCACCGTTCGAGTCAAACGCCTCGGTGATCGTGATGGTGTTGGTGGCGATGTTGATCGTGGCACCGGGAGCGCCAAGCGTCGCTCCAGAAGCGCCGGTCGGCGGCCAGTTCGAGACGGCTGCCGGGAAGTCGGCGCAGACCAGGCCACCGAGTCCGCCACCGAGATCGGTGCACGTCGTGTTGCCGGTGGAGGCCGACGAGGTCAGAGCGCCGCCCGCGCCGCCTGCGAACGTACCGGTCTGGCTCCAGCCCGTGGTGTCGAGCCGGGCGTCGTCCCCCGCCACGGCGAGGATGTCGAGGACGATCGAGAAGTCCGGCAGGCTGAGGCTGTAGGTACCCGCAGCCTCGTCGATGTCACCCGAACCGTCGAACGGAAGAGACGGATCGAAGGTCTGCGAGCTCGGGAAGTCCGCATCGTATGTCGCGATGCTCGCATACGTGAGGGTGATGGAAGCGGCTGATGCGCTTCCTGCGAGCAACAACAATGCGCTGACCAGGGCCAGCATTCGGGCGAGTCTCATGATCGTGGTTCCTTCTTGGGCTCAGCCTGTTCGACCGTGGCCGTATATCGAATCGAGTATTCGAGCCGATTTGGTTCACATGTAGGTGGCTCGGCGGGTCGGGAAGTGTCATTCAAAATCCCAGAAAGCTTCGGGCATGAGACGGCACCCGGGCGCTCGCAAGGGCTGGAGCGCTGTGGGGATCGCTCCCCCCGGGGGAGATATTCGGATCAGCCGGAGAAGATCGTGGTCTTGCTCAAGCGTTGGAGTGCTACCAGATGCACGCTCGTGCCGATCGCGAGCATGTTCGGAGCCGGATGGATTCCCTTCGCGTAGAGCCGGAGGGCCGTGCAGTCGATGCAGACCGCTTTGAAGAAGTTGAGGGCCTGCCAGTAGCGCAGCCTCTCCGGGTCGAGCCTCACGCCGACGGCAGCTTCGATGTAGGCCACCCATTCGTCATCGGTCATCACGCCCATGCCGCGCATGCTGATCAGATAGGCCCAGTCTTCGTCGGGATCACCGATGTGAACGAACTCCCAATCGACGACGGCCGTGACGCGCCCGTCGAGGTGCAGGAAATTCCCGATCCCCGGGTCGCCGTGGATGATGCTGATGCGCTCCGACTCGGGCGCATGGTTGCGAAGCCATTGCGCCGCCTCTTCGACCAGCGGGGAGGGCTCGCCGACCAACGCTGACCGGTAGACCTCGTACCAGTGCTCTACCTGCAACAGAGCGGCGTCGCGGGGGCCGTTCGGATGTGGCAGTGAGCCGAGTCCCGCCTCCTTCGGGTCCATGCGGTGCAGCCGGTCGAGGAGCCCCACGTAATCCCTGAGGCTTTCGGGCGTGTATTCGCTCGTGCCTTCGACGAAATCCATCACGAAGAAGGGCTGGGAGAGCAGGTCGGTTCCGCGCTCGTAGGCCAGCACGCGGGCCACCGGGTAACCCGCCGCGTGGAGCGCCTGCATCGCCTGCACTTCGTTGGCGCTGTCGCTGCCGAGCAGGCCCCACTGCTCGACGCGAACGATCACGGTTCGTCGGTCGGAGGCGTCCCCTGCGGTGTCGGCCGGTACGAGTTCGGCCCGGTACATCGCACGCGATTGCCCGAGCGCCATTCGCTCCAGGTGGGCAATGCGTTGGGGCGTCTTCAGTCCGAGAGCCGCCGTCAGGTAGGGTTCCAACGCGTCGCGCTGGTCCGGGCTGATCACCGTGCTTCCTGCATGTTCGTGACGAAGGCTCTCAGCAGCGGAGAGCTCGCCGCCAGTTGGGCCTCGAGTTGTTGCTCGAGCAGAGGGTGCAGGACAGCATGCAGCTCTGCCGCGAGCGGGCTCGTGTCGTTCTGCGCCGCGACGAGAAGCTTGGAAGCCGTTTCGTAGGGTGAGGCCGCCTCGAGCGCGGCCGCGGCTTCCGCGTTCCCGGAAGCTTCGACGCGGGGGCGCAACGTATCGATCGCCTCGGCGAGTTCCTGGCGCCTCCTTGCCGGAGCCTCCGGATCGGCGAGCAACGTGATGGCGTACTCGAGCGAGGCGGCCACCAGGTTTCCGCTGTAGCGCCCCCAATCGCTGGTGAGCTCCGGCACGATCTCCGCTTCGAGCGTCGCCACGCACGAGCGGAGGATGGTCTCTACGTCGGGTGTGAAGGGCAGGGCCAATTGCAGCCTCTCCTCGTCTGTCGCCGCAAGGCGCGGGCTCAGGAACCGGGTATGGCTCCGCGCTCTTCGGGCGTCATCGCGCGACGTGCCTCCAGGTGCTGCTTCCAATCGTCGCAGCGCCCCTGGGGCCCGTTCCAGTAATCGATCTCGAGGCAGACCTTGCCGTCGCGGAATTCGAGGCGCGACATGCCTTCTCCGCACACCCACTTGCCCTTGTTCTCGGGGCCGTTGCTGTCGTCCCGGATCTGGATGTAGGCCATCCAGGTCAGGGCCACTCCGCGCTCGTTCGCGAAATACTCCTCCGGCATCACCTTCAGCCCGCCCGCGACCGCCTGCCAGAAGGCCTGTACCTCGGCATGGCCGTGCAATGCGCCGGGGTGCCCGAGGGTGTCGCGCATGACGACGTCGTCGGTCATGTACTGGAGGGGTGCGCTCGAGTCGGGCCCGCCCCAGCCCTCCTCGAAGAGGAGCCTCGCAAGTTCGATCTCTGCAGCTCCGGCCATGGTCGATGCCTCCGCACGGGTACCAGAGGGCTCCCGATGTTCAGGGTCAGAATCAGGTGATCCCGGAGAATCAGGTGATCCCGGGGTAAGGGCCCTTGACGACGCACTCGAGCAACCCGACTCCCTGCTCCTCGGGATCGTCCAGGTTCACGAAGCGCGCAAATGTCTCGGCCCACGCTCCATTGTTCTGGACGATCTCGGCGCCCTGCAGGTCCGTGACACGCGTCGGGTGGGATACGTCCCAGACATCACCTTCGACGATCTCCTCGCCGCGGTAGACGCCGCGGCCGAGTTCGTCGTCGAAGCCTTCCCAGTAGCCTCCGCCCTGCATGTAGAGCGGTCGGCTCACGACCTCGATCCCGAAGCGATCCGCTCGGCCGCTCCTGCGGATCAGCGCCAGTTCGGCCCGTCGCAGGCGGCGCTCGCCGTCCTCGAATTCGATCGACTCGATCTCGAACTTCTTGTAGGACCACGGCCAGCGGTCCGATTCGTACGGGTACGCCACGTTGCTCTCGGCGGTCTGGAAGCGACCGTTGTTGCCATGGTGGAACCAGTAGTAGATCGAGCGCTTGGGGAAGCGCACCAACGCCCATTGGCGCAATCCGAAGTCCGGAACCGTCGCTGCCCCATCGATGCTCTTTCCGCCAGGCGGCGGAGCCGCGTGCGGATTGGTCCGTTTGCCGCCACCCGTGTCGCCCAGGCCCCAGGAGTGATCGCGGGCGCCGACCCAGCTCGGGTCCACATCGAACGTTCGATCCTGCACCCGGATCTGGCCACTGACATGGCCGAGTTGGACGAAGTTGGAGCGCTGAAAGACCACGCGCCCGTCCATCACGCCGGTTCGGCCGGGGATCTCGTCGAACGCCGGTGCGGCGCCCTCCCAGAGCAGGTCGAACTCGATGCCGTAGGGGTTCTCGTTGCAGCCGAACTTGATGGTGCGCAGCCCCTTGACGATCTCGAGCCAGAGCGGGCCCACGCTGATATCGTCGATGCGCGGGCGCAGACGCCGGCTGGTGCGCAGGTTGTACTGCCTGCCGTCGTCGAGGCTCAAGCAGGCATAGCCATCGGCCACGTTCGTGTTGGGATAGAAGCGGATGGCGGTGATGAGGTTGCAGCGGCCCTCAGGGTCGCCGATGCAGAACCAGAACCCATCGCTCCAGTAGGGGCTAGCGGTCGCCACCTGATCGAACGTGTCGATAGTCGGATGCCGGGGCCACTCGTCCAGCTCCGTGAGCGTTCGTACCAAGGATCCTCCCTGCGTGCGTCCGCCAGCACGGCAGGGCGCAGATGTAATATCACAGCCCGAAGATTGTCAACGGCCCGGGTGAGCATGAAATGGGCGGCGGCTGTGAGACCGAGGGTTTCCTCGCGATCTGCTTCGAATTCGCGCCCGATGACATTCTCGGCTCCGGCCGCTTTACCGGAGAATCAGGTCGTGGCAATGTTCCTCCGCTCCCGGTTGCCAAAGCACTGAACCGGGACCAACAAGCCGAGGAGGCAAGAGCGTGGGTTTGCTTGAAGGAAAGAAGGCGGTCGTCCTGGGAGCGTCGAGCGGTATCGGCTGGCGTATCGCCGAGCGCTTCGCCGAAGAGGGCGCCGATCTGATCGTGGCGGCGCGGCGCGAAGACAGGCTGGAGAAGCTCGTCGAACAGACAGGGGGCTTGGCGATTCGTTGCGATGTGAGCGACGACAACCAGGTGAGGGCCCTTGCTGACGCCGCTCTCGAACGCTGGGGCGGCATCGATATTGCCGTCAACTCGGCCGGCCTCAACGGACCGGGATACATCCGTGACCTCGAACCGGAGTATCTGCAACAGATCGCGTCCGTGCTGTTCTTTGGCTTCTACTACTTCATGCGCCATATGGGAAACGCGATGGCAGAGACGGGTGGTGGCTCGTTGATCAACGTCACCTCGGCCACGGCCATCATGGTGCCCGAGGGCAATGCTGCCTATTCGGGCTGCAAGGCAGGCATCAACTTCGTGACCAAGATGGCTGCTGCCGAATACGGCGCTGATCAGGTTCGTGTGAACGCGATGGCACCTTCTTTCGTTCCAACAGCGATGAACGCGTTCGGGGGCATGACGCCTTCCGATGAGACCCACGTCACGTACGACGAGGAGCTCCCCATCGTGAAGGGCTTTCTGGACGAGACGCCTCTGGCCCGCATCATCACTGTGGACGAGTGCGCGGATGTGGCGGTGTTCCTGGGGAGCGATCTTTCGTCTTCGATCACGGGCCACTTGATCCCGGTGGATGGCGGAAACAACCTCCGCCGGCTGCCGAGCTGGGGGCCGCCCAGGCGTCGAAAGGAACCGTCCGCCCCGTCCGGGACGGACTGAGAAGCGGGGCGAGACGTCGATGTTGGAGATGATGCAAGGGTGGGGTGGTCTGCTTCTCGTGGGGCTGGCTGCATGGCTCGTGTGGCAGCGCCTGAAGCGGCGGGCGATGTTGGACATCGGCGGCCAATGGTTCGTCGTCACCGGCTGTGACTCCGGGATCGGCTCCGGCGTGGTGGAGAAGCTGGCCCGTGGCGGCGCCTGCGTGATTGCGTTCTGCTTCACGGAAGAGGGGGCTCGGACCGCTCTGGGGGCGGGTGCGAAACTGGCGCCCCGTCTGGATCTGACGGACGGCGTCGCGCTGCGGAAAGCATGCGACGAGGTCGAGCAGGCCTGCGGCGGCCGCCTGTCGGGCGTCGTGCACAACGCAGGGATCGCGCAGCCGGGGTTCATCGAGTTTCAGCCGCTGGACAACTATCGACGGATCATGGAGGTGAACCTGTTCTCCATCATCAACATGACCCAGATGCTCATCCCGCAGGTCAGGGCTGCGCGGGGGCGCTTCGTCGTCGTCACCAGCGTAGACGGGATCGTCAGTCTTCCGGGAAACGCACCATATGATGCCTCCAAGTTTGCGGCTGAAGGCTACGCGGATGCACTCCGGGCCGAGTTGTCGCCCTGGGATGTGGGCGTTTCGGTCATCAACCCGTCGACCCTGCGTACGCCGCTCGTCGAACGCTTCTTTGCATCGGCGCGCGACACCTGGGAAGCGATGGAGCGGATCGATCCCGACGGAGAGTGGAAGAAGGTGTGGACCCGGGAGTGGTTGGAGAAATACGTGGAGCAGCAATCCGAGGGTCTCTCTCGTATTGCCCAGGATCCAAGCTGCGCGATCGACGACATCCATCATGCGCTGGCGGCCAAGCGGCCCAAGATGAGGTACCTGAGCGGCTGGATGGCAAAGACCTTCTTCTATGCGATGTGGATCATGCCCGAGCGCTGGTCCCACGCGATCAAGAAGGTGATGGTCTACCCCAAGCCCAACATCCGGGGCGCCGATTGAGGCCCTGAACTCGCCAGCCACGCGAGACGCGAGGTGTCTCCGCTGCCCGGGCTCTTCCACTGCGGCTAGCCGTTTCGGAGGGTGAGTGGCAAGATCCCGGCGATTGGCTGGAGCGCAGTTGCACAGCCGGAGTCTGGGAGAGAGAGAATGGATGATCTGAAGGGCAAGGTGGCGTTCGTGACGGGTGGTGCTTCGGGCATCGGCCTGGCCATGGCAGAGGCTTTCGCCGAGGAAGGGATGAAGGTCGTCCTCGCGGATATCGAGGCCGAAGCCCTGAAGAAAGCAGAGGGAGATCTTCTTGCCTCGGGTGCCGAAGTGATCGGCGTTCAATGTGACGTCTCCGATCACGGGTCCGTCTCTGCGGCAGCGGAGCGGGCCATCGAGGCGTTCGGCAAGGTGCACATCCTGTGCAACAACGCCGGCGTGGCACCGGCCGGCCCGCTGGACGAGACCACGCCCGAGGATTGGAAGTGGTGCCTGGGCGTCAACCTGATGGGTGTCGTGCACGGCATCCAGATCCTCGTTCCCAGGATCAAGGAGCACGGGGAGGGAGGCCACGTGGTGAACACGGCCTCGATTGCGGGCTTGATGGCGCTGCCGACCGTGGGGATCTACGCAGCGACCAAGTATGCGGTGGTCGGGATCTCCGAGACCTTGCGCGGCGAGCTGCTACCCGATGGCATCGGGGTGTCGGTCCTCTGCCCTTCCTTCGTGAAGACGCGTCTGCACGAGGGGCACCGAAACCGGCCGTCAGAGCTGAGCGTTGGGCCCGAGGAGCCCAACGAGTTCATGGCCCAGATGCTCGCGGTGGCGACCGAACCCAAGGTGATTGCCGAGCGGGTCATTCGCGGTGTGAAGCGCGGCGATCTCTACATCCTGCCGCATGCGGACGCGAAGGCGGGATTCGAAGCAAGGGCCAACGAAATCCTGGCCGCTTTCGATCTCGACTGAATGAAGATGGCTGACGACATGCCGGAAAACGGAGTTGGAAACGCTGACGACGTGAAGCGCGCGGCCAGCGCCGCGAAGCCTCGACCCATGCAGAAGAGCATCGATGCCAGCATGCGAATGACGGGTCGGCTGCACCTCTTCTTGTGCCGGATCCCCGGACTGGGCGAGCCGCTGGCGCGGGGGATGAGCTGGAGCATGGCGATCTTCCCCTGGCTCGGGGGAATGCGAAGGACCGACTCGATTGCCAAGACCCGGCAACAGCTGATCGACTCCGGCGAGCAGATGGGATTTCCGTTTCAATTCTCGGAGGTCGAAGGCGACCAGTTCGTCCTCGAGCTTCCCTACTGCCCCTACGGGTTCACGAACTCCGAGCATCAGCGCGCCTGTGATACCGCCATGGATATGGATCGCATCCTCCTGCGGCGCTGTGGGGCAGAGTTGACCATTGAAGAGACGATTCCCGAGGGCAAGGAGCGCTGCCGGATGTTGGTTCGTCAAGTCTCGAAGGAAGAGGGTTCCGATCCGTCATGAATTTCGGTTTCAGCGAGGAGCAGCAGATCTTCCGCTCCGCAGTTCGCAAGTTTCTCGATTCGAATGCCCCCCTGGAGGAAGTCCGCCGGATCATGGAGAGCCCGGACGGCTACTCGCCGACTCTCTGGGAGGAGATGGCGAGCATGGGATGGCTGGGCCTCCTGGTTCCGGAGGAACACGGCGGAGCGGATCTCGGTTGGATCGACCTGAGCATCGTGCTCGACGAATGTGGGCGTTCACTCTTTCCGTCTCCGCTGATCGCTTCGACGCTGGCGGTGCTTGCGCTCAAGGAAAATGGCAGCGAGGAGCAGCAGGCGCGTTGGCTTCCGGGTATCGCTGACGGGAGCCAACTCTTCTCGCCGGCGATCCTCGAGGCGAGCGACATCCTCGGGCCCGGCGGCGTGCAGCTCACGGGCCTCGCGGAGTCGGGAGGGATCGTCCTTCGCGGCGAGAAGTTCTTCGTTCTCGATGCGACCGTGGCGACCCACTTCGTCGTCGCCTATCGCAGCGGGGAGGATCCCGAGGACATCGGGCTGGCCGTCGTCGATCGTGCCTCGGACGGTCTCGAGGTGGAGGATACGCCCAGCATCGATGCCACCAAGCGTATCGGCCGGCTGGTGCTCGATGGGGTCCGCATCTCCGAGGATCGCGTGCTCGCGAGCGGATCTCGAAAGGGCTGGTCCGCGGTCGTTCGGCTGCTCGACCACGCAGCGGCCGCGGTAACGGCGGAGGCGATCGGGGCCGCCGAGGGGGGCCACGCTCTCATCGTCGGCTACGCCAAGCAGCGCACGCAATTCGGTTCCCTGATCGGACGCTTCCAGGGTGTGAAGCACCCACTGGCCGACATGTACGTCGACATCGAGTCGTTCAAGTCGTTGCTCTACTACGCGGCCTGGTGTCTCGATGAGAGCCCCGACGAGGCCCCGCTCTACGTCTCGATGGCCAAGGCCTACGCAAGCGATGCCTTTACCCGCATCGGGATCGACGGCATCGAACTCCACGGCGCACTCGGATACACCTGGGAGTACGATGCGCAGCTCTACCTCAAGCGTTCGAAGTGGGTGAAATCCGCCTACGGTGGATCCGACCACCACTACGACCGCGTTGCGACCCTCGGAGGCCTTTGATGGACTTCAATCTCACGCCGGAGGAAGAGGCGTTCCGCGACGAAGTGTGCGCCTTCCTCGACGAGAACCTGCCGCCCGAACCCGAGCGGGACGAGATGTTTCCGCTTCGTTGGAGCCAGCTCGTGCGCGAGAAGGGGTGGGTGGGTTTCAGCTGGCCGAAGGAGGTCGGCGGCGGAGGCGCAACCCTGATGGAGCAGGCGATCCTGAAGCAGGAGTTGGCAAGCCGCCGCGCGCCGCCCCTGGGTACCTGCATCATGGGGCTCGCCTGGGTGGGGCCGGCCATCATCCAGTACGGAACCCAGGAGCAGAAGGACCTCTTCATCGAGGATATTCTCGACAGCAAGTACCAGTGGTGCACGGGCTACTCCGAACCGGATATCGGCAGCGACCTCGCCGCGTTGCAATGCAAGGGCGTGCGCCGGGGCGATCACTATGTGGTGACCGGACAGAAGATCTGGACCTCTCTGGCCCAGTGGGCGAAGTGGATGATCCTGCTGGTGCGAACCGATAGCGGTGGCGAGAAGAAGCACGACGGCATCACCTGTCTGCTGGTCGAGATGGATTCACCTGGCATCGAGGTGGCCCCCATCGCAAACATGAGCAAGCAGCCCTTCTTTGCCGAGGTCTTCTTCAACGACGTAGAGGTTCCGGTAGGCAACCGCCTGGGCGAAGAAGGGCAGGGCTGGCAGATCACGATCGGGGCCCTCGCGAACGAGCGCTCGGGCATCTCCGAGGTCTCGGGCCTGCTCTGGGAACTCGACCTGCTGAAGAAGCTCGTCCGAGAAGTCCAGATCGGCGGTCGCCCTGCATCCGAGGACAGCCGCGTGCGTCGCCGCGTCGCCGAGTTCGAGACGAGGATCGCAGCCATGCGCTTCAACGGCATGCGCTACCTCACCAAGCAGATCCGGGGTGAACCCCTGGGCAGCGAGACCTCGGTCAACAAACTCCACACGGCCCATCTCGAAAAGTACATGGCTGAGTTCGCGATCGAGCTCGAGGGGAGCTACGGCTGCCTGGCGCCGGGCTCATCCCACGCGGTCGAGCGCGGACGCTGGCAGAAAGAGGCCCTCGGCTGGTGCACCGCTGTGATCGGCGGCGGCACTCCGAACATCCAGAAGAACATCATCGCCGAGCGGATCCTGGGTCTGCCCCACGACTAGAAGCCGAGATGCTTGCTGGGAAGGGAGAAGAGTAATGACTTTACCTGTGGCTCCCGATGTCGAGACTATCCTCGATTCGTGCATCGAGACACTCCGGGACGTGGTGGCACCTAGCGTCGAGGGGGATTGGCCGCGTTACAACGCGGAACTGATGGTGGGTTCTCTCGAGTACGTAAAACACCTCCTGCGGGAGGACATCGATGCGAGCAGGCGCGAAGAACTCAGCCGCGCATTGGATCAGGTGAAGGAGATCGTGGCCGCCGATCCGGCGCCGGAGTGGGCGGAGGCTCTGCAGGAGGAGTCCCCCTTCGAGGCTGCTTCCAGGCTCCTGGTCGCCTGCCAGAACTCCGGAGGAGAGGTGGCGGAACGGATCCGTGCGACCCTGCATCCCGTTCTGCATGCCCAGATCGATGCGGAGATGGCGCGTACCATGGGCCTGTTCTCCGCCTTCGCGCGCAACATGGTGGGGGCGAAGTGATCTCCCAGGAACAGGTACGCGGTCTCGAAGCACATCTGAGCAGCGCGCTTGGCGAACCATGCACGCTCGGGCGGACGGACCGCATGTCGATGGGGCAATCCCGCGCGATGTACATCGCCGAACTCGAGTGCGAGCGGTCCGGGCGCCGCAAGGTGGTGGTTCGCGTCGAGCAGTGGGGCTTGCTGGGTGGCGAGAGCCGCGACGAAGTCCGGGTCATGCGCGCACTCCGTGGCGAGGGCCTTCCCGTTGCGGAGGTGATCTCCTACGAACCCTCCTGCGAAATCCTGGGCCAACCCTTCTTCGTGATGGAGTTCGTCGAGGGGACGAGCGTCTTTACGCGTGAAAGCCTGGATCCGTACGTCGACTCTCTTGCGCGGCTCCATCGCCTCGAACTTTCGGCGATCGACATCGATTTCTTCGAAATGCCCAAAGGGCCCCGTGACTCGGCACTCCTCCAGGTGGAGCGTTGGTACGACGTCTATCGCAGCGGCCTGGCCGGGGAGCCCTCACCTCTGGTCGAAGAGGCCGCCCAGTGGCTCCGAAACAATGCGCCGGAGACGGAGCAGCCGCGCCTCGTCCACGGGGATCCCGGCCCCGGCAACTACCTGCACGAAGGCGGCGAGCTGCGTGCACTCGTCGACTGGGAATTCACCCACCTGGGCGACCCGGAAGAGGACTGGGCCTATCTGATCGCGATGCGCGGAATGGGCGTGATGACCGAGGATGCATGGGTCGCCTACCTGGCGGATCAGGTCGGCATCGAACTCGACCGGGATCGCCTCGCGTACTGGATTGCCCTCAACCTGTACAAGGGCGCATGCATCGACCAGACCGCGCTCGGCATCTTCATCCGCCGCGAGTACCTCGCCCCCAACCTGCTGGCGATCGGCACCTGCATCCATCTCTCGGCGCTGAAGCGCCTGGCGGACACCGTCCTCTAGGCCAGCCCCAGCGAGCGAAGCACGTTGGGGCCGTGATGGTAGTCCACCTCCCGGCACACCTTGTCGCCTCGAAACTCGAGCGTCGACATTCCTTCCGAGCGCCAGCTCTTCCCGCTGGCTTCGGGGCCGAACATCTCTCCCGCGACGGCACTCATCACCCAGGTCAACGCCAGCCCCGATTCGTTGATCCAGAATTCCTGGGGTGCCAGGACCAGACCCTGCGACAATTTCAGCGTCTGGCCGAAGAACTCCCGGATGGCAGGCCATCCCTCTTTGGGCGTGCCCGCGACGATGTCGTAGAGCACCGCGTCCTCGGTGAGGAACTCACCCGGGGCGTCGGCGTCGCCGCTGCTCCAGGCGGCAAATAGCTTCCTGGCGATCTCGATCTCGGTATCTCCCGCCATGTCTTCCCTTCTCGATTGCTCTCTCGTGTTGGCGATTGCGAACTACCCGGCATCCTGCTCGGCGCGCAGGGTATCGGCGAGTTTCGCTTCGTAGTCGAAGTCGTAGCTGGCGAACCAGAGGGGATCCACGAGCGCTTCCCTCGTATCGTCGAGGCCGGACTCGATGAACCACTCGAAGGTCTGGGCGTGCCCGGTGCGGAATTCGTATTTGGGCTGGAAGCCGAGCAGGTTCCGGGCCTTCTGGGTGCTCAGGACGGCGTGATGAAAGGAGCCGAACAAGTGGCTGTAGGCGGGCTTCTCCAGCTTCCCCACGTACCGGGATGGCATGAAGACCACATCGGCCGGCTTGCCGACGATCTCGCTGAGGATCGAGACGTATTCGTTCGCCACGATGCCTTCCGCCGTGATGTTGAAGATCTCACCGGGTGCCTTCGGGTGTGTCGCCATATCGACCATCACGCGGCAGAGGTCGTCCACGTGGCCGTAGGAGCCGGTGACCAGGCCATCGTGGGGGAGGATGATGGGCAGCCCACGCAGCAGGCGAAGGAAGTAGGCCATCTCCATGTCGTAGATGTTGTTGTTCGGGCCGTAGATCGCCGCGGGCCGCACCACCGAGGCCGGGAAGCCCGTCCGGGTTTGCCTCTCGAGCAGGATCTCCTCTGTAGCCTTCTTGAAGCCGCCATAGGTGTCCGGCCCCTCGTCGACCGCGGGGAAACTCTCGTCCCACGGGAAGATGCCGGAGGGTGCATACGCCATGATCGAACTCGTGTACACGTAGGCGCCCACCCGGCCGTCGAGCATGTCGACGAGATCCGCCATGTTGGAGCCCATGGCGGCCATGATGAAGCCCGAGACGTCGAAGACCGCATCCCAATCCTTGCCTTCGAGGGCTGCGCGCATCGATTCCTTGTCGCGCCGATCGGCAACCAGACGCTCGATGCCGGGGGGGAGCTTTGTCTCGGTCTGGCCGCGATTCAGGACGGTGACGTCATGCCCCCGTGATGCCAGTTCGTGTACGGTGTGGAGCCCGACGAACTGCGATCCCCCGAGTACGAGTGCCTTCACGTGTCGTGTGCTCCGTTCTGGGGTCCCAGGATCTGGAAGGGTTCGAATCGGCCGCGAGATGCGGATCCGGTACGATCATCTTCTAGTATGGGCCCGGCCGCCAGTCGAATCGAGCGTGATAGGCCGGGGCCACTTGGAAGTGGAGCAACCTGCCCTATCCTCCGCCGGTCTACGGGATTGGCGGTCGACGGGATTGGCAGTCCACGGGATCGGCGGGCAAGGGACGGAGAGAATGAAATTCGGGATTCACCTACCCCAGGCGGGACCGGCTGCAACACCGGCCGCGATCCAGGCGGCTGCCAAGCAGGCCGAGGATCTCGGCTTCGCCGACGTTTGGGTAAGCGACCATCTCGTGGTGCCCCGGAAGCGTCAGTATCCGCCCTCGGCGTATATCATCGAACCGCTCATTGCCCTTACCTGGGCCGCCAGCGCGACGCGCACGGTCGGCCTCGGCACGACGGTGCTGGTGGTGCCGCTACGTCCGCCCGTACTGTTGGCGAAGATGCTCGCCTCACTCGATCTCATGAGCGAGGGGCGGGTGATCTTCGGTGGAGCCAGCGGTTGGCTGAAAGAGGAGTTCGAAGCCCTGGGTGTTCCATACGAAACGCGCGGTGTGAGGACGGACGAGGCCCTCGACATCATCCGCCGCTGTTGGAACGAAGATCCCATCGATGTCACGGCTCCGGTCAGTGGCGTAAAGATGGTCGACATGCGGGCGAAGCCCCAGCCGAGCCGGCCGATTCCGATCTGGATCGGTGGCCACAGCAACGCCGCCTTTCGCCGTGCGGTGAAGCTCGGCGACGGTTGGCACGGCGGCTTCCAGCCGCCGGAGAGGGCTGCGGAAATCGTTGCGCGCCTACGCAGGGATCGGCCGGAAGAGTCGTTCACCTTGTCGATGCGAACGCGATGGGATGCGCTGGAGGAGAACCCAGACGAAATCCTGCGCGAGTTCGTCGCCTATCGAGAGGCTGGTATCCAGCATCTCGTCGCCGAACCACGCCAACGCGATCTTGATTCCTGGCTTCGCTGCGGCGAAGCCTTTGCCAAGATCTTCGAGAGGGCTGCATCCTGTTGATGTAGCCTCCGTTGCTGATTGGTACCGGACCCGAACCGACCCAAACCCAAAAAGGACTCCAGCATGAAGCTCGGCCTGCTCGTTGGCTATTCACCCGCAAACATGTCCGTGCCGATGGACATGATCAAGCACGCCGAATCGCTCGGCTTCAGCTCCGCCTGGACGGCCGAGGCCTGGGGCTCCGACGCCGTATCCCCGGCGGCCTGGATCCTCGCCCAGACAGAGAAGATCAATGTCGGCACCGCGATCATGCAGATGCCCGGCCGTACGCCGGCGATGACCGCCATGACGGCGATGACCCTCTATGCACTTTCTGGAGGCCGGTTCGTCCTCGGGCTCGGGCCCTCGGGCCCGCAGGTCGTCGAGGGCTGGCACGGGGTTGCCTACGGCCGCCCGCTGACACGGACGCGGGAGTACATCGAGATCATCCGCAAGATCCTCGCGCGTGAGGAGAGGGTGACCCACAAGGGCTACCACTATCAGATGCCCTACCAGGGCGAGGATGCGACGGGGCTGGGGAAGCCCCTCAAGAGCATCCTCCACGGTGATCCTGCGCTGAAGATCTTCACGGCCTCGATCTCACCGAAGGGGATGGAGTGCGCGGGAGAGGTGTCGGATGGTGTCTTCCCCGTCTGGATGAATCCGGAACGCTTCGACATCTTCGAGGCTTCCCTCGAGAAGGGCTTTGCGAAGGCCGGCGGCGGCAAGAGCCTCGAGGATTTCGAGATCGCGCCGTTCGTGACATGTCTGATGTCCGACGACATCGAGAAGTGCCGCATCCCGATCAAGAACAACATGGCGCTCTACATCGGCGGCATGGGTGCACGCGGCAAGAACTTCTACAACGACTATGCCAAGCGGCTCGGTTACGAAGAGGCAGCCGTCAAGATCCAGGACCTCTACCTCGATGGCAAGAAGGAGGAGGCTGCGGCCGCCGTTCCGAACGAACTGGTCGACGATGTTGCGCTGGTGGGTCCCGAGGCTCGCATTCGTGATCGACTGCAGATCTGGAAAGAGGCTGGCAAGAAGCGGCACGTCAGCTCGATGTTGATCGGCGGAGGAGGCCCGGCGCTGGAGGTACTCGCCGAGGAACTCCTGTGAGCCGCTGCGAGTTTGCAGGGACGAGATCATGGATTGGAGCGCAGAACGACGCGCTCCAATCGGGTTCGGGTGCCGGACGGGTAGGGCACGATGGGGGGCACGATGTCTGAGAAGGTGATTCCGAAGCCTGACTTCCTGGAACAGAAAGATTGGGACAACCTGATTGCGACACGGGACGCGAAGATCATCGCGGCCGTGGCGAAGCTGCACGTGCAGAAGTACATCGAGGCAAAGGGCGAGGGAGAGACGTTTCTGACCCAGGGCGCTCCCACCTGCCTCGTGACCAGCATCGGACGCAAGACCGGGAACGAGGTGGTTTCTCCCGTCAACTTCAAGCTGGAAGGCGACGACGTCTACATCGTCGGCTCCATCGCCGGCTTGGACAAGCACCCCAACTGGGCGCTCAATCTCGATGCCAAGCGCGAGGGATGGGTTCAGATCAAGGCCAACAAATACCCGGTTCGGGTGCATCGACTCATCGACGAAGAACGCGAAGCTGTGTGGCCCCGCCTCGTCGAGTTCTTCCCGCTCTGGGGGCACTTCCAGAAGTATTGCGATCGGGATTTCATGGTCTTCCGCCTTTCACCCGCAAAGGAGTAGGCCGTGGCTGACGAAATCGATCCCCGTCTGGCCAAGGGGATGATGACCGCCATGCAGTTGTTCAAGCCGGGCTCAGCCGGTGCCCCGAGTTTCAAGTACCCCAAGGAGATCGCTGCGGACTGGAACCAGTTTTCCGTCTCCACAGTGATGGGAGATGTCTGGGGGCGGGAGGGGCTCGAGCTGAAGGACCGCGCCAAAGTCACGATCGGGGTGCTCGCCGCGATGGGCAGGCTGGAGCAGCTCAAGGCGTATGTCGTAGGCGGCCTGAATCTGGGCCTGACCCGTGAGGAGATTTGCGAGATCATTCTTCACATCTCCGTCTACGCGGGCTTTCCCGCCGCCATCCAGGGTTTCGGTGTCGTGAACGAAGTGTTCGAAGAACTGGACGCGAGCTCCGACTGATCATGGACCTGCAGGATCAGAAAGTGCTCGTCTTCGGAGTGCTGGGCCGTGCCGGAATCGCAGTCGCGCGCAAGCTTTGCGAAGAGCGCGCGTCTGTGATGCTCAGCGCCAGGCGCGAGGAAGAGGGGAGCGAGTTCGCGGCATCACTCCGCGCCGAGGGATTCGACGCGGACTTTGTGTGTGCTGACATCACCCAGCGGGATCAGGTTGCAGCCGCCGTCGACGCGACCGTGGAGCGTCTGGGTCGAATCGACGTTCTGGTCAACTGCGTCTCCTACGATCACATGCGTTTCTTCATGGACGACGAAGAGAAGCACTGGGACAAGGTCCATGACGTGAACGTCAAGGGTACGATGCGTGGCTGTCAAGAAGCGCTGCGCCACATGATTCCCCAGAAGTACGGACGCATCATTACGTTGGTCTCAGACTCAGCGAAGATCGGTGCCACCCTCGAGACAGCGCAATCGAGCGCGAAAGGTGGGATCGTTGCCTTCTCGAAATCACTGGCTCGGGAGATGGCGCGGCATCAGGTGACGGTGAATACCGTATGCCTGGGACCCACGAGCGAGACGGGTGATCCGCCGCTTGGGCTCTCGCCCGAGGGCTGGGCTTCGTTTCTTCGCCTGATTCCGTTTAGACGTCCAGCCAAGCCCGACGAGGTGGCGGTTCTGGTTGCGTTTCTTGCGATGCGCGAAACCAGTTTCATTACGGGGCAAGCCATCAGCGTGTCGGGTGGCCTGACCATGTCTTGAGCGTCGCGTTATTGAGCGCGGCCTGCATGAGATGGCTGGGAGGGTGGCACGGCACCCGGGTCAGTCTTCGGGAAGCCCCCGGCGCCCCGCCTCCCGGACCATGGGTGAGTAGTTGGCGAAGAGCGGCATGGATTGGCCACTACCCGTCGTCAGGCCGGCGTCCACGACCAGGGTGTGGCCGTTCACGAAGGCCGCCGCATCGCTGGCCAGGTACACCGCCGCGTGGGCTATGTCGCTGGCTTGACCTGCGCGTCCCGGAATCGGTGAGCCCGCCGCTATTGCGCTCTCGATCTCCGCAACCTTGTCGGGTTCTCCTGTCACCAGGCCGGCAATCATCTCCGTTGCCATGTTCCCCGGAGCGATGCAGTTCACGCGGATTCCCTGGGATACGAGTTCGGCGGCTACGTTCTTGGTCAACCCGATCAAGGCGATCTTTGCAGCTGCATAGACGTGAGGGCCCAGCCCGCCCTGGAGTGCCGCGATGCTTGTCGTGGCAAGGATCGTTCCCGACTTCTGCGGCTTCATCACGCGCGCAGCATGCTTCATGCAGAGGAAGACGCCGCGCAGGTTGATCGCCATGGTGGCATCGAATTCCTCAGCCGGGATCTCGTCGATTGGCCCCATGGCTCCGATGATGCCGGCATTCGCAAACAGGCAATCGAGCCGGCCGAACTCCGAGATCGCAAGGTCGACCGCTGCCGCGATGGAGTCTTCTCGAGCGACGTTCGTGTGCTGGAAGATCGCTGCCTCAGAAAGTTCTTCGGCGATCTGGCCGCCGCGCTCGTCCTGGATGTCTGCGATGACCACCCGAGCACCCTCGGAGACGAACATGCGGACGGTCGCCTCACCGATCCCACTCGCGCCACCGGTGATCAGCGCTACCTGGCCTTCCAACCTTCCTGTCACGATGGCATCCTCCGCAGCGCCCTGCGGCCGTGCACCCTCGTGGCCGTCATTTGACCAAGGTCCAGGTCACCAGGAGCCGGAGTTGGCTGATCTTCCATTCTCCGTCTGTTCGCACGAAGTGGTTCGAGTAGTAGCCGCCTACGGTGAAGATGCTGTCGGGATTGAAGTGTTGGGCATGGAGATAGGCCGTACCGTCCGCTTCGTCTCCGTCGAAGTCGATCACGTGGTTCGTGATGATGTGCTGCGTCGTCTGGAACGGGCCGACGGCCGTGAAGGCCTCCTCGACCCACTCATCGGCCGGACACGTCTTTGATTCGGCTCCGCCGATGCTGACCTCGAGCTCATCCGTGAAGCAGCGGCGGTAGAGGTCTCGATCCCGCAAGTCGATGCCCGTTGCGTAGCGGTTGAAGGTCTCGATGACTTCGCCGCGTTCGATGAGTGACAGGATTCTTGATTCATCCACGGTCGATTCTCCCAGGAGATTGCAGCCGATTCCTGCAGGCCGCGAGCGGGCAAGCTAGCGAGCGGTGTAACCACCGTCGACGGGAAGTGCGACGGCAGTGATGAACGATGAGTCATCGCTTACGAGAAAGAGTGCTGCCTTGGCGACTGCATCCACGGTGACCATACCGGGCAGAGGGTTCAGTGAAGCGAGGCCGCTACGTGCTCCCTCAGGGTCGGGAGTGTTCTCGATGAAGTGCTTCAGCAGAGGGGTCTCTACGACGCTGGGGCAGATGGCATTGACTCGGATGTCGTGCATGGCGTACTCGATCGCGACGGACTTGCTCAGATGGATGACACCCGCTTTCGAGGCGCTGTAGGCGGGAAGTGCACCGAGCGCGTTGAGCCCTACGGTCGAGGCGATGTTGAGGATGACGCCTCCCTTCTGGGAAACCATGAATGGTAGGACGTACTTCATTCCGTAGTAGACGCCGTCCATGTTGATCGACACGACCCGTTGCCAGTTCTCGATGGAGCTCTCAGCCGTGTTGGCCCGCTCCCCGTCGATGCCCGCGTTGTTGACGAGGATGTCGATCTGTCCGTGGCGATCGGCAGCCGATTGGACCATGGCTTCGACGGAAGAGGGATCGGTGACGTCGCAATGCAGATACGATCCACCGAGGCGCCCAGCAAGTTCCTGGCCTGCTTCGTCCTGGAGATCAGCGATCACCACCTTGGCACCCTCTGCGCTGAAGAGTTCTGCCATGCCCTGCCCAAGGCCGGACGCAGCACCGGTGATGATCGCGATCTTGCCCTCTAGCTTGCCCATCAGATGATCCTCTTGGTCGGCGAGTTGGCCTCAGACCATCCACTGGGGAAGCGGCGGCATGACGTCATATTCGGCCGTGCCCGTTCCGACTTCGCCCGTCTCTTCGACCTCGAAATCACAGAAGGCCTCGTAACAGTCGAGACGGTTCTCGAGATCGTTCTCGGCACGCATCCAGAGTTTGACCGTGCCATGGTGTTTCGTGTTCTTCACGTGGATCACCTCGCCGTCCGGCATCGTGAGCTGATAGCGGAACTCCTTCGCCGTTCGCACTCCTGCGGTGCCGTCGTTGGGGGTGATCCAGCCCTTTGCATTGAGGATCGGGCGGCTTCCGTCCTTGTCGGAGACGAACCCGGCATTGGCTCGCTCCTCGATCGGCGTGTCGTTCTGGTAGTGCATGCCGAGCACGTTGATGTGGCGGTCCGGGAGCTGGATCGAGGGCCAGAAGTGCGCCGGGAAATGACCCTCCTGCACATACCAGTCGTTCCGCTCGTTGAAGCGTGAGGTCCACGTATGGTCGCGGTGGCTCCAGCAGTTGATCTGGCGGGTCTGTCCCTTGGAGCGTCCCCCGTGGATCTCGAAGGTTCCCGTGCAGTCCATCGCCTGCTCGAAGTGGCCGCCGTAGTACTCGTCGAAGACCCGCATGGGATCGCCGGCCGGTGACGAGTTCGCGTAGTTGAAAGGCGCGAAGCGGCCCTTGAAATCGAGATCGAAGGAGAAATTGTCCCAATCGAGCGAGATGCGGATGTGGTTGTACGGATCGACGACTTCGTACTTCATGCGACCGTCATCCCAGGGTCCGTTCTCCGTCTCGAGGGGAAGGGGGAATTTGTTCCCGTACTGCTGCAGCACACCATCGATGAGGTAGAGCGCCTCGTAGCGGGCGAACCCCTTGTTGGTGAGATGGAAGTGGTTGATGCCGTGGATGTTGGCTTCTGGGTCGACGACGCTCACCCAGAGGCTGTCGCCGAAGAGGACGTTGCTGGGTGCATCGGGTCGTGCATGGCGGAACTCATCCTCGGCGGTGAGGCCTTTGGGGGGGGCAAATGACATGGAACTCTCCTCTTCGGGTCGATGGTTTCGGATTTCTGGATGGTGTGGACAGTGCGGGCCGTATCAGTGGTGCTCGTCTTCCGACGGTAGGCGATCCTTCTCCGGATTGTCCTCGCGCCAATGATCGGCCCACGCGAAGCTTTGTTGCATGCGTTCGTAGCGGGCATCTACGAGCTCCCGCGTATCTGCGTGTGTGAAGATGAAGGGCTGGTCGTCGATCACCGCCTGGCGGACCATTCTCCCCACGCGCTCGGGAGCCAGGCCGCTGGCTACGAAGGCTGTGATCGCCTCGTTGTCCGCTCCCATCGGGCCGCCGAACTCGGCCTGCCGGTTGCGGTCCGCACGCGCGATCCCCGTGTCGACAGCGCTTGGGCAGAGTACCGAGCAACTGATGCCGTGGGCTGCTCCCTCCACGCGGAGAGTTTCGGAGAGCCCGACGACGGCGTGCTTGCTGGCCGCGTAGGGCCCCACGAACACACCAGGAGAGATGCCCGCGATCGAAGCCGTGTTCACGACGTGCTTCTCGCCGGGGAGTTCTCGCATGCGAGGCAGGAATGCCTGCAGGCCATGCACGACGCCTTGCAGGTTGACGGCCAGAACCCAATCCCAGTCGCGATCCGGAATGCCGTCGCACATCATGCCGAAAGTCGTCACGCCGGCGTTGTTGCAGAGGAGGTGAGCGCCGCCCAGTTCGCTCCATACCTTTTCTGCGAGGGCTTCGACTTCGTTCCGTCTCGCGAGATCGACTCGGAAGGGCAGGCACCGCCGCCCCAGCCCTTCGACTTCCTCGGTCACTGCGCGAAGGCCGGGCTCGTCGATGTCGACGATCGCCAGTTCCATGCCGGCCTCTGCGAAGGCGAGAGCCATCCCGCGACCAATCCCACTTGCACCGCCTGTCACGACGGCCACGCGCCCCTCGAGGTCCCTCACGCTGTCTCCTCGTCTCTTCTACTCACGAAAAAAGGCCCCGCTGCAAGTTCATTCGGCCATGGCCGTAGCACTTTGCTGCTTGAGCTGCTCCATGAAGTTCCGTGTAGCCTCATCGAAACCGAGAATTTCGATCACCGACGCTTCGGCGGAATCGCAATCAAAATAGGCGAATTGGTTGCCGGGCCCGATCGCTCCAGCTGTGAATGGTTCGAGGCCGGTCTCACGGAATGCGGCGAGGGTTGCGCCGAAGTCGGGTACGTCGAATGCCAAATGGTGAAGGCCGGGTCCAGCGCTCTCGAGGAATTCGGAATAGGGGCTCTCGCCCCGGATGGGTTCGATCAACTCGATCTGCGTCTCACGCAGGTAGCCGATGGAGATGTGGGCGGCGTAGTCAGCCGGCTGGCCACGGAAACTGCAACCCGCGTCAAAACTGACGTTTTCCATGCGGGTCCAGGCCGGCACGCCCAGAACCTTCTGGAACCAGGCTTCGGAGGCTGCGACGTCGCGCACGACAAAACCGGTCTGGACGAAGTGCTGTGCGATCGCATCCAGGTTTGCGCTCATCAATTCTTTCCCGGCAGCGGAAGAGTGGGCCAGGAGCGAGAGGGAATGATGGATTTCAATGGGTGGGCCTCGCCGGTGCAATGGGAAGATCAGGTGAGCGACTCGATGGCCTCGGGGCACATCCAGACGTTGTCCTCGCCCATCGTTCGCAGCGCCTCAGCCTGGAGGAGCGCGAGCAGCTGATCTGCTGGGGGTGCCTGGCATCCGGAGCAGAGTTCCCACAGTGCCTCGCCGAGTTGCCTCGAGCGATCGCGGGGAGCGTTGCCCTCGGGCCGCACTTCCAGGGCTGCATCCAGCTTTGTGGCGAAGTCGGGTGACTCGGAGCGGATCGAGTTGGCCAGGTCGCGAACCCCGGCTTCGATGATGCCATTCGAACGTTCCGCCGGGTCTCCGATCTCCAGGCGGTTGCTCACCTCGGCCAGCGCTTTCAATGCCGACAGGATCTGCACGCGTGCGAAGTCGTCGCTGAGCGCCGGGAGCACATGGGTTTCGAGGGAGCGCTTCACGGAGTCAAGGATCTGGGCCGAGTCGAGCACGATCATTGATCAAGCCTCCAAGAGTGCTTCGAGTTGTGCCTCCAGCGATCCCATGATCGCCTGACCGGCAGCGGCAATGCGTGCGACGGAGAGCAGGCGCAGATCGTCACCGCCCTGGGCGAGATCGTAGGCGCCGGCCAGGCCGATGATCGTGCCTTTGACCATTTCGAGCAGGCGATAGTAGAGCAAGCGGCGTTCGTCGATCTCGATTCCGGTGCGCTCGGCGTACCGGGCTGCCAGTTCCCCTTCGATCGAGCAGAGGCCCCGACCGATGGTCTGGGTGAAGGCGAGATCGCTCAAGGGATCGCCCACTCGGGCCAGTTCCCAATCGAGCACGCCGGAGATCGTGTCTTCTTTCCACATCAGATTCGGAAGCCGATAGTCGCCGTGCAGCAGCGCCAGGCACTGGGCCGGCGGGGCGTGCTCATCGAGGAAGTCGAGCGCGTGGCGGATGATCGGGGAAGGCAGGAGTTCCGTCTTCATCAGCCGATTCCGGCAGACGGCCACCTCCGCACGGGCGGCTTCCTCGCCTGTCGTGTAGTTCGAGAGCACGTGTTGAGGTGTCTCGTGGATCCGGGCGAGCATTTCGATGAATTGCTCTTGCATGCGGCTGAGGAGCGCCGGGTCGGCCTTGAGGCGTGCATCCATGTTCCGGTAGATGACGCCTTCCACGAAGGTCATCAGCATGAAGCGGCCACCCACGATCGATGGGTCTTCTTCGAGGTGGACGACGCCCGGGGTCGGTAGTCCGGCCTCGTGGATTTCGCCGAGCAAGCGGTACTCCCGAGCGATGTCGTAGGGCGGGATGACCCCGTGCTCCGGCTCGACCCGCATCACCAGGCGGGTGGGGCCGTCGGCAGTCTCGGTCTCGACGCAGTAGCTCTGGGAGGAGAGGCCGCTGGTAAGGCGTTCGATCGAGAGGACACGGTCGATACCGAGTTGGGGGGCGTTGTTCTTGAGCGCCTTCTCGAGCGGCAAGGCGAGATTGCCGGTGACTTCCGCCACGGACTATGCCCGCTCGATCTCGACGGTCGAAGGAGGGGGCGAGGCGGCCGGCGCCGCGAGGGTGGTCGTAGTGAGCCTGCGGCGGTAAAGGGCCTTCTTCCTCTTCTTCTTGAGCATCGAGGGGGGCGGAAGCTCGATCACGACTTTCTCCTCCAGCGGTTCGCTACCGAACCTGCGTTTCCAGAAGGCCCCGAAGACCCGTATGGCGACCTGGACGGCGCCCATCACCAATCCTGTGTAGAGATGCCAACGATTGGGGGAGGCGTGGATGTACTTCGCGAGGTTCGGCTCCTGGAGGATTGCGACGAAATCCACGAGGTCCGATTCGTCGATGAGCATCACGTACTCCCACGAGACGGGCTCCTCCATCGTCCCCTTCAAGCACAACGCTTCTTCGCTTACCAGCGACTCGCCCCCGCTGAGCTGCATGGCGATCGTCTTCTTCCCCAGTCCCTTCGACCAGAATTCCATCAGCCGACCAGTCCCTTCTTGCGCGCTTCTGCGACGTACTCGGGTTCGGTCCACCAGCGTTCGAGGCCCAGATCGTCCGCCACGACCCCTGCGACGTTGTAACCACTTCCCAGCAGTACCATGCCGCCGGGCCAGACACTGGCACCCCCGACGTAGAGATTTTCGATGGGAGTGCGGTAGGACGAGCAATCCGGGTTGGGCCGGTTGGAGAGCATCTGCGTCGGGAGATAGGCCCCGTGCTTGATCGAACCGCGCTTCATGTTCGGAAGCTTGGCTTCGATGGCCTTCGGGTGGTTCACATAATGCCGCACCACGGTTGTGTCACGGAGATTGGGCGCGTATTCGGACCACATGTCGCGGATCCTCTTCACGTAGCCCTCGGAGATGTCATCCCAATCGCCGTCTTTGTTTTCGTAGGGGGCGAGGGTTTCGAAGCAGGCGACCGCTGCTCCCGGCTGGACATCCACAGGGGCTTGCATGGGATCGAAATCGGTGAAGGTGGTGGCAGAGCCCGCGAGGCTGAAGCCTCCCTCCTTGACCGTCTTGATGTGGGCCATCACGTCTTCGACGGACTCGAGCCCCATGACCTTGACCAGTGAGCGGTCCACATCGGGATCGTTCAGGCCGGCCGTGTACTGGGGCCGTTCGGAGAGGGCGAAGTGGACGTTGAAGAGGCTCGCTGACTCCCATTCCCACTCCTTGGTCTGGGCGGCGAGGGTGGGAGAGGCGGCGTTGCAGACGTCTTCACCGACGAGATCGAGGAAGGTCATCTCCGGGTCGGTCGTGGTGATGATCTTCTTGGCGAAGACCTCCTCGCCGCTCTCGAGGCGAACCCCGACGGCCCGGGTCCCGTCGGTCAGGATCTTCGTGACCTCTGCAGCCCGTTCCAAGCGGGCTCCCGCGGCGTTGGCGAAGCGCGAGAGCGAAGCGGCGAGCTGATGGGATCCGGACAGGACCACCGCTGAATGGAGCATCCGGGTCGCGAAGAGAGGCAGCAGGAAGCCCAGCCCATCCTCGGGGTCGACGCCGTACATCGTGCCCATGAACAGGAGTGCGGCACCGACGAGATCGTTCTCGAAACCCGCCGCACCGAGCGTCTCGAGGAAGGTCTCCTCGGCCATCTCGTTCACGACCCGGCCCAGCTCACTGTCCTGGTAGCTCACCACCATGTCGAGCATGGGGAGAGGGAGCGAATAGGTGGCCGGGATCAGGGCCTCGTTGACGATGGTGTACCAATCCTCCATCAAGCCGACATAGCGTTCGGCGTCGCTGGTCGAGAACTGGGCGATGCTCTTGGCCGAGCGCTGGATATCGCCGAAGAGGGTGAGGGCCTTGCCTTCCCGGGTGAGGAGGGAGAGCGCTGCATCCGGAACGACGTAGCGGCAGCCCCAGCTCTCGAGGTTCATGTCCGTGTAGGGGGGCATGCAGTCCATCATCAGCATGAGCTTCGCGTGGGTGTTGAAGCGGAAGCCCGAGAATTCCTCGGTGACCAGGCCGCCGCCGCCCTCGTGATGCCTCTCCAGAAGCAACGTCTTGGCACCGGACCTTGCGAGGTACCCGGCGGCGGTCAGCCCGTTGGGGCCGCCGCCGATGATGATTACGTCGTAGTTCTCGTCGAGGTTTGCCAAGAAGGCGCTCCGATGAAAGCCGCAGTCCCCGGCGTCAGGAAATGTTGAAGTCGATATCGATGCCGCGTCTCTTCAGCAGCTCGATACCCGCATCGAGGTTCTTATGCCTCCACCAGCTGTCCTGGTCTTTTCGGACGTCGAGATCCTCGGCGACGATGGTGGCCGCGACGTAGCCGGCTCCCAGGTTGGTCGTGCCGAAAGGCCAGATCGAGTTGGAGAGGTAGAGGTTGCCGAAGGGCGTGCGCGGCGCACCACAGCCGGGGAAGGGCCGGGCGGTGCCGAACCACTTCAGGCTGGTGGGCCCGCTCGTGGTGCTGCCCATCACCTGGCTGGGGTTCTTTCGGTAGTAGTCGAGCGGCGAATTGCAGAAGCGGTCGATGACCGAATCCATCATTCCCGGATTGTACTCCCGCAGCAGATCGTCGACCTTGTCGCCGTAGCTCTCACGGATCTCGTCCCACTTCTGCTCACCGCCGTGCTGGGGGAGCTTGTAGGGCACATTCGACCAGGCCATCATCGTGTACTGGCCTTTCGGAGCCTGGCTGGGATCCGCCAGGGCAAAGCCCTGCACGGAGAGCCCCGAGACGATGGGCGGGTCGGGTAGCTCGTCGTTCTCGAGGCAGTGCTCGAGGCGCCGGATGTCGTCGGTGCTCTCCATTCCGAAGTTGAAGCCGTAGGCGTTGTTGATCTCTTCCGGGTAGCCCTCCCAGTGAGGGGGCTTGTCGAGGACCCAGTAGTTGCTGAAGAGGACGGTTTCGTCGTTCTTGTAGTCGTTTACGCCTTCCTTCACCCAGTCCGGAAGCCTCTCTTCACCGATCAGATCCAGGAAGGTCGGGTGACACGAGAGGTTGCTCACGACCGCGCGCCGGGCCCTGATCTCGGCCTCGGGGAAGATGGCGTGTTTCGACAGCACGACGCCCTTGACCTCGTCGCCCTCCATGATCATCTCGTCCACCGGGCAGCCGGTGAACAAGCGGCCGCCGTGGTAGGCGAAGCAGGAGGCGAGGGCGTGCACGGCGGCGTGGCTTCCACCCCGGCAGGTCCACGTGACACTCTGGACCGCCTGCATGATGGGGAAGACGATGGGCATCAGGGTCGACATGCCGCGATCCCAGGGATGCGAGCCCGCCATGATGCAATTGGCCAGGATCGCCGTGCGGATCTTCTCGTCGTGGTAGACCGCCTCGGCGAGTTCGATCCCGGTGAGCTCGTGCACGTTCTCGGGGATATCGGGGATGATCGACCGCAGCACCGAGCCCAATCCGTCGGCCGCGACGACCTCTTCGGGCCCATTCAACGCCTGGCTGAACATCGAGCTCATCACGCTATCGCCCAGCATGGGCCCCATGATGTTGAAGGCGGTCTTGTAGATCTCGGCGTCGTGTTCGTTCCGGCTCTTGAAGTGCTCGTAGGTCTTCTGGGCGTGGAAGGAGTTGAACATCACGGCCGAGCGATCCTTGAAGGGATGGAACATCCCCCACTCGCTCGAGGTGAGCATGTCGAGGCCGAACTTCTCGAGTTCGAGATCGCCATAGGCCGGAGACCACAAGGTCACCATGTTGCAGGCGCAGAGGTTCACCTTCACGCCCGGCTGCATCACTTCTTCGGTGCAGCAGCCGGAGCCCGCTTCGAGTTTGCGCTCGAAACAAGCCACTTGGAGACCTGACTTCTGCAGATAGATCGCCGTCGTGAGGCCATTGATGCCCCCGCCGATGACGATTACGTCGTATTCCTTCTCAGGGCCCGGCATGCTCGTTTACTAGCTCCGATCCTTTCCAGGAGTTTCGTTTGCCGTCTCGACAGGTTCCTGGACCAGTCGGACTTTCGCCGCCGTGCTCGGATCGGATTCGCCAGAGGGCACCAGGCCCAGAAAGCAGCGGACCGTGTTCCAGGCGAACACGATCCCGCTGACCAGGGCCGTTCGCACCAGGGCGCCGGGCGCGTCCGCTTCGGTCACGAATCTCGCCGGCGCCGGCTGTTTGAGCAGCTCGACGAAATCGAGGACGTCGGCTTCGCTCATGCTGACGGAGTAGTCCCAGTGGGTGGGCGGCCCCATCGTGCCGTCGAGGACCAGGTTTCCGTCCCTGGCGCTGGTGGATGTTCGCTCAGCCAAGCTCATCCTGAGGACGAGCTTTCCAAGCCCCTTCGACCATAGAATCATGGGTTCGCTCTCGTCTGGTGGGTGGAGGTCAGATAGCGATTTCCTTGGACGGACTTTAACAGATGCAATATACTTAACTCGTTAAAAAATTGCTTACGCAGTTCCCGGGACGACATGACCAAGAACTCCCCTCCCTCAGGTTCGGGTGACGTGAGCCGCCCTGCGACCGGTCGATATCCGAGATTCTCCGAGGAGTATCGCCAACGCTGGGTGACGAACGGCAACTGGACGGACAAGACGCTGCACGGTCTCTTCGACGAGAGCGTTGCCGAAGGTCCTGATGCCAACGCGATCACCACGGTCGACCGCCAATACACGTTTGGAGAGTTCAAGGAGATCTCCGACGCGCTGGCAGCCGGATTGCTCGGCTGCGGGGTGAATCCGGGAGACCTGGTCAGCGTACAGCTTCCGAACTGGCCTGAGATGTGCTTCCTGCAGATTGCCCTTTCGCGCATCGGAGCGGTGATCCAGCCGCTCCACCTGGTCTTTCGCGAGCGGGAAATGCGCTCCTTGCTCGGATTCTGTGAAACCGACCATGCCGTCGTCCCCGAATCCTTCGGCGACTACCGCTACGGGGACGTGATGCGGGAGATCCGCAGTGATCTCCCGCTCCTGCGTAGCGTGATCGTGGCAAGAGGCGAGGCCGGCGCCAGCGGTCCGGGGCGTGGAGATGGCGAATTCGGTCTGGAATCCCTGATCGAAGAGGGCCGTCAGAACCTGGATCGCCTCGATTCCATCGATCCCGACCCAGACGATGTCTTCTATCTCAACTTCACGTCGGGTACCGAGGGCAACCCGAAAGGCTTCCTGCACACCCACAACACTCTGGTCTCGCTCTTCAAGATGGCGGCGACCGCGATGAAGAGCATGGATTCAGAGATGGTGAATCTGGCCTGCTCACCCATGACCCATAGCTACGGGCATTTCACCACCTATCAATGCGTTCTGGGGCGCATCCCGATGGTGCTGGTCGACCGCTATCGCCCTGTGGAGGTTCTGAAATTCATCGAGAGAGAGAAGGTCACCGCCATTTCGGGCACCCCGGCCCATATGATCGGAATCCTCGATCACCCGGACTTCGCCAAGTACGACACCTCGACCATCAAGAGTGCGGGGGTGGGCGGTGCGCGCAGCTCACCCGAGTTGATCGAACGGATCAAGAAGGTCTGGGGATGCAGTTCGGGCAATACCTACGGCATGGGCGAGACGATCATGCACACCCGAACGATGGGCTGGGATCCCGAGGAGAAGCAGCGCGAGACCGTGGGCAAGCCCATGTTCGGCGCCGAGCTGAAGATCGTCGATCCCAAGGACCGCTCCCGGGAGTTGCCCGCCAACGAGACGGGAGAGATCTGCTTTCGAGGGCCGACCCTCTTCGTCGGCTACCACAAGCAGCCGGAGCTCACCGCCGCGACGCGGGATGATGAGGGTTGGTTCTATACCGGGGACCTCGGCTTCGCTGATGAAGACGGGTTTCTCTGTTTCGCGGGTCGGGCCAAGGAGGTCATCAACCGCGGCGGTTCGAAGATCTACCCCAAGGAGATCGAGGACCTGTTGAGCGGCCATGAGAACGTGCGCGATGTGGCCGTGGTGGGCTGGCCGGACGAGCGTCTGGGCGAGACGGTATGCGCCTACATCGTACCCAGGGATGGGGAGTTCACCCTCGACGAACTCCGGATCTATTTGGATTCACAGAAAGTCACCAAGTACATGTACCCGCAGCATCTCGTCTTCATGGACGAGTTTCCGATGACACCCACCGGGAAGGTGCGCAAAGCCAGCCTGCAGGAAGACGCCCGGAAGCGGGCCAGCGCGGAGAAGGGCGGCAGTTCTTCATGAGGGTCGGACTGAGCTGGGATCTGGACCGCTTCGAGGACGCCAGCGCGGGTTGGCAGGAGGTCATCTCCGAGGTCGTCGAGGCCGATCGCATGGGCTTTCACAGCTTCTGGATCCACGAGGGCCGCGAGCGACCCGCCGATTGTCCGATGCCCTCGGTCTTTCTCACCTACCTGTCGAGAAAGACACAAAGCGGACAGCTTCGGATCGCGGGCCGCCGCGTCACCCACGCTCTCGCGCCTCATATCGTCGAGGAGGTTTCGGTACTCGACAACTTCTCGCGGGGGAGGGCGGGCCTCGCCTTCGCGCCGGCGTCGCGCCAGGGTGTCGTGCCTGGCCATGTTCACGAGATGATCGACTTCGTCACCTCGTCCTGGGCGACTGACGAGATGCGTTTCCGCGGCGAGCACATCCGTTTCCCTGCTCATACCCCGGACGAGGCCCCGGCGGGGGCGAGCGTGCCCGATGTCGAAGGTGACTACGTGCCCCAATGGGAATGGGGGCCGGAAATGCCCGATTTCCTGTCCATCACGCCGAAGCCCTACGTCCCTCACACGCCCGTCCATGTCGAGATCGACGATGACGAGACCCTCGAGTGGGCGGCGCAGCAGGGCATCTCGCCCATGGTAGGTGCCGACATGCCGACGGAGCAGGCGGCCCGCCGGTTGGCGCGTTACCGCGAGATTGCCGACGAGGCAGGTCGGTCCCGCCGAGAGATCGAAGCCGTCCTCGAGCGACGCGTGGTACTCGACGGAGAGACGGACGAGTGCACGCTAGGTGGCTCTCCGCGCGACGTACTGAACGCCATTCGGGATCTGCGAGGCAAGACCGGGATCTCGCACTTCGTCTGGCGGCGGGGTGGCGCAACACCGATGGATCTCTATCGATTTGCCTCCGAAGTCCAGGTGCTGCTCCAGGCCTGATACGGCCACGGTAGCGAGAGGAAATGAGCTGAATGGAATTCTGGACCACGAGTCTGGGGCTGGCGAAGATGCGGCCCATGCCGAACGCCCTGGCGGATGGCTACGAGAATTTCGTCAGGGACGCCGTTCGAGCCGAGGGGCTGGGCTTCGATGGCTATGGAAGTGGCGAGCACCACTTCATGTACGACGAGTTCATGCCGATCCCGCTGCAGGCCGTGGCGGCAGTCGCGGCAGTGACCAGCAAGATTCGACTCTGCACCAATGCGATGCTCCTGCCCCTCTATGATCCGATCGAGGCGGCCGAGATGGCCGCGACGCTCGACGTGCTTTCGGGTGGCAGGGTCAGCCTCGGGCTCGGCATGGGCTACCGCCCCTACGAGTTCGACGGCTTCGATACCGCGAAGCGCACCCGCGGCGCTCGCCTGCGGGAGGCGATGGAGGTGATCCGCCTGGCCACGAGCCGGGAGAGCTTCTCCTACCAGGGCAAGCACTACCAATACGAGAACGAGTCCCTTCATCCCCGTTCGATCCAGCGGCCCATCGATCAGTGGTTCTGCGGTGGTACATCACTCCAGGGTGCTCGGCGGGCTGGTGCGGCGGGGCTGGGCTACTGGCTGGCCAACTCGCCCTACGACCACACGGAGGACATCGTCAAGGAATATCGCCAGGCAGGCGCGGAAGCAGGCTTTGACGAGTCGCAGCTGCGCGTGGCGTCCTTCAAGGACGTCTGCATCGGCAATACGATGGAGGAGGCAGAGGCCCTGCGACAGATGCTGATCGACGGTTTCTACGACGAACACATTCTTGGCTACGGCTACCTCGTCGACGAGAACGGTCAGAGCCTCTACAGCCCGTCGAGAGAGCATCCCCTCTATCGCCGATTCACGCAGAGCCTCTACTGCGGGACGATCGAGACGGTCGTGGAGGAGCTCAAGCGCTACGAGAAGCTCGGGATGGACATGGTCTTCCTGCCCTCCCAGCAACAGGAACTGATCGCCAAAGAAATTCTCCCCGAGTTCAAATAGTGGATCTCAATTTCTCGACAGCAGATGAAGAGTACCGGCAGCGTCTACGCACGTGGCTGAAGGAAAATGTTGGTGGGGGCGGCTCCGCGAATGCCGTGATGAAGAAGGCCGAGGAGGATTCCGGGTCGGCGAAAGATCCCCTCGCTGGCGCGCGCGCCTGGCCGCGAAAGCTGCATGACGCGGGCTACGTCGGGCTCCCGTGGCCGAAGGAGTACGGAGGGCAGGATGCTTCGTTCACCGAGCAGGTCATCTGTGCAGAGGAAATGGCGAGAGTGCGAACGCCGCCGTTGATCAACACCATTGGCCTGTCGATCATCGGACCGACGCTGGTGCAGCACGGCACGGAAGAGCAGAAGAAGCGATTCCTGCCGCGCATCCTGCGTGCCGACGATCTCTGGTGCCAGGGCTTCAGCGAACCGGAGGCGGGCAGTGACCTGGCTTCCCTGCGCTGCCGGGCCGAGATCGACGCCGAAGGGTTCGTCGTGAACGGTCAAAAGGTATGGACCAGCCTGGCGTTTCTCTCCGATTGGATGTTCCTGCTGGTACGTACGGATCCCGACGCGCCCAAGCGAGAGGGCATCAGCTACCTGCTGCTGGACATGAAGACGCCGGGCGTCAGTGTGCGCCCGTTGCGCAATGCCGCCGGAGGTCAGCACTTCAACGAGGTCTTCCTCGACGATGTCCGGATTCCGCGCGAGAACCTCGTGGGCGAGTTGAACGGCGGTTGGCCGATCGCGCGTAGCTCGCTCGATCATGAGCGCAGCGGCCTTTCGGGAGTGATTGCGCTCGAGGAGACCCTGGGGCGTTTGTGGCGGATGGCTGGCCAGCTGAAACGAGGGGCCAAGGATGCCCTGGAGGATCCGAGCACTCGGCGCGCCCTCGCCCAGCATTGGATCGAGATCGAGGGTCTGCGTCACCTCGGCTATCGCACGCTGAGCGACCAGATTGCGGGCAAGCCGCCTGGAGCTGGCTCCTCCGTGGGGAAGCTCTTCGCTTCGGAGTTGAGGCAGGAGATGACGCGCACAGCGCTGCGGATCGAGGGACCGCTCGGACCCGTGGCCAAGCGCTCGCCCCATGTCGTCGACCGGGGCCGCTGGCACGCGGCCTACTTCGACGCCCTCGCTCACTCGATCGGCGGTGGGACGAGTGAGATCATGCGCAACGTGATCGCGGAGAAGGTCCTGGGCCTGCCGCGCTCGCAGGACGACTGAGGGGAACCCGCAGTTGGAATTCAATCTCAGCGAAGAGCAGGAAGCCCTGCATGAGATGGCTCGCGACTTCTTGTCCGAGCGTTGGCCTCTGGACCGCTCGCGGGAGTTGTTGGATGCGCGGCCGGCCGTGATCGATGAAGACGTATGGCAAGAGATCGTCGAGATGGGTTGGCTCGGTGTGGCGGCCTCCGAGGAGGCGGGTGGAATCGGCGGCGACGTGATGACCGCGGCGGTGCTCTGCGAGGAGGCCGGCCGGGGCGTGCTGCCCGGCCCCTTCGAATCGTCGCTGATCGCGGCGATCGCGATCGAGCGCAGCGGCGACCAGGCGCTTTGCAAAGAGCTGCTTCCCGATCTGATCGCGGGCAAGACGCGGGTCAGTGTGGCGATCGAAGAGCCGGGCGGCCTCTACGGGCCGGAGACGGTGGCTACCGAAGCTCGCGAGACGGCGGAGGGCTGGTTGCTTTCGGGCACGAAGATCCTCGTTCCGGAGGGGAACGAAGCGGAAAAACTGCTCGTGGCGGCACGTACGCCGAATGGTGTAGGGCTGGTGTGCGTGGCCGCAGATGCCGAGGGCGTGACGATCCATCGCATGGATCGCATGGACGCCCAATCCTGCGCCGAGGTCGTCTTCGCAAATGCCAAGATCGACGCTGGAACGGTGCTCGGTGGGGCGGACCGCGCACAGACTTTGCTGCGGGAAATCTACGACATCTGGACAGTGTTGCTGGCCGCGGATCTGCTGGGGAGCGCCGAGGCTTCTCTCGATCTCACCCGGCAATACGCGAGCGAGCGTGTGCAGTTCGGCAGGCCCATCGGCACCTTCCAGGCGGTGAGCCATCGGTTGGCCGACATCCTGGTCAATGTGGAGATCGGCCGCAGCCTGCTCTACGGCGCCTGTCTCGCGCTCGACGAAGGCAACGACAACGCAGCGCCTCTCGTCTCGGCTGCAAAGGCGTCGCTGAGCGAAACGGCGGTTGCAGCTGCAGAAACGGCCTTGCAGATCCACGGGGGCGTTGGCTTCTCGTGGGAGTACGGTGTTCATCTGCACCTCCGCCGGTCGCGCTGCAACGCCGCGTTGCTCGGAGATGCGGATCATCACCGCGACCGCATTGCAGCGCATATGGACGAATCCTGGGTCGCGCCGGTCAAGGCTTGAAGAGAGAGAGATGAGCGCGAACCCCGGTACACGATCTCGGCCCAGCCGGCTCTTCGAGCCGCTGGAAGTCGGCCCCATGCGTGTTCCCAATCGAATCTGCGAAACGACCAACACGATCCGTGCCGCCCAGATGCCGGGCTTCATCGACGAGCCCTTCATTGCCCACCATCTCGCCAAGGCCAAGGGGGGCACGGGTTGGATCGGCAGCGAGACCTTTCTCCTCAATTCGCCTCTGCCGAATGAGGCCGCCGAGGAGTTCTTTCAGGGCACGGGTGCGGTTCGCATCCCGCTATTCAACATGCCGGGCTTCACCGAGAGTCTCGGGAAGTTTGCAGAAGCGGTGCGCGAGTGCGGTGCAGTGACTGTATGCCAGCTCACGCAGCTGAACTTCGCGCTGGCGGCCTCCTCCGTGCCCATCGTCGAGGCCTACGATTGGACCCCCCACCAGCTCGATCCGAACGAAATCGGGCAACTCATTCGCACCTACGCGGATGCCGCGCAGAAGTTCGTCGAAGCCGGAGTCGATGGCATCGAGATCCATTGTGCCCACGAGACCCTGCCACAGACATTCCTCTCCCCGGCATTGAACAAGAGGGTTGATGAATGGGGTGGCGATGCGCGCGATCGCACGAAATTCCTCCGTGAGGTATTGCTCGCCGTCAAGGAGCGGATCGGTGACCGCCTGGCGCTGGGCATTCGGGTCAACGGCCAGGAGGCAAGGGAAGGGGGCTACGACCTTCTCGGCTTGCGCGAGATGATGAGCCACATTGCCGAGACGGGGACCCTTGATTTCGTGAACGTCGATGTGGGGCACTGCTGGGGTGGGACCTCCTACGTGCAGCCCTCCTACTGCGATCACGCGGTCTACCGCGAGGTGGGGAAGGCCCTGAAGGTGGATCTCGACGGGATTTCCGTCCTCTTCTCCGGGCGGGTGAACGACCCCGGCATCGCAGAGCAGCTCCTCGAGCAGGGTTGTTGCGATCTCGTCGGGATGACCCGGGCGGGCATTGCCGATCCCGAGTTCGCCAACAAGGCAAAGGAGGGGAGGCTCGGGGAAATTCCACGCTGTATCGGTTGCAACCGCTGCATCGGCAAGTCGGTTCATGACGATGCGCCGACGATGATGCAGAAACCCACCTGCTCGGTGAATCCGGAGGTCGGAAACGAACTCTTCTATTCGGTGCAAGGCAAGCCCGCGGAGGAGAAGAAGCGTTTCGTCGTCGTGGGTGGCGGTGCGGCGGGCTGTGAGGCGGCGCGGGTCGCGGCGAAGCGGGGGCACGAAGTCATCCTTCTAGAGCGCGGCGACAGGCTTGGCGGGCAAGTGAACCTCGCGGCCGCGGTGCCTGGTCGCGATTCGTTCGACGACTTCAGGATCTTCCAGGAGAACCAGCTCGAGTTGTACGGTGTCGATGTGCGCCTCGGGAGCGAGGTGGATGCAGCGCAGGTACTGGCGCTCGCACCCGACGCCGTGGCCTGTGCCACCGGCTCCGTGCCCAGGTGGCCCGACACGCCTGGTGTCGATGGCCCGGGCGTCGTGCAGGGATGGGACGTGCTGGCAGGCCGGGCGGACGTTGGCGAGCGCGTTGCTGTCATCTCCCAGGAAGACCATTTCGTGACGCCGAACGTGGCGGACTATCTGGCCGAGCGGGGCAAGCGGGTCGAGATCTTCCATAAATGGATGGGAATCGGGGCCGAGATCGACCGCTACTCCATCGGCTCGGTGATGGCGCGCCTCGTGGATCGGAATGTCGTGATCCACCCTGGATTGCGCCTCTCCGCCGTGGCGGATGGAAAGCTGGAGTTTCGCTCCGCCTTCGGAGGAGGGGTGACCCGCAGCTTCGAGGGCTTCGATAGCGTCGTGCTCGTCTACGGATCGGTGCCCGACGCGAGCCTTTACTACGACCTGAAGGAGGCGGGCGCAGTGGAGCGGCTCTTCCTGGTGGGGTCGGCCTGGGTGCCACGCCTCCTGGCGGAGGCCACACAACATGGCGCCCGTGTTGGAATGGAGATCTGATGAGCGTCGACCTGAAGGACTATCCGTCCATTGACATCATGAACCACATCTTGGAGATCCGGCGTGATCTGGCGGGCAACCCCTTTGCCTTTCGAGAATTCCAGATCATGTTGCAGACCACCTTCAAGAAACTCACCGCGAAGCCTCCCGAGACCCGGACCGAGGGCGGGAAGGGCGAGAAGAAGAAGTCCGGTGGGGGCGGAGGTGCTGGGATGCTCAGTGGCCACGGGTCGGCTGCAGAGTGCGTGGCCCATATGGATGAACTCGGTTACGCCCACATCGCCGTCTGTGCGACCAAGATGTGGTCGTACCACTATCACCACGATTTCATCATGGACTACCCGATGGATCCCATCGGCGAGGCCGTGGAGGAAACCGGCGGGCGGATCGTCGGTGCGGCCAGCTACAGCCCCTTCCACATCGGCGAGAGCATCGCCGACATCGAGCGTGGTGTAAGGGAGTTGGGCTTCAAATACGTCTGGTTTCATCCCTTGTCGTTCGGCCTTCCGCCCAACGACCGACGCTTCTACCCCCTCTACCAGAAGTGTATGGAACTCGATATCGCGGTGGGCTTCCAGGTCGGGCACTCGGCCGAGGTCCTGCCGTCGGATTGCGGTCGCCCGATGCTCGCCGACGATGTGGCGATCGACTTCCCCGATCTTCGCATCAACCTCTCCCACACCGGTTGGCCCTGGGTGGATGAGTGGTGCTCGATGCTCTGGCGACACCCGAACGTCTACGGTGACATCTCGGCCTACTACGCCAAGAGCCTGGACGATCGGCTGATCAAGTTCATGGATTCGGGCAGGGGGCGGGAGAAGGTGCTCTTCGGCACCAATGGCCTGGGGCTCGAGCGATGCAAGCGCGAGTTCCTGGAGCTCGACATCGGTGAGGATACGAAACGGGCGGTGCTGTACGACAATGTGGCCCGCTTCCTGAAGCTCGAGGAATAGGAAAAGGAGAAGTGATATGGCGGATCTGAGAGAAGGCGAAGTCTGGGGAGAGATCACCGATGCGAGCCTCGAGCGGTTGCTCGAGCGCAAGGGTGTCCCGCGAAACAAGCGCGGCACGATGCAGTCGATCACGCAGAACAAGGAGAAGGGCGAGAAGGAACAGCCGCCCCCGAAGCTTGCCTTGTTCGCGATGAGTGCCGAAACGTGTGGTCGCTATGCGCGGGGCTTCGCAGACATGAACCCCCTGTACCACAAGAAGCCCTATGCGGAGGCCTCGAAGTGGGGCCGGATCATCGCGCCCCCTGCCGTGCTTTGTTACACGGAGACGGTCAACGGCGCTTCCGATGGCTTCCCGGGTTGTCATACGATCTGGCGGGGTGTCGAGTACGATTGGAAGCGGCCGCTCTTCGCGGACGAGGTGGTCAAATCGACGACGACGCTCGAGGATGCCTACATCATCGAGGACAGCAAGTTCGCTGGCGGTCGCGCTGCCGTGCAGAACTATGCGACCAAGGTCGAGACGCTCGAGGACGATTACATCGGCACGTACCGGACCTCGTGGCATCGGTTCTCCCGCAGCGGAGCGAAGAACGAGAGCAAGTACGGCGACATCGAGCGTCACACGTGGACCGACGAGGAGCTCGAAGGGGTCTGGCAGGAATACCACGACCAGAATCTGCAAAACCGCCGCGGCAAAGAACCCTTGTACTTCGAGGACGTGAAGGAGGGCGATGAGGTCCCCTACATCATCAAGGGGCCGGTGACGCTGACGAGCAAGATTGCCTTCGAGCTGGCCTTCGGTGCCATGGGATGGTTCGTCGGGCATGAGCTCGCGATGGCCTTGTGGGAGAAATCGCCGCGCCTGCCGATCCGCAACGAAGAGAACGTCCCCGAGCCGCCCGTTGCGATCCACTGGACCAACGAGCGCTGCCAGACCTATCTCGGTATGCCGGGCGCCTACGAGGCGGGCTTCGAACGCCTCAACTGGTTTACCCAGATGATCAACGGTTGGATGGGAGACCATGGCACGCTTCGCAAGATGTCTTGCCAGTTCCGCGGTTTCCACTGGCAGGGGGATGCGTGTCGTCTCTTTGCCAAGGTGAAGGAGAAGCGGATCGAAGGCGACGAGCATCTGGTCGATCTCGATATCTGGACGATGAGCCACCCTCGAGGAGAGCGGACCACCGATGGTGAAATGACGGTAGAACTGCCGTCGAAGGCGCGGGGCTGAGAGCATGGCTGGAGCACTCGAAGACCTGCGGGTCGTGGAGCTAGGCAGCAACGTATCGGCGCCCTATTGCGCACGCCTCTTTGCAGACCTCGGCGCCACCGTCATCAAGGTGGAGACTCCGGGCGGGGATCCCTCTCGCGCCCAGGGGCCTTTTGCCGACGCACGGCCGGATCCCGAGGAAAGCGGAATCTTCCACTACCTGAATGCCGGCAAGAGCGGGGTCGTCGCTGATCTCGACGATTCCGAGCAACTCGAGTTCTTCCACTCATTGCTCGCCGGATCCGACGTACTGGTCGAGAACAGCGAGCCCGCCGAGTACGCGCGCTTTGGGCTCGATTCGGATTCGCTTCGAGCGCGCCACCCGCATCTGGTGGTGGTCTCAATCTCGCCGTACGGCCGCACCGGCCCCTGGGCGGATCGGCCCGGGACCGATCTCACGGCCCAGGGAGCAGCTTCCCTGCCCCTCGCGCTGGGGATGCCGGACCGCGAGCCCTTGCGCATCCCGTTCGAACAGGCCGACTACCAGGCCGCCATGCACGCCTTCGCGGCTGCGCTATGTGCGCTCTACGCGCGGCGTAGCTCGGGTCGGGGGCAGGGAGTCGATGTCTCCGTTGCCCAGGTGATGGCCTACTGCGTCGGGGGCATGCACCTGGTTGGCGCCAAGGGCGGCGCGAAGTGGGGCCAGCGCAGCACGTCGATGAAGGGCTCGATGTATCCCACGGGCTTCTTCGCGTGCAAGGATGGTTTCGTCTGCATCGCGTCGCAGACCCCCAAGCAATGGGATGCCTTCCTCGCGCTGATGGACAATCCCAAGTGGTCCAAGGAAGGCCAGGCGGGTAACGCCGTCTATCTCGGTCTGATCGATTCGAAGCCCGTCGACAAACACTTCAAGACCTGGCTGATGGACTACACGCGGGCCGAGTTGATCGAGATGGCGTTGGCCGAAAACATCGTCATGGGCGTCGCCCAGAACGTGGACGAAGTGTTGACGAGCGAGCAATACGCTTTCCGCGAGCTCTTCTCCGAGCTTCAGGTGGGTGGTCAGTCGCCGCTTGCGCCCAAGCCGGGCTATCGGCTGAAGCGTACGCCCACGTCGCTCGGAAGCCGGGGCCCCGCTCTCGATGGCGACGGTGATGCGTTGCGGGCGAATCCTCCGGAGCCCATCCAACTGGAAGAGGGCGATTCACCCGGGCGAGCGCTCGAGGGCGTCCGGGTGCTCGACTTCGGCTGGAACTGGGCGGGCCCGATGGCGGGTCAGCTCCTGGGCGACATGGGTGCGGAGGTGATTCGCGTCGAGACCAGCAAGCGCCAGGACCTGATGCGCTTCCTCGACTACACCTCGTGGTTCTTCTGCCACAACAACCGCAGCAAGATGTCGGCGACTTTCAATCTCGCGAGTCCCGATGGTCAGCGCCTCGTCCAACGACTGGCCCGCAAGTCCGACATCGTGATGGACAACTTCGCGGCCGGTGTGATGGCGAAGAATGGTCTCGCGTATGACGACCTTAGCAAGGAGAACCCGAACATCATCGTCGTCTCCATGAGCATGGCCGGGCAGGAAGGGCCTCTGCGCGGTATGCGCGGCTTCGCCTCCATTGCGACCGGGTATGCGGGGATGGAGTTGATGGTTGGCTATCCCGAGATCGACACTTCGACCGGCTTGCTTCCCTTTGGACTCGGAGACACCACGATGGCGATCCAAGGTGTCATCGGCGCGTTGGCGGCGCTCCACCATCGGGCACGGACGGGCGAGGGACAGTTCGTGGACGTGAGCCAGATGGACTCGGCGGCCTCGACCCTGGGTGAGCCACTCCTCGCGTATCAGCTTTCTGGATCCGTCGTCGGGCCGCAGGGAAACGGGCACACGAGCTTCTTTCCTCATGGGGTCTTCGCGGCAGAAGGCGAAGAGCGATGGCTCACCCTGGCGTCTCGCACCGGGGCCGAATGGAGCGCACTCTGCGGTGTGATCGGGCGCGACGATTGGGTGCGCGATGCAACGCTCACGAGTAGCGAGCAGCGTCGTGAACGCTCTGAGGAGATCAACGGGGCGATCGCGGCCTGGGCCAGCGGACAGGAACGCGATGCTGCAGTCGATCGTCTGGTGGCGGCCGGCGTCCCGGCGTCGGCGCTCCTCGAGCTCGAGGAGCGAAACGGGCATCCCCAATTCGCCGAACGGGGACTCTGTTACCAGCACGAGTTCGAGGACTTCGATCCCTGCCGGATCTACTCGACACCCTGGCTCCTGAGTGACACGCCAGCGGAGGTGACCCGGAAGACGCCGACTCTCGGAGAGAACAACGAATACGTCTTCAAGCAGCTCGTCGAGCTTGAAGACGCCGAGATCGAGAGTCTGAAGGAGAAGAGTGTCCTGGTCTGAGATCCGCGCCGAGCGGATCGGGAATACATGATGGAAGAGCCGCGAACACTACCCCTGCTGCTGGATCATGCCGTCGGAGTCAACGCCTCGCGAACGGCTCTGATTACCCTCGACGAGCGCTGGACCTATGCTGATCTGGTAGAGCGCGTCGACGAGATCTCTCGCGCACTGGTTGCCGAGGGGGTCGGCAAGGGGACCCGGGTTGGTCTCCTGATGGAAAACGTGCCCGACTGGGTTGCCTTCGCCTTCGCAGCCACGGGCCTGGGCGCGCTCCTGATTCCCATCAGCACGTTCTCCAAGCCCGACGATCTCGGCTACCAGCTGAAGCATGCGGATGTCCAGCACCTCTTCCTCTCCGCTCGGTTCCTGGGAAACGACTACCTCGCCATGTTGTGTGGCATCGCGCCCGAACTCGAGCGGGACGGCGCCCTCCATTCCGAATCCCTGCCGGCTCTCCGCAGGGTCGTGGTACGGGGTGAGGACGAGTTGCCTGCGGGCTGTGAGACCTGGACGGCTTTCGAGGCGAAGAGCGCCGACGTTCCCCTGACCGTCGTCGCGGGGTTGCGCGCCGAGGTCGACCCGGAGGACGAGTGTTACCTGCTCTATACGTCCGGCACGACGGCGCGTCCCAAGGGGGTCGTCCAGGTGCATGGTGCCATTGCGGGCAATGGCTGGCGCATCGGCGAATACCAATGCCTGGACGAGAGCGACGTCGTCTGGTTCTACTACCCGTTCTTCTTCTCGGCGGGCTGCATCAACGTCATGCTCGGCACCCTTTCTCATGGAGCCTCGTTGATCCTGCAGCCCTCGTTCGATCCGGCAATCGCAATCGAGTTGATCGAGCGCGAGAGGGCTACGGCCTGGCATCTCTGGCCTCATACGCTGAAGGAGCTGACCCAACACCCGGAATGGAAATCCCGGGACCATTCCCTCCTTCACAAGGGCACGGGTCCATTCGACGCCCTCCAGGGAGGACCGCCGGAAGACGGTTTCGGAGGCGTCAACATGTATGGCATGACCGAGACGTGTACGGCCTTCACCTGTACCCGCGCAGATGAGCCCCTGCCTATTCGTCTCACGACTTGCGGTGAACTCATGCCCGGCAACGAGATCGTGATCGTCGACATCGAGAGCGGTGAGCGCATGAAGCCGGGCGAATCCGGTGAGATCTGCGTCAAGGGTCCGTCGGTGATGCGCCACTACTACAAGGTCGATCCGGGTTCCGTCTTCGATGACGAGGGCTTCTTTCATACAGGAGATCTCGGCCACCTCGACGAAGCGGGCCGACTGATCTTCAAGCAGCGCATCAAGGACACGATCAAGACCGGTGGGATCAACGTGGCTCCAGCGGATATCGAGAGCAAGCTCGGGACGCTATCCGGAGTGGTTGCCTCCTACGCGTTTCCGCTTCCCTCGGAAGAACGGGGCGAGGTCGTGGGAGCTGCCCTCGTGGTGTCGCCGGATGCAGCGCCCGGGGAGGAAGCGATCCTTGCGCATTGCAGGGAATTCCTCTCGGGCTACAAGCGCCCCGAAGGCATCTTGATTCTCCATGAGGCTGACGTGCCGATGACCGGGAGCGGCAAGGTGCAGAAGGTCGTGATGAAGGATCGGTTGCTCGCCGGAATGAAAGCGAGCGGTGCTCCCATCGTTCATTGGCCCTGAGCCGGGCGAACTGCGGAACCCATGTCGGGTGGTGACGCGGAACCCATGTCAGGTGGTGACGAAGCTCCTGGCAGCGGATCGCGAACGTTCGAAGTCGAGGTCGGATCCGGCCTGAGGCTACACGTGACCGAGTGGGGTTCGAAGGACGGCTGGCCGGTCGTGATCCTGCACGGTGGTTCCCACGACGCCTCGCATTGGGCCGAGGTATGCCGGCGTCTGCCCTCTTCGCTGCGCTGCGTCGTACCGGATCAACGGGGCCACGGTAGGAGCGAGCGCGCGCCTGACGGCGACTATTCGTGTCAGGCCCAGGTCTCGGATCTCGTCGCGCTCGTCGACGCCCTCGCGATCCAGCGCTTCGCCCTGGTGGGCCACTCCATGGGTGGCCTCAACGCGCTGCACGTCGCAGGCACCTGGCCCGAGCGGGTGAGGGCCCTGGTGCTCGTCGATGTGGGTACGGAAACGCGAGAGTCCGGCCTTGCAGCCATCGCTCGCAGTCGCCGCCGGGCAGCCGCCGCACCTCCGCCCGCTCCACCGGTCTCGGCGGCCTCCTTCGATCTACGGCTACTCGATTTCGTTCCCACCTATGGTGGCGATGCGGGAGAGCGCAGGCGACTGCTCGAGGCGTCACGAGCGCCGTTGTTGGTGATGCGGGGCGAGAAGAGCAAGATCAACTCAGCCCAGAGTGCGGGGCGCACGGCGCAGATCGGGAGGGGCAGGGTGGTGACGATCCCGAATGCCGGGCACAACGTCTCGCTGCACAGCCCGGAACACGTGGCCGATGAGTTCTGGCAATTCCTGGGGCCGCTTGCAGCATCGGAATAGCCCGGTCGGTTGTATCGCGGGTTTCCGAGAGCGGCGTCGTCTGCCCCGGGAGAGCAGAGATCCTCCCTTACGTTGCCGTCCAACCTCCATCGACTTCGATGACCTGGCCCGTGACGAAGTTGCTGGTGGCCAGGAACATTGCAGCGTCGGCGAGATCCGTCGGGTGTCCGTGATACGGAAGCGGCGTGCTGGCAATGGAGCGTTTCACGAAGTCGATGGCTTTGTCTCCATCCAGGTTGAACTTGATGTCCGTCCCGATGATGAAGCCGGGAGAGAGGGCATTGACTCGGATGCTGCGCGGCGCGAGTTCCACCGCGAGGCTCTTCGTCATGGCATTGACGGCCCCGGCGATGGCCGCACCTCCGGCGTAATCCGGCACGTAGGCTTTATCCGCGATGCCCGAGCAGAGAATGATCGCCGAGCCTTCGGACATCTTGGGTACGGCGTAGTGGATGGCAGAGATCTGGCCGAAGAAGCGTGAATGGAAGAGGTCCTTCCATGCGCTGGGCGGAACTTCATCGATGGCGCCGAAGACTGCTTTGCCTGCGAAGGTGGAGAGGATGTCCACCCGGGGCAGGTCTTCGATGAGTAGTCGGACCTGCTCTTCCTCACCCACGTCCACAGAGACGCCCCTGGCGCCTCCGCCAATGCGTGCCGCCGCCTCGTCGAGGCGTTCCTTCTGGCGGCCCACGAGGACCACCTCGGCGCCCTCTGCCCCGTAGCGTTCAGCAACGGCCAGGCCGATCCCCGACCCGGCACCCGTTACCACAGCGATCTTGCCGTCGAGCTGCCCCACGTCTCAGCGCCTCCTGTCTCCGACCGTCCGCCGATCGAGTGTTCAGTCCAGGTTGAGGCGGTGTCCCGCCGTGTAGCCTCCGTCCACGACCAGAGAGCTTCCCGTGACGAAGGAGGCGTCATCCGATGCGAGGAAGAGCGCAGCCGCCGCGATTTCCGACGGCTGGGCGAAGCGTCCGAGCAGGTGCACGGCGCGGAGCTTGTCGGCGACGGCACGAAGGGCATCCATCTTCAGCATTTCTGTCATGGGCGTGTCCACACCACCCGGGCAGATGCAGTTGACCCGGATGCCGGCGGGCGAGTAGTCGAGGGCCATGTTCTTGGTCATCAGCACCACTCCGCCCTTCGAGGCGTTGTAGGCCAGCTGGCCGCTGATGCCGACCAGGCCCTCGACGCTCGCGATGTGCGTGATGCTGCCGGACCCCTGTTCGAGCATGGTCGGGATCACGTGCTTCGAGGTGATGAAGGAGCCCTTCAGGTTGATGTCGACGATGCGCTCGAATTCCTCCACCTCGAGCACATGAGCGGAGCCGAAGCCGACGACCCCGGCGGCATTGATGAGCGCGTCGATGCGACCAAAGCGCTCGATGGCGGCGTCCACTGCTGCCTTCACGGCGGCCTCGTCTCGGACGTCAGCCTCCTGGAACGTCGCCCCAGGTGCGTTCGCATTGACCTCGGCCCAGGCGTCGTCCGCGGGCTTGGCGACGTCGAGCCCGGCGATCGATGCGCCCTCGGCCGCAAAGCGGGCTGCGGTGGCAGCACCGATTCCAGACGAAGCCCCCGTGATCAGGGCGACCCTTCCCTCCAAGCGTCCCATGTCGTTCTCCGTTTCGTCGAGTTCTTTGTGGTTCAAGCGCCGAGCGAGAATGTGTTCGTCATTCCGCCATCGATGGAGATGTTGGTGCCGGTGATGTAGGCGCCAGCGTCCGAGGCCAGCAGCAGGAGTGCGCCCGTCGTGTCGTCATTCTCGCACGCCCGGTTCAGCGGAAGGCCCTTGGCCATCATGTCGACGCCGATCTGGGTGTAGAGGCCGAGGAAGGTCTCGGTTGCAGAGACACCGGGTGTGAGCGAGTTCACCGTGATGCCCATGGGGCCCAGTTCCGCTGCCATGACGCGAGTCATGGAGCCCAGGGCACCCTTGGAGGTTCCGTATGCGCTCACCATCGCGAAGCCGAGGATCGCCGAAGGCGAAAGGATGTTGATGATCCGACCCCAGCCATGCTCGGCCATGTTCCTCGCGCACACCTGGGAGAAGCGGAAGGGTCCGTTGACGTTCGTGTCCATCACGTCGAGCCACTGCTCTTCCTCGACCGCCAGGAAGAGCCCCGGCGGATAGATGCCAGCGTTGTTGACGAGGATGTCGACCTTGTCTCCCCAGCTCACGACCTGCTGCACGGCTGCTTCGACCTCCTCACGCGAGCGCTGGTCGCAGGTCACGGCCAGGGCCTTTCCGCCATTCTTCTCGATCGCGGCCACGCACTCGTCCAGCGGCTCCTGCCGCCGGCCGGTTACCGCGATCGCGGCTCCAGCGGTTGCCAGCGCCTGGGCGTACCCGAAGCCGAGGCCGGTACCTCCGCCTGTCACGATCGCCGTCCGTCCTTCCAGGGAACCCTTCATCGCCGGTACTCCTTGCCCCCGTCCTGCCCACGGGAGCGTTGATTCAACCAAGGGCCCTGTCCTGCCGGCCATCTGCCAGCGGATACCGACCCAGGCCGATTTTAACACGTTCAGCCATTTGAATGCGTTAATATCCACCGGAATCTGGCCCCCGTCCAGTGGTCGCGATGGCGGGGGGCGCGGGGGCCAGAAACTCACCCAGAGATTGCCGTCCGAGGCGGCGAAACGAGAAGACCGTGGGTCTGGTGGTTCGGCAGAGGGAAGAGCGAAAGCAGCGCATCCTCGATGCGGTGCGAGGTCTGATCGCGGAGCGTGGCTACAACGGGGTCACCATGCGCGATCTGGCGGAGCGTGGCCTCGTGTCGGTGCCAACCCTCTATGCGCTCTTTGGCAGCAAGAACGAGCTGCTCTACGTCGCGGTCGAGTCCTATTTCGCCGGTCTGGTCGATATGGTCGAGTTCGCCGGATCGGATAGCGGGCTGCCGCGGATCATCTCCCTGGTCGAGACGCTGAGCCGCGAGACTCCGCGGCATGCCGACTATTCGCGTTCGTTGGTGACGTTCATGCGCGACGCGTCGGAGACGACCGGCGGACTCAACGATCTCGTCTCAGGTCGGCTCTCTTCGGAGCTTGCCAGCGCCCTCGGGGAGATGCAGGAGAACCGCCAGCTCGCCAGGTGGGCGTTTCCGGGCCCCCTGGCCGAACGACTCGCCGGCCAGATCAGCGTGACGATCTTTGCCTGGGCCCACCATCAGGTCAGTGACGAGGGCCTGCGTCGAACGATGCTCTACGGAACCGCGGTGACTTTGTTGGGCCTGGCGCGAGGCCGTGCCGCCAAGGAGATCGAAGCCCTCGTGCGCGAGCTCCAGGGTGGGCTCGCTGGAGCAGAGGATTCCGAACTTCGACCGAAGCGGTCGGATGGGGGCTGAGCGGGATCCCGAAATTCGGCCTGCCTTTCGGTGAGCCGTCCGGCGTTGGCCGGGAACATGAAATCTGAATAGAAAAAGGAGGCAATTGATGTCGTACGAAGCTCCGGAAGGTCTGGTAGACGAGGACGAGTTCCGGCACGCGGGGCGCGAAGGGTCGGACAAGGTCCTGTTCGGGGACACCCTGTGGATGAGCGTGGTGGATCCCGAAGCTGGAATCCATGGCGTGAACCACTTTCATCTCAGCAACAAGGGTTACGCCCGCTTCGAAGCGCTCTACGTGATCGACGGCGTCGTGCAGCTCTACGGCAACAAGGTGCCTCTGAGCCTCGAGCCGGACAACGGACCCTGGACCGACGGGCGAATGACGTACGAGGTCATCGAGCCCTGGGAGCATATTCGCATCAGCCTCGATTGGGAGAAATACGCTTTCGAACTCGACTTCAAGGGACGCTTTGCTCCCTACAACTACGACAACTCGCTGCCCAGCGGCGACCCCATGAAGCTCTTCGATGAGTTCTACGGGGGGCACTACGAGCAGGCCATGAGCTGCACCGGGGACTTCGAGATCCGCGAAGGCCCGGCCAAGGGCGAAACCCGGAAGATCGATTGCTGGAGCCACCGCGACCACACCTGGACGAGCCGGTTCTCGGTTCCCCAGAACTGGAAGGTGGACGAGGCCCACTTCGCGGCGCATTTCTGGCCCTCGATCCAGCTCCCGGATCGCCACATCAACGTCTTCGCCCTCTACTACCAGAACGAGCAAGATCCCAAGGAGCGCTCGGTCGGAGGGTTCGTTTCCGACAAGAATGGGAGTCGACCGCTGCTCAATGCCAAGGGGGAGATCTATCCCAACGATGGGACTTCTTCGGTGCGTGAGGCGAACTCCTTCCGATACGAGTTCACGATGCCCGATGGCGAAGTGATCCACGTGAAGAGCACGAAACACCATGGGACGATCAAGCTCTGGCTTCGCGCCGAGAACGATCTCGAGAACCGCATGGACTGCTACGAGGCGTTCTGTGACTTCGAGGTCGAGGAGACTGGCGAAACGGGGACAGGGACGGCTGAATACAGCGTGATGCCGGTCTGGCCTCAGTGGCTCGCATGAACCGCCTGCCTTAGGGGCCTTGGCTCGGACGGTCGCCTCTACTCTACGGAGTAGGCCGGGTGGAAGTAGGCGTCATAGCTCATGGCTTGCGACGTCGTGAAGTGGTACTCGGAGTAGTTGGCGACCGTGTCCGGCCTGTTCTTGATCACCGTGCCTTTGTAACGCCATTCGAATTCGGATGACGCATTGAGCACCTTGGTCGGATGCGCCTTCGTCGTGTAGAAGAAGGTCCGATTGAGGTAGGAGACAGTCGTCGTCGGATTCTCGAACATCTGCGTGAAGAACGAATCGAGTTCCTGGTTGTCACCCGCGGGTTCTTTCTCGAAGCGTGCATTGAGGATGCCCTTGATGGCAAAGTACTTCGATGTCTCTGTCTCGATGTCCTCCATCCGAGGGTGGAATTCCTTGCGCAAGCCCAGGTACAAGCCCCCGATCACCCCGATCAGGTACTCGAGGTAGAGCACCGGCACGTATGAGCACAGCTGCTCTTCCTTTCCGTTCGTGTAGTTGACCGGAATGAAGAACATGAGTTCCCGGTAGTGGCGAAGCTCGATCTCGGTCATCACGTCATGGACGTTCCTGCAGTTGCTGAACATCATCATGAACGGATGCATGCCGTCGATCATCCTTGCACCTGGAAACTTGCTGGCCATCACCTCGTCGGAGGGTATGGACATCGATCCCGGCAAGATCCGTCCGAGTGCTTCTCGGGGGAAATGGCCCGTCACGATGTAGGACGAGTTGTTTCCAGCCAGCATGATGTCCTGCTGTGTACGGTTCTTCAGCTGTGCGAGGGTCTCCATATTTGTCAGAGTTCTCCGCTGAGGCACCGAGGGATGGTCGGCGAGAATGCAAC